>NZ_LAVK01000003.1 GCF_001083795.1 Streptomyces sp. SBT349
GGGGGCGGCGGGGGGGGGGGGGGCCCCGAGGGGGGCGCCGGGGCCGAGGGCGACGCGTTCGCCACCGTGCTGGAGACGAGCCTGGCTCCGGGCGAGAGCGAGACGGCGGTCTTCGAGGTGCCCGACGACGGCTTCCTGCTGATCACCGACATCGTGGCCGACGCGCCGCAGGGGGACACCGGCACCCTGCGCGTCACCATCGACGACAGGACCGTCACCTCGCTGGCCCTGGAGAACTTCCGCAGCCACGACAACCACTGGGTGACCCCGATCGAGGCGCCGCCGGGCAGCACCATCGAGATGTCGGTGACCTGCCATCAGCCGGGGAACCCGCCCGACGGACCCACGCCCAGCACCTGCGAGGAGTCGCTCTTCGTCAACGGCACCTGGGGCGCGTTGCCCTGAGGGGGCGCCGGGGGATCCACGGTGATCGAAAACCCGTCGACACGGGTGATCACCCCGGGGATCGTTGGACGGCATGCGACAGGAAGAGATCTGGAACACCGACGTTGCCCACGGCTACGACACGCCCGGCACCGGCATGTTCGCGCCGGAGGTGCTGGAGCCGACGGTGGATCGCCTGGCCGAGCTCGCCGAGGGCGGACCGGCGCTCGAGTTCGCCATCGGCACCGGCCGGGTGGCCGTCCCCCTGGCACGACGTGGCGTGCCGGTCACCGGCGTCGAGATGTCACAGCCGATGGTGGACCGACTGCGGACCAAGGTGGACGAGGCGACGATCCCGGTCGTCGCCGGTGACATGGCGACCGCCCGCGCCCCGGGAACGTTCCAGCTGGTCTACCTCGTCTACAACACGATCTCCAACCTGCTCACCCAGGACGAGCAGGTCGCGTGCTTCCGCAACGCCGCTCGCCACCTGGCACCGGGTGGACGGTTCGTCATCGAGCTGTGGGTCCCCGAACTGCGGAAGCTGCCGCCCGGCCAGCAGGCCGTGGTCGGCGGGGAGTCGGGGACGGGCCACTTCGTCCTGGACGCCTACGACGTGCTGCGCCAGCACGTCGTCTCCCACCACTTCTGGTTCGGCGACGGCGAGGAGACGCGGATGTTCCGCAGCCCGCACCGCTACATCTGGCCGACGGAGCTCGATCTCATGGCCCGGCTGGCCGGCTTCCGGCTGGAGTCCCGGCACGCGGACTGGCACGGAGCCGAGTTCACCGCCGAGTCGCGGTCCCATGTCTCCGTCTACCGGCGTGGCGAGAAGGGCCCGGACCAGCTCGGCGGCTGAGCCCGCGCTGTCCGGGCACCTCCTAGCCGGCCACCCGCGTGGTGCGCTGGCCCGCGTCGAGGACGGTGATCGCGCCCGCCCACAGGCATACGCACGTTGAGCGGGCGGTGAGCGCGGGCACCCGGGCGACCAGCACGGTCGGGGAGCCCGGGGCCCAGGGCGCGGACACCGCCGGGACGCACGGCGCCGGGGTCGGCACCCCCGCCGCGGCGGCGGTGGCCGCCACCACCGCCGGATTGGTGCGGCTGTTGCACAGGCCGAACGGCGCCAGGTTCGCCACCGGCCGGATGTCGTCGATCCGGGCGACCGGCCTTCCCGACGCCGTGACTCCCCGGGGCGGCACCGCGAGAGGGGCGGGGGAGAGCCCGAACGAGCACCGGAGCATCGCGCCCGCGACGACCACCGCGCTCATGACCCCTCCCCGGCAACGGTCTCGGTGAGGAGGTCACGGGCGGTGGACCGCCGGGCGGGGAGGCCCTCGGCTTGTCGGAGCATGCGCACGACGGCAGTGTTCCCGGCGACGCGTGCGGCACGGCAGGGACGCGGGGGCAGACTTCCGGGCAGCGTGCGCGAGGCGTCGGGCGCGAGGCGTCGGGCGCGGGTGCCGCGCCTGGCCGCGCCTCGCCGCGGTCGGCGTCGGGTCACCACCGGGGGATGAGCGGCGCGTCCGGTTCGTGCTGCCGCCAGGCCGCGGTGAGGCGGGCGAGGCGGGTGGGGTGGGCGATGCCGCGCACGGTCGCGATCCTGCCGCCGGTGATGTCGAACGCCACGACGCCGACGACCTCGTCGCCGGGCACGAAGAGGATGGCGGGGGCGCCGTTGACGCGCGCGTAGTGGATGGCGGGCGTGCCGCCGGCGAAGCGCCGTTTCGCGGGTGTCGGTGTGAAACCGGCCCGTGCGACGGCCGCGATGCCCTGCGGAGTGTCATACCGCAGCAGCGTCCCGGCCAGGCCGCGGGCGCCGTCGGAGATCGCGGTCGCGTCGTCGGTGAGCAGCGCCACCAGCCGTTCGGTGCGGCCCGAGGAGGCGGCGGCGAGGAATTCCTCGACGATCCTGCGGGCGGATGCCGGGTCGCCGTCGCCGTTGCCGCTGCCGTTGCCGCGGCGGCGCGCGGCGGTGATGCGGTGCCGGGCCCGGTGGAGGTGCTGCTGGCTCGCGGACTCTGTGACGCCGAGGATCTCGGCGATCTCGGCGTGGCTGTGGCAGAACGCCTCGCGCAGGAGGTAGACGGCCCGCTCGACGGGGGACAGGCGTTCCATGAGCGTCAGCACGGCCAGGGAGACCGATTCGCGCTGCTCGAACGTGTCGGCCGGGCCGAGCATCGGGTCGCCGTCGAGGAGCGGTTCGGGCAGCCAGGCGCCGACGGCGCGTTCGCGGCGGGCTTGTGCCGAGCGGAGCCGGTCGAGGCACAGGTTGGTGACGACCCTGGTCAGCCACGCCTCCGGCACCTTGATCCGCCGCCGGTCGGCGGCCTGCCAGTGCAGGAACGCGTCCTGCACGGCGTCTTCGGCGTCGGCGGCGGAGCCCAGCAGCCGGTACGCCAGCGGGGCCAGCCGGTTCCGGCTGGCCTCGAACCGGCCGGTGTCGAAGCGATCAGCGGCGGCGCCGTCCACGCGAACCACCCTAGGCGGCTAGGCGACCGCCTGCCCGGCCGGCGTATGCGCGGATCCATCCGGCACGGCGGCCAGGCGGCGCGTGCGCCTGGGCAGGCCGAAGGTCGGGTGCGAGGAGCTCCACAGCGCGGCCGTGACGATGCCCCACTTGATCCGCGCGGCCTTCCGGCCGCCCACGTACGTCGGCCTCGGCCGCGCCTCGTCGTCGACCCTCTGCAGGATCCCGTCCCGCCGCCCGAGGCTGATGGCGTTGTACGCGTAGACCAGCCTGGTGTTCTCGATACCGCGGCCGGTCAGGCGTCCCACGATCGCGTCCGTGGCCTGCCGGCCGGTGTAGCCCGCCGAGGCGCAGGACATCGGCAGCGGCCGGCCGTTGTCGCCGATGGCGTGGGCGCTGTCGCCGACGGCGTAGACGTCCGGGTGCGAGAGCGACCGCATGGTGCGGTCGACGACGATCCGGCCGTTCGCGGTGACCTCAAGACCGCCGGCGGCGGCGATGGGGCTGACCGCGAACCCGGCCGCCCACACGGTCGCGTCGGACGCCAGGGCGGTGCCGTCGGCGCACAGCACCCGCGTCGCCTCGACGGCTTCGACGGTGGTGTGCTCCAGGACGGTGATGCCCAGCCGGTCGCAGGCCCGGCGCAGGTGGCCGCCGGCCCCGACGGCGAGCCGGGCGCCCAGCTCGCCGCGGGCGACCAGCGTCACCGGCAGGCCGGGCCGGGATTCGGCGATCTCGGTGGCGGTCTCGATGCCGGTCAGCCCGTCACCGACGACCAGCACGCTCCCGCCCGCGCCCCGCCGCTCCAGGCCGTCCAGGCGCTCGCGCAGGGTCAGCGCCGAGGGCCGGCCGGCGACGTCGAAGGCGTTCTCGGCCACGCCGGGGACGCCGTGGTCGGCGACGCGGCTGCCGAGCGCGTAGAAGAGCGTGTCGTAGCCGAGCTCGCCGCTACCGCCGTCGGCATGGGCCACGGCGACGACCCGGCGCTCGGGGTCGACGGCGGTGACACGGGCCAGGCGCAGCCGTATCCCCGTGCCCGCGAAGACGTCGGCGAGCTTCGGAGCCGCGATCTCCTGGCCGGCCGCGAGCTGGTGCAGGCGCATCCGCTGGACGAAGTCCGGCTCGGCGTTGACCACGGTGATCTCGGTGTCCGCCGGGGACAGCCGGCGGGCCAGGATCCCCGCCGTGTAGGCCCCGGCATAGCCGGCGCCGAGGAGGACGATGCGGTGCTTCATGTGGCGCTCCTGTCGGTTCGCTTGCTCCCTCGGTGGGTTGAGCGGAACAGCGCCCCGATTGCTGACAGGAACCGCGTGTGGCGTGGGTCACAGGGCTGGGTCACAGGACTTGGCCCCAGAGCTGGGTCACAGAGTCGTCCCCGGACGCCGCCCCGCCCCTCGTCCCTGCGCTGCCGGGCCATGCGCGGACCGGGTCGCGGATGATCGGTATTGTCCTCGCGGTGCGCGGAATCGTGCCGATTCTCCCCCCTACGCTTACCGTCCGAGTGGCCCGAATGACCAGGGGCCTTCCGCTCCGTGAGGGTAAGCGCTTACCGAGTCGAGGTCTCGCGCCCGGGGGCCGCCCGCCTCGCTGTACTCGACGACGAAAGGCGAGCCAAGGATGAGACGTTCAATGGCGTTGCGACTCTCCGCGGTGCTGGCCTCGATGGCCATAGCGACCGCGACCGGTGCGTTCCTGTCGATGCCCGAAGCGTCGGCGGCGGCCGGCAGCGCCACCGGCTACGCGACCCAGAACGGCGGGACGACCGGCGGCGCGGGCGGGCAGACGGTCCGGGCCACCACGGGAACCGCGATCCACGCGGCCCTGTGCGGCCGGGCCAGCAGCGAGACCCCGATCATCATCGAGGTCGAGGGGACCATCAACCACGGCAACACCAGCAAGGTGTCGGGCGACAGCTGCAACACCGCCGCGGGCGTGATCGAGCTCAAGCAGATCAGCAACGTCACGATCATCGGCGTCGGCAGCGGAGCCGTCTTCGACCAGCTGGGCATCCACGTGCGCGAGGCCAGCAACATCATCATCCAGAACGTGACCGTCCGGAACGTCAAGAAGTCCGGCTCGCCCACGTCCAACGGCGGCGACGCCATCGGCATGGAGAGCGACGTCCGCAACGTCTGGGTCGACCACGTCACCCTGGAGGCGTCGGGCGGGGAGTCGGAGGGCTTCGACGGCCTCTTCGACATGAAGGACAACACCCAGTACGTGACCCTCTCCTACAGCATCCTGCGCGACTCCGGCCGCGGAGGGCTCGTCGGGTCCAGCGAGAGCGACCGCTCGAACGGCTTCGTCACGTACCACCACAACCTCTACGAGAACATCGACTCCCGCACCCCCCTGCTGCGCGGTGGCACCGCCCACATCTACAACAACCACTACGTGAGCCTCCACGAGTCCGGGATCAACTCCCGAGCCGGAGCTCGCGCCAGGGTGGACAACAACTACTTCGAGGACTCCAAGGACGTCCTGGGCACCTTCTACACCGACGAGGCCGGCTACTGGCAGGTCGGCGGCAACGTCTTCGACAACGTGACCTGGTCCAGCCCCGGTGACGAGAACAACCCCGCCGGCCCGGACCCGCAGTCCACCACGACCGTCAGCATCCCGTACTCCTACAGCCTCGATGACGCCGGTTGCGTGCCGGACGTCGTCAGCCGGACGGCGGGCGCCCACACCGGTCTGGCCGAGTCGGACGGCGACTGCTCGCCGTAGACGCGGGGACGGCCCGGACCGAGCCGGATCAGCGGGGGTCCCGGCCGCGCCTCGCGGCGAACGCCGCGAAGCGCAGGGCCACCTCGCGCCAGACCTCGACGAGGGCGGGGTCGTCCGCGACGGCGCGACGGTGCAGTGCCTCCCGGTCCACCCCATGACGCGCGAGCCGCCCGGCTGACCACTGGGCGATCCGCTCCGGGTCGCTCTCCGGATGGAACTGAACGCCCCACGCCGCCTCGCCGACCCGGAACGCCTGATACGGGCACCGGTCGCTCTCCGCCAGCCACCGCGCGCCCTCCGGCAGCCGGACGATCGCGTCCACGTGGTTCTCGATCGCCACGGGACGCGGCGGCAACCGGCGGAACAGCGGGTCCTCCGCCGCCTCGCCGCGCAGCGTCAGCCGCGTGCTCCCGAACTCCGGCTCCCCGTGCTCCGCCCGCACGGCTCCGCCGGCGACGCTCGCCAGCATCTGTCCGCCGAGACAGATGCCGACCATCGGGATCTCCCGGTCCAGCGCGTCCCGCACCAGCCGCCGCGCCGGGGCCAGCCAGGGCGCTCGCTCGTCGTCGTCCGGCAGATAGGCGCCGCCGAGAACGAGCAGCGCCGCGTGGTCCAGCCTGCCGGGCAACGGCTCTCCGGCGTAGGCCCGCACGACGCGCAGATCGAGCCCGCCCTCGGCGAGCCACCCGGCCCACCGACCGGGACCACCGGCCGCCATGTGCTGAATGACCAGAGCCTCGGTCCTACGAGCCATGTTCCACTCCCGTGTCGTGCGCCTGCCCGGCCGTGCCGGTCTCCCTGTCGGAGACCGTTCTGCCCCACCCCACCGCACACCACCCCCCGGCGGGCACGCGCCATCAGCCGATCGGCTGATGCTCCTTCGAGCGCGATGGGCGATGTCCGCCCCCGTCCCGCCGCGGCACGCTCATTCCCATGGCAATCATCGAAGTCAGCGGCCTGCACAAGGGCTACGCGGGAAGGAAGGCCGTCGACGGCGTGTCCTTCACCGTCGAGAAGGGAGAGATCTTCGGGATCCTCGGCCCCAACGGCGCGGGCAAGACCACCACGGTCGAGTGCGTGGAAGGACTACGGCGCCCCGACGCCGGCAGCGTCCGCGTGGCCGGGTACGACCCCGTCGCCGACCGCGACTCCGTCACCCGCATCCTGGGCGCGCAGCTCCAGGAGAGCGAACTACAGCCCAAGATCACCGTCAGGGAGGCGCTCGAACTGTACGCCGCCTGCTACCCGGACCCCGCCGACTGGCGCGCCCTCGCCGAGCGCCTCGGACTCAACGACACACTCCGCACCCGGTTCGCGAAGCTCTCCGGCGGCCAGAAGCAACGCCTGTCCATCGCGCTCGCCCTGGTCGGCAAGCCCGGCATCCTCGTACTGGACGAGCTGACCACCGGCCTCGACCCGCGAGCCCGCCGCGACACCTGGCGGCTCATCCAGGACATTCGCGACAGCGGGGTCACCGTGCTGCTGGTCACGCACTTCATGGAGGAAGCACAGCGCCTGTGCGACCGGATAGCCCTGATCGACAAGGGCCGGATCACCGCACTGGACACCCCGTCCGGGCTGATCGGACGCACCGCGGGCAGCACGGCGATCTCCTTCACGCCCTCCGCCCCGCTCGACGTGCGGCTGCTGGCGGAACTGCCCTCGGTCGCGTCCGTGACGCACGAGGACGGCCGGATCGTGGTCAACGGCACGGACGAGACGGTGCACGCCGTGCTCTCGCTGCTCGCCGGGCAGGGCGTCTCCGCCCACCAACTCCGCGTCACCGAGGCCACCTTGGACGACGCCTACCTCGACCTGACGGGACCGGACGCATGACCACGTTCAACCTCGGCCGCAACCCCGGCCGCACGGCGGCCGTCAAGGGCAGCGCCACCGCCGTCCTCAAGGCGGAGGGACGCCTGATCCTGCGCGAGCCCGCCGCCCTCTTCTGGGTGCTGGCCTTCCCCGCGATCCTGCTGTGCATCCTGGGCGCCATCCCCTCCAACCGGGAGCATTCGGCCGAACTGGGCGGCCTGCGCGTCGTGGACCTCTACGTCCCCGTCGCCATCCTGCTCGCCGTGATCACGGCCGGCCTCCAGACCATGCCGCCCGTCCTCACCGGCTACCGCGAGCGCGGCATCCTGCGCCGCATGTCCAGCACCCCCGTGCGGCCCGGCTCCCTCATCGGCGCGCAGATCGCGCTGCACGGCGCGGCCATCGCGGTCTCCGCGCTGCTCGCCCTCGCCGTGGGCCGGATCGTGCTCGACGTGGCCCTGCCCCGCCAGCTCTTCGGATACCTGGTGGCGCTCGCTCTCGTCACCCTGGCCACCCTGGCGCTCGGCGCCACCATCTCCGCCGTCTGCCGCACCACGAAGATCACCCAGGCAGTAGGCTCGGCGGTGTTCTTCCCGGCGATGTTCGCCTCCGGTGTCTGGCTGCCGGTCGCGGCCATGCCCGACGTGCTCCAGCGCATCGTGAGCCTCACCCCGCTGGGCGCCGCCGCACAGGCCCTCGACGAGGCCGCCGCGGGAGACTGGCCTGACTGGACACACCTGGGGGTCATGGCGCTGTGGGCGGTCCTGCTGATCGCCGCGGCCCGCCGCTGGTTCACGTGGGAGTAGCTCGTGCCATGACGATGACGGTCGAGGAGCGCTGGGCGCAGTTCTTCCGGTACGGGCCGTACGCCCTGCTGGGCCTCGCCACGCTCCTCGGATCCGTGGCCGCCCCCCTGATCATGACCCGGTGGGAGATGTACGTCGCGGGGGCTCTGCTCCTCGCCACGCTGGCCGTGCAGGCGTGGTGGTCCCGGGCCATGCCGCGGCTGCTGGCGGCGGCCCCGGGCGAACACGCGGCCGACGCGGAACGGGGGGCCGGCACCCCGTTGCTGCCGGAGGGGACCACGGCCGGTCGCGTCTACTTCGTGCTGCGCACCGCCCTCGCCTTCGCCCTGACCTGGTTCAATTCCTTCTTCGCGATCTATGCCTGCCTCGGCTACTTCGACGCCGCGCAACTGCTGCCGCCGCGCGCCGCCCGGGCCGGGATCATGGTCACCGCCGTCGCCCTGGCGGGCTCCCAGTCCGGCGGACTGCCGCCGGACTCGCCGATGCAATGGGTGGTCTTCGGCGCGCTGCTCGTCTTCAACGCGACGCTCGCCATCAGCCTCAACCACCTCGGTGCCAAGGAGGCCGAGAAGGCCGAGGAGCGGGCCGAGACCATCACCGCCCTGGAGAAGGCCCTCGCCGAGAACGCCGCCCTGCACGCCCAACTCGTCCTCCAGGCGCGGGAGGCCGGCGTCGCCGACGAGCGACGCCGCCTCGCCGCCGAGATCCACGACACCATCGCCCAGGGCCTGACCGGCATCATCGCCCAGCTCCAGGTGGTCTCCTCCACCGCCGATCCGGACCTGGCCCGCGAGCACGTGGGCCGCGCCCAGGCGCTGGCCCGCCACTCCCTGGGCGAGGCCCGGCGCTCCGTGGCGAACCTCTCTCCCGCCGCCCTGGAGCACGACACGCTCCCCGAGGCGCTGAAGAAGACCGTCGGCGAGTGGTCCGAGCGCACCGGCGTGGCGGCCCGGCTCACCGTCACCGGCACCGAGGAGCCGCTGCACGACGAGGTCGCCGCCACCCTCCTGCGGATCGCCCAGGAGGCCCTCGCCAACACCGGCCGCCACGCCCGCGCCGCCCGCGCGGGCGTCACCCTCTCCTACATGGGCGACGAGGTCACCCTGGACATACGCGACGACGGCCGCGGCTTCGACCCCCTCGCCGCGGCGACGCGCACCGGCAGCGGCGGCTTCGGCCTCGACGGGATGCGCGCCCGCGCCGAACGCATCGCCGGCACCGTCGCCGTCGAGTCGGAGCCGGGGCAGGGCACCGCGATCAGCGCCCGCGTACCGTTGGTGCGCCATGGCTGACCGGACCATCACGTTGCTGATCGTCGACGACCACCCCGTCGTCAGGGACGGCCTGCGCGGCATGTTCGCCTCCGATCCCGGCTTCGCCGTCCTCGGTGAGGCCGCGGGCGGTGCCGAGGGGGTCGAACTCGCCCTGCGCCTGGACCCGGACGTCGTCCTGATGGACCTGCGCATGCCCGCCGGCAGCGGCGTCGAGGCGATCGCCGACCTCACCCGGCGCGGCGCCCGCGCCAAGGTCCTCGTCCTCACCACGTACGACACGGACTCCGACACCATCCCCGCGATCGAGGCGGGCGCCACCGGCTACCTCCTCAAGGACGCGCCCCGCGACGACCTGTTCACGGCGGTCCGCGCCGCCGCCGAGGGCCGCACCGTCCTGTCGCCCGCCGTCGCGTCCCGCCTCGTCGGCGCCGTCAGGAACCCCGCCACCCCCGCGGCCGAGGTGCTCTCGGCCCGCGAGCGCGAGGTGCTCGAACTGGTGGCCAGGGGCACCTCGAACCGCGAGATCGCCCGGGAGCTCTTCATCAGCGAGGCGACGGTCAAGACCCATCTGACCCATCTGTACAGGAAGTTGAGGGTCAACGACCGGGCGGCAGCGGTGGCCGTGGCGTACGACCGCGGCATCCTGGGCTGAGCCTCAGGCGCGCCGGCCGCCGCTCCGCGGCCGGGCTCAGCGGTGGCTCAGCACGTTGAGCACCCGGCCGTTGGGGTCACGGACGAAGAACCGCCGCACGCCCCACTCCTCGTCCTGGAGCGGATGGACGATGTCCGCGCCGCTCTCCTGCAGGGCGGCGTAGGCCGCGTCCACGTCATCCACCTCGATGCTCATGTCGGGGATGACCGGGGCGGTTTCGTCGCTGGTCATGAAGCTGATCTGCGCCGCCGGCAGGGTGGGGGAGGCAAGCGTCATGATCCACCCCAGGTTCATGACCTCCTCGAAGCCCAGTCGGCCATAGAACTCGCGGCTCTCTTCCGCGGCGGCCTCCGACGGGACGACGGGCATGACACGGCGAACGGACATCGGTGACTCCAGGTGAGGACGGAGGTGGTTCTCGGACTCTCCCGCACTACACCACACCGCCGCCGGCCGGCCGGGGGTCGGCGACCTCATGGCAGGGTCCAGGCCAGACCGTCCGCGGTGACGGCGAGTCCCCCGGAGGCGGCGGGGCCGGGGTCGTCGAGCGGACCGCCGTACAGCGCCTGCTCCTGGAGCTCGTTGCCGGTACGGAAGGTCGCGCCGACGACCCGGGAGGAGAGCAGCGGATTGACGCGGTCGCCCGCGGTCGCCAACCGGCCCACCGCGCCGTCCAGTTCGGCCGCCGCGGAACGCCAGTGGGCGCCGAGCCGCTGGGTGCCGACCACCGCCGCGTCGCCGGACACCAGCCCGCCGGCCAGCTCGGCGAACGCGGCGGCCTCGCCGGTGTCCACCCGGGCCACCTTCTTCGCCGACCAGAAGTACGAGCGCTCGTCGCGTTCCATGTCGTAGAACGCCATGAGGAACTCGTAGAACACGGCGTACTCGCGGCGGTAGCGCGCCTCGAACTCGGCGAAGCCGCGCGCCTCGGGCACGCTGCCGTCCAGCGCGGCGTTCACCGCGCGGGCGGCCAGCAGGGCGCCGTAGGTGGCCAGGTGCACCCCCGAGGAGAGCACCGGATCCACGAAGCACGCGGCGTCGCCGACCAGCGCGACCCCGCGCGCCCAGAACGCCTTCTTCCAGTAGGAGTAGTCCTTGCGCACCCGCACCCGGTCGTAGGGTGGCTCGGTCGCGACCGGCACGTCCGCCAGCAGCCGTCCGACCTCGGGGCAGGCGCGGATCATGTCCCGCCAGGCGGCGCGCGGATCGCGCTGGACCGCCGGGGTGTGCTCCGGCGCGATGACGGCGCCGACGCTGGTCAGGTCGTCGCGCAGCGGGATGTACCAGAGCCAGCCCGCGTCGAAGGCGGCGCAGAAGATGTTGCCGCTGTTCGGCTCGGGGAGCCGGCGCCCGCCCGCGAAGTAGCCGAACACGGCCAGGTTGCGGAAGAACTCGGAGTACACGCGCGCACCGCCGACCCGGCCGTGGATCCGGCTGGTGTTGCCGGACGCGTCGATGACGAAGGGGGCGTGCGCCGTGCGCGGGGTGCCCCCGGGGTCGGTGTACTCGACGCCGCGCACCCGTTCGCCGTCGGCCACCAGGCGCCGCACCGGGCTGCCCTCGCGGATCTCGACCCCGGCGCGGCCCGCGTTGCGCAGCAGGATCTCGTCGAACCGGGAGCGTTCCACCTGGAACGCGGTCGCCGTCGGCTCGGGCAGGCGAGGCGTCATGGAGAAGGAGAACTGCCACGGCCGTGGGTCGCGCCCCCAGCGGAACGTGCCGCCGCGTTTGGGTGTGAAGCCCGCCCGGGCGACCTCGTCGGCGACGCCGAGGATGCGGCACAGGCCGTGCACGGTGGCGGGCAGCAGCGACTCGCCGATCTGGTATCTCGGAAACGTCTCCCGTTCCAGGAGCAGCACCCGGTGACCGCGCATGGCCACGGCGGTCGCCGCGGTCGAGCCGGCCGGGCCGCCGCCCACCACGATCAGGTCGTAGTCCGGGGTCATCGGGGATCTCCTGTTCTCACGTGCTCTCACCCGGCCGGCCAGGCGCGGATCGCCGCGGCCGTGGTGTCGGCGTCGCGGTGGACGAGGGAGTAGTGGTCGCCGGGGACGTCGACGACGTCGTGGGGCAGCGGCCAGTGCGGGCGCCAGTCCCGGTCGGCGTCGATCCGCCGCATCTCCGCCGTCGGCCGGCCGCGGAGCAGGAGGGCCGGAACCGGCGACGGTTCGGGGCGCCAGTCCTCCAGCACCCGCGCATAGCCACCGCCGGCGATCAGCAACGAGTCGTCGAACTGCTCGACCAGCTCGTCCGGCAGGGCGGCGCCGGCGGCCATCAGGGCCAGCGCCCGCGCGTCGTCGCGGCGCAGCACGCCGGCGTGCGAGTCGAGCAGGACCACGCCGGCCGGTGGCCGCCCCGCGCTCGCGAGGTAACGGGCCACGGCGTGCGCGACGGCGCCGCCGGCGCAGAAGCCGACGAGGACGACCGGTCGGCCGGGCGACAGCGCGTCCACCGTGTCGGCGTGCGCGCGCACCAGCGCGGCCACGCTGTCCGGTACCGCCCGGCGGCCGCCGAATCCGGGATGTTCCAGGAGGAACAGGTCGCGTTCGCCGTCGAACCGCTCGGCCAGGCCGGCGGGGACGCGGTGGTGGGGCGTGAGGTAATCCGGGATGTACGCCAGCGCGGTGCCCTCGCCACGGGCCAGCCGAACCGGGGGGACGGCATGCCGGGCGCGCTCGGCCGCGGCGAAGGACGGCACCGCGGAGGACGCGAAGTAGCGCAGCGCCATCGCCTCCAGCGGGCCCCGTTCGCGCAGGACCCGGTGGTAGACGGCGCTCAACCGGTAGGACGGCGGCGGAGCGTGGCTCTCGGCGTCGGGCCCTGCCCCCGCTTCGGCCCCGGTCCCCGGCAGGCCCCCGCCGTTTCGCAGCTCGGCGTGGACATGCGCGGCCAGCGCGGCGAGCGTCGGGTGGTCGAGAACGACCGTCGGCGCCAGCCGCACGCGCGTGAACGCGCTGAGCCGGTTGCGGACCTGCACCGCGGTCAGGGAGTCGAAGCCGAGCCGGCCGAACTCCCGGTCGGCGGGGAACGCGGACGGGTCCGGAAAGCCCAGCACCGCGGCCAGCTCGGCACGGATCAGCTCGGTCAGCACGCTCTCGCGCTCCCGCGCCGGAACGGCGGCGAGCCGCTCGCGCCAGGCGCCGGGCGCCTGCGCGGTGGCCGACGGGGCGGCGCTCGTCCCCTCCGGAGACGGACGCGCACGCGCCAGGTCCGCCAGGTCCGCCAGGACCGGCGGTCCGGACGGGCCGCCGGCGGCCGCGGGATCCAGCGGGAGCGGCACCAGCACCGGCTCCGCACGGCGCAGCGCGGCGTCGAGCAGGCCGATGCCCTCCCGCTCGGTGACCGGCCGGATGCCGCCCTCGCCGAGACCGAGCGGCGCGACCCGGCCCGCCATTCCTCCGCCGTCCGCGGCGGACCACGGACCCCAGGCCAAGGATTGCGCGGGCAGGCCGCGGGCGACCCGGTGGCGGGCGAGCGCGTCGAGAAACCCGTTCGCGGCCGCGTAGTTCGACTGCCCCGGCCGGCCCAGCACGCCGGCGGCCGAGGAGTACAGCACGAACGCGGACAGCCCGAGATCCCTGGTCGCCTCGTGCAGATGCCAGGCGCCGTCCGCCTTCGGCGCCAGTACGGCCGCCACCCGGCGCGGGGTCATGGCGTCCACCACGCCGTCGTCCACCACCCCCGCGAGATGGAACACCGCGGTCAGCGCCGGTCGGCAGGCCGCGACCAGGGCGTCGACGGCCGCCCGCCCGCTCACGTCGCACGCCACCACGGTCACGGTGGCCGGCAGATCGGCCACCCACGCGGGGACCCGGCCGCCGCGGCCGGCCAGCAGCAGATGGCGGACCCCGCGTTCGGCCACGAGATACCGGGCGAGGCTCGCACCGAGCCCGCCGGTGCCGCCGGTGATCAGGACCGTGCCCTCGGGATCCAGGGCGGGCGCCTCGGCGGTCCGCGGATCCGCGGCGGTCAGCCGGGGCACCAGGACGACGCCGTCGCCCAGCGCGACCTGGGGTTCGCCGGTGCGCAGCGCCGCGTCCAGGGCCTCCGGGGAGGCGGGACGGCCGCGGCGGTCCACCAGCGCCATCCGGCCGGGGTGCTCGGACTGGGCGCTGCGCACCAGCCCGGCGACCGCGGCCTCGGCCAGGTCCGGATCGTCTCCGGTGGCGTTGCGGGTGAGGATCAGCAGGCGGCCCGGCCGCGCGTCGGAGACCCAGTCGCGCACCCGCGCCAGCGTGGCCGTGACGAGGTCCCGGACGCGTTCGGGCAGGTCGGCGCCCTCGGGCAGGCCCGCGGCCAGGCGTGCAACGTCGAGCAGTTCGTGCTCCGCGCCCGCGTCGCCGGCCGGCGCGGCGGGCCGCCAGAGAGGCCGGTACACCTCGGCGCGGGTGGCGGGCACCGCGGGGATCGCCCGGGTGACCACGGACTCGATCGCGGCGAGTAGCCGGTCGGCCGGGTCGGTGAGGGTGATCCGGAACTCGTCCGGTCCCAGCCGCCGCAGACGGGCCCGCGCGGCGGTGGCACCGGTCGTGTACACGGTCACGCCGGTGCAGGCGAGCGGGGCCCGCGGCTCGTCCGGTCGTTCGGCCAGCAGCGCGGCGTGCAGCGCGGCGTCGAGCAGCGCCGGATGCAGGGCGTACGAGCCGGCGGTCGCCGCCTCCCCGGGCGGGAGCGCCACGTCGGCGAAGAGTTCCGCCCCACGGCGCCACAGGGCGGTCACCGCGCGGAACGCGGGCCCGTAGCGGTGGCCGTACGGGGCGAGGCCTGGGTAGTCGACCGGGATCTCCTCCGCGCCCGGGGGCGGCCACGCCCCCGGCGGAACGGCGGGTGGCGCGCCGGCAGGCGCGATCGCCGCGGTGGCGTGCCGGGTCCACGGCCCCGTGGCGCCGGCGGTGCGGGCCCAGACGGTGACCGGGCGGGTCCCCGCCTCGTCCGCCGCGCCCGCGACCACCTGGACCCGCGCCGGATCGGCCCCGGAGAGGATCAGCGGCTCGTGAAAGGCCAGTTCGGCCAGGCGCACGGCGCCGGACGCCCCGGCCGCGCGGCAGGCCAGCTCGGCGAACACCGACGCGGGCACCAGTGTCCGGCCGCCGATCACATGGTCGGCGAGCCAGGGCTGACGGGCGGTGGACAGCACTCCCGTGTGCCGGACGCCGGGCCCGTCGGCGTCCGGCCGCTCCTCGCCCAGCAGCGGATGGCCGGCCGCGACCCGGTGCCGCGAGGCGTCCAGCCAGTAGCGCTGCCGCTGGAAGGGGTAGGTGGGCAGCGGGCGGCGACGGGCACCGCTGCCCGCGTACACCGCCCGCCAGTCCACCGGCACGCCGTGCACATGCAGGGCGGCCAGCGCCGCGAGCGTCGCGCGGGGGTCGGCGCACGCCGTGAACACCGCGCCCGCGTCCGGTGCCACGCACTCCTCCGCCGACACGCCGAGCGCGGCGGAGGGACCCGCCTCGACGAAGGCCGTGACCCCCTGGTCGGCCAGCCACTCCACCGCGTCGGCGAACCGGACCGTCTCGCGGACGTGCCGTACCCAGTGGTCGGCGGTGGCGAGCTCGTCCGGTTCGGGACGGCCGGTCACCGTGGACACCACCGGGACGGACGGCCGGTGGTAGGTCACCGACTCGGCGATCTCGCGGAACTCGGCCAGCATCGGGTCGAGCAGCGGGGAGTGGAACGCGTGGCTGACCCGGAGCCGGGTGGCCGGGTGGCCGATGCGGGCGGCCAGCTCGACCACCGCCTCCTCGTCGCCGGAGAGCACGAGGGACATCGGCCCGTTGACCGCCGCCACCGCGACCCGCCCGGGCACCTCGCCGAGCCGGTGCGCCACCTCGGCCAGCGGAGCGCGCACCGCGAGCATCGCGCCGCTGGCGGGCAGGGCGGCCATCAGACGGCCGCGCGCGGCGACCAGCCGTACCGCGTCGGCGCGGGAGAACACGCCGGCGAGGTGGGCGGCGGCCAGCTCACCGACCGAGTGACCGACCAGGTAGTCCGGTCGTACGCCGCACTCGGCGAGCAGCGCGTGCAGGGCGACCTCGAAGGCGAACAGCGCGGGCTGCGCGTAGTCGGTGCCGTCCAGCGGGCCGCCGTCGGGGTCGTCGATCACCTCCGACAGCCGCCGGTCGAGCCACGGCGTGAACGCCTCGCACACCTCGGTGAACGCCGCGCCGAACACCGGGAAGGACGCGGCCAGTTCGCGGCCCATCCGGGCCCGCTGACCGCCCTGGCCCGCGCACAGCAGCGCCACCTTCGGCCTGCTCCGCGCGGTTCCCCGGTACAGCGCGGGGCTGCCGGTGCCCTCGGCCAGATCGCGCAACCCCGCCAGCAGGCCGTCGGCGTCGGCGGCCAGCACGGCCGCGCGGCGGGCCAGCGGCGCCCTGGTGGTCGCCAGCGAGTACGCGACATCCAGCGCGTCCTGTCCGGTCCGGCCGGTTCCGCCGGTTCCGCGGGTCCCGTCCGCGAGCGTGGCCGCCAGCTTCGCCGCGTGGGCGCGCAGACCGGCCTCGTCGCCGCCGCTGACCAGCCAGGGCCCGATCGGCAGGCGGCGCGCCGGCTCGGTCGGGCCCCGGCCGGACCCGATGGCCGTGCCGGCGCCGGAGTCGACGCCGGAGTCGGCGTCGGCGCCGACGTCCGGCGGCTGCTCGATGATCACGTGCGCGTTGGTGCCGCCGATGCCGAACGAGGAGATCGCCGCCCGTCGCGGCCCCTCGCGCCGCGGCCAGGGCCGCGCCCGGTCGAGCAGCCGCACCGCACCGGCGGACCAGTCCACATGCGGCGACGGCTGCTCCGCGTACAGCGACCTGGGCAGTTCGCCGTGCCGCATGGCCTCGATCATCTTGATCACGCCCGCCACCCCGGCCGCGGCCTGCGTATGCCCGAGGTTCGACTTGACCGAGCCCAGCCACACCGGGTCGTCCGGGTCGCGGCCGGCGCCGTAGGTGGCCAGCAGGGCGCCCGCCTCGATCGGATCACCGAGCGCGGTGCCCGTGCCGTGTCCCTCGACCACGTCCACGTCCGTCCCCCGCAGTCCCGCCTCGGCCAGCGCCAGCCGGATCAGGTCGCGCTGCGCCTCGCCGTGGGGGGCGGTCAGCCCGTTGGACGCGCCGTCCGAGTTCACCGCGGAGCCGCGCAGCACGGCCAGCACCGGATGCCCGTTCCGCCGCGCGTCTGACAGCTTCTCCAGCAGCACCAGCCCGACGCCCTCGGCCCACGCGGTGCCGTCCGCGCCCGCCGCGAACGACCGGCACCGGCCGTCCGGGGACAGGCCGCGCTGGCGGCTGAACGCGATGAACGGCTGCGGGCTCGACATCACGGTCACACCGCCGGCGAGCGCGAGCGTGCACGCGCCCGCCCGCAGCGCCGCGGCGGCCAGGTCCATGGCGACCAGTGAGGAGGAGCACGCCGTGTCGACGGTCATGGCCGGGCCGCGCAGGCCGAGGACGTAGGAGATCCGGCCGGACGCCACGCTGCCCGAGGAGCCGATGCCGATGTGCGCCTCCAGCTCGTGCGCCGACACGCGGCTGCCGTAACTGGCGTGCATCAGGCCGACGTACACCCCGGTGTCGGTGCCCCGCAAGGACGGCGCGGGAATGCCCGCGCGTTCCAGCGTTTCCCAGGCGACCTCCAGGAGCAGGCGGTGCTGGGGGTCCGTGGCCAGCGCCTCGCGCGGCGAGATGCCGAAGAACAGCGGGTCGAAGTCCGCCGCGGCGCTGAGGAATCCGCCGCGCCGGGTGTACGTGGTGCCGATCCGGTCCGGGTCGGGATGGTGCAGGGCGGCGACGTCCCAGCCGCGGTCGGTGGGGAAGTCGCCGGTGGCGTCCACGCCCTCGGCCACCAGCCGCCAGAGATCCTCGGGCGAGTCCACCCCGCCCGGGTAACGGCAGCCGACGGCCACGATCGCCACCGGCTCGGCGTCCGGCCCGCGCCGCGGCGACGCCGTCGCGGGGGCGCCGCCGTGCAGCCGGGTGTCCAGGTAGGCGGCGACCTCGGCCGCGGTCGGGTGGTCCCAGACCAGCGTCGCCGGCAGCCGCAGGCCGGTGCGCAGGCCGAGCCGGTGCCACAGGGTCATCGCGTCCAGTGAGGTCAGCCCGAGATCGGCGAAGGACGTGCCGGCGTCCGGGGCGCCCGGCTCGGCGGCCGTCCCGCGGACGGCCGCGGTCTCCGCGCACACCAGGGCGGTCAGCGCGGCCCGCCGCTCGCCGGGCGTCCGGTCGGCCAGCCGCGCGAGCGCCGGCTCGGCCGGACGCGCGGCGAGCGCCTCGCGCAGCACCGCCCGCCGCGGCTTGCCCCCGGCGGTGCGCGGAACGGCGGGCGTGAACAGGACGTCCTCGGGCACCTTGTGCGCGGACAGCACCGTGGCGCACGCCCGCAGCAGGCCCGCGGGATCGAGCGTCTGCTCCGCCGGGACCACGAACGCCACCGGGACCTCGCCGAGCAGGGGATGCGCCCGAGCGACCACGGCCGCGTCGCGAACGCCGGGCAGGCCGAGCAGCACCTGTTCCACCTCGGCCGGGTCGACGTTCTCGCCGCCGCGTACGATCCGGTCGTTCACCCGGCCGGTGACGGTCAGACGGCCCTGCTCGTCGAGCCGTCCCAGGTCACCGGTGTGGTACCAGCCGTCGCGCATCGCCTCGGCGGTGGCCTCGGGCCGGTTGTGGTAGCCGAGCATGAGGCCGGGACCGCGCACGCGGATCTCGCCCTCGGCGCCGGTCGCGTCCCGGCCCGTCCCCGGATCGACCAGCCCGATGTCCATGCCGGGGACCGGCGGCCCGCTGCCGCCGGGCGGGCGCGGCCCGTCGACCGTCTCCATGGCGATCTTGCCGCAGGTCTCGGTGCTGCCGTAGCCGTCGAGCAGCGGGGCGCCGAACCGCCCCTCGACCCGCTCCCGCAGCTCCGGGTCGCTGGGCGCGCCCGCGGTGACGCACAGCCGCAGCGAGGGCACCGCGCCCAGCCCGGCGTCGAGCAGCCGCAGATAGGTCAGCGGCACGCCGCACAGGACGGTCGGCGCGAACTCACCGATGAGCCGTACCAGTTCCGCCGGGTCCGGTGACGCGGTGATCCGCGCGGTCGCCCCGGCCACGGTCGTGCCCAGCACGCAGAGCGAGTGGGCGTAGGTGTGCGCCAGCGGCAGGGGCCAGAGCAGGCGGTCCGTCGCCGACAGCCCGAGCCGCGGTCGGTAGCAGGCGACCGGGGACCAGAGGGCCGAGCGCTGGCTGGCCACCGCGGCCCTGGGCGCCCCGGAGGTGCCGGACGTGTAGAGCAGCCACGCCGGATCGTCCAGGGCGAGGTCGTCACGGGGCGCGGCCGGCCCTTGGGTGGCGAGGGCCTCGAAGTGCGAGACGGTGTCCGGCGCCGCGCCCTCACCGGTCACCACCAGGCGCGGAGACCGGCCGGCGGTCACCCGGGCTATCCGCGGCAGGTTCCGCCGGTCGGTGACCAGCACGGCCGGATCGCAGTCCTCCCAGAGCGCGGCGAGTTCGGCGTCGGTGCCGCGGGGGCTCAGCGGCACGCCGACCGCGGCGGCCCGGACGGTGGCGAGGAGGCCCTCGACGAGCTCGACGCCGTCGTCCAGGCAGAACGCCACCCTGGCGCCGCGGTCGACGTCCAGCCCCGCCGCCAACCGGGCGGTCCTGCGCTCCAGTTCCGCCCAGCTCACCCCGCGCCGGTCGTCGGTGAACGCGAGCTTCCCGCCGTGCCGTGCGGCGTTGTCGGTGAGCAACTCCGGGACGGGCCGGACCTCGATCGCTTCCGCCGCATCCATCGGGCCTCCGTCTCGGTGGGGCGTCCGCCACCGTATCGGACCGCCGAGCGGCGCCCGGCCCGGCACCGGACCCCCGGCCGTTCGCCGGAGCGCCTCGGTCAGAGAACGGGCCTGCCGCCGGTGACCGCGACGCGGGCGCCGGAGATGTAGCCCGCCTCGTCTGAGGCGAGCAGGACGTAGACGGGGGCCAGTTCGGCCGGCTGGCCGGGGCGCCCCAGGGGAGTGTTCTCGCCGAACGAGGCGACCTTCCCGGCGGGCATGGTGGAGGGGATGAGCGGGGTCCAGACGGGGCCGGGCGCGACGCTGTTGACGCGGATGCCCCGGGGGCCCAGCAGTTGGGCCAGCGCCGCGGAGAAGTTGGCGATGCCCGCCTTGGTGACGTCGTAGGCGAGAAGGCCGGGGGAGGGGGTGTCGGAGTTCACCGATGAGCTGTTGATGATGGACGCGCCGGAGGTCATCCGGGGCAGCGCGGCCTTGCAGAGGTGGAACATGGCGCTCAGGTTGGTGGCGAGGGTGCGGTCCCACTCCTCGTCGGGGATCTCCTCCAGCGACTGGTAGACCCGCTGCATGGCGGCGTTGTTCACCAGGATGTCGAGACGGTCCACCTCGTCATGGGCGCGGGCGATGACGTTCCGGCAGTGCTCCGGATCGGTGAGGTCGCCGCGGATGGCCACCCCTTTCCGGCCCGCGTCCTCGACCCAGTGGACGGTCTCCTCGGCGTCCTCGTCCTCCTCCAGGTAGGAGATGACGACGTCGGCCCCCTCCCGGGCGAAGGCGATGGCCACCGCCCGGCCGATTCCGCTGTCGCCCCCGGTGATCACGGCCGCCTTGCCGGCCAGCCGGCCGCTGCCGCGGTAGCTCTCCTCCCCGTGGTCGGGGACGGGCCTCATCTCGGCGGTGGTGCCTGGCGGTTGCTGCTGCTGGTCGGTGGGCATGGCGGGGGATCCCTCTCTGAGGCGGGGGTACGGAGGAGACGGGCGCGGCGCCGGCCGGGAAGGTCCCGCCGCATGGTCCGGTGACGGACGCCCCATTCATAGCCCTCCGGCCATCAGGCGCCCGGCACGCGCGCCGCGGGCCCGAGCCGATACCCGCGTATGGACGCGGCCCCGCCCACGCGGCGACGCCGGGCACCGTCAACTCACCGGCGCCGTGCGGATTCCCAGGCGTCTGACGTGCTGCCTTCCCCGGTTTGCCGTCCCTCGCCCCCGCCGCGCGCCCGCGCCGCGCGGTCCGTTCACGACTCCCGTTCCCGGGGGTTGACACGGCTGGGGCGGTGGGGCAGGGTCGTACGGGTAGTGCACAAGTGTGCGCTGTGCGAACATCGGGCGCCCGCCGTCCGGTCGTGCCCGATCGCGTGAGACGGTCAGTGAGGAGCGGCTCGTGGATGCCCTGTCGAGCCTGATGGACGGCTTCACGGTGGCGCTGCAACCGTGGAATCTCCTGTTCGCCCTTGTCGGTTGCGTGCTCGGCATGGTGGTCGGGGTCCTGCCGGGCGTCGGCCCGATCACCGGCATCGCGATCCTGCTGCCGCTGACCTTCTACCTGGACGCGACCGGGTCGATCATCATGCTGGCGGCCATCTACTACGGCGCCATGTACGGCGGGACGATCACCACCGTGCTCCTCAACGTCCCGGGCGAGGGCTCGTCGGCCATCACGGCGATCGACGGGCACAAGATGGCCCAGCAGGGACGCGCCGGGGCCGCCCTCGGCATCGCGGCCATCGGATCCTTCATCGGCGGCATCGCCGCGGCCGTCCTGCTGGCCTTCGCCGCGCCGCCGCTGGCCCGGATCGCGCTGGACTTCGGGCCACCGGAGTTGTTCGCGCTGCTGTTCCTCGGGCTGACCCTGCTGGTGGGTCTGGGCAGCCGATCGGTGTGGCTGAGCATGCTCAGCGGTGTGCTCGGGCTCGCACTGGTCATCCCCGGCACCGATGCCGTCACCGGGACGCCGAGGCTGACGTTCGGCAGCGTGGAGATGCTCAGCGGGCTGAACTTCGTGCCGATCATCATGGGCCTGTTCGGGCTGAGCGAGATCCTGTACCGCGCCCACCAGCGGCCCGAGAACGTGGGCGGCGACGCGACGGCCTACGCCCGGGTCAACCGTCAGGACCTGAAGGACTCGGCCGGTGCGATCGCCCGCGGCTCGGTGATCGGCTCGGCGCTCGGCATCGTGCCCGGCATCGGCACCACCGCGCCGACGCTGATGTCCTACGCGCTGGAACGGCGCGTATCGCGGACCCCCGAACGGTTCGGACGCGGCGCGATCCAGGGCGTCGCCGGGCCGGAGACGACCAACAACGCCTACGTGAGCAGCTCGATGATCCCGCTGTTCACCCTCGGCATCCCGGCGTCGCCGACGATCGCGATCCTGCTGGGGGCCTTCCTGATCAACGGACTGACGCCGGGGCCCGCGCTGTTCACCGAGGAACCCGACCTGGTGTGGGGCATCATCGCCAGCCTCTTCATCGGCAACCTCATGCTGCTCGTGCTCAACCTGCCGCTCATCCGGGTCTGGGTGCTGATCCTCAGGATCCCGGAGTCGATCCTGTTCCCGCTGATCATGATCTTCATGGTGCTCGGCTCGTACACCGTCAGCCGGAGCATGTTCGACGTCTGGGTGCTGATCGCGTTCGGACTGCTCGGCTACGCCGCCAAACTGCTCGACTTCCCGGTGGTGCCGATCGCCCTGACGATCATTCTGGGACCCCTGCTCGAAAAGACCCTGCGGCAGTCGTTGCAGATATCCGACGGGCACCCGGAGGTGTTCCTCCGGAACCCGTTCTCCTCCGCGCTGATCATCACCGCCGGACTCGTGCTCGCGTCACCGCTGCTGCGGCGGCTGGTCGGGCGGTTGCGCCCGCGGACCGTTTCCTCCCGGTGAGCCCGTCCCCCGACCGCCACCCACGACGACGTCATCGAGGATCGATATGAAGAAGCGGATCACCACTGTTCTGGCGCTGGCCCTGATGTCGGTCCTCTGCACGGCGTGCGGCAGCGGCCGCGGCGCCGGCGGGGCCGAGGCGGACTTCCCGACCCAGCCCATCTCCCTGATCGTCCCGTACGGGGCGGGCGGCAGCACCGACACCATCGCCAGACTCCTCGCCGACCACATGGAGGGCACCCTGGGGCAGCCGGTCACGGTCGAGAACGTCCCCGGCGGGGTGGGCGCGGTCGGCGTGCAGCGGGTGTTCAACGCCCAGCCGGACGGCTACACCCTGGCGATGGCGTCGGGGTCCATCCAGACGGTGACCCCGCAGACCACGGACCTGGGGTACGACCCGCTGGAGATGACCTTCGTCGCCTCGACCCACGAGTCGGTCGCCGCCCGCTTCGTCTCGGGCGACTCCGCCTGGCAGGACATCGACCAACTCGTCGAGTGGGGACGGCAGGACGGCCACGAGCTGGTCGACGCGACGTCCGGCGGCTTCGGCGTCAACGACATCGGCACGGCGGCGCTCTCCGAAGCGGTCGGCGGGCTCAACAGCCGGCCCCTCGCCACCGACGGCGGTGCGGAGGCGGTGCTGCGGATCCTGGCCGGCGACGCGGACATGAACCAGAACTCCGCGACAGCGGCACTGCCGTACGTGGAGTCCGGCGAGCTGCGCCCGTTGCTCATCGAGAGCCCGGCCTGGCCCGAGCTGGAGGAGAGGGGCGTGCCGACCTCGCAGGAGCTGTACGACTACACGATCATCAATCCGTCCTCGGTGCTGGCCCCACCCGGGCTGCCCGAGCCCATCCGGCAGACCCTCGAAGACGCCGTCCGGGCCGCCGTCGAGGACGAGGAGGTCGCCGAGCGGATGGCCGGGACATTCGAACTGGTCACCTTCCGCACCGGCGAGGAGGCCGAAGCCTACGTCCGCGAGGCGTACGAGAGCTACACGCCCGTCATCGAGGCGATGGGGGCGGGCACCAGCTGATGGCGAAACGAACGGAGAGCCCCGGCGGAGTACCGGACAAGACCGTGTCCGACCCGGCCGCGGCCGTGGCCGGAGTCCGCGACGGCGCCGTGGTGCTGGTCGGCGGCTGGGGCGGTATCGGAGTGCCCGAGGAGCTCATCGGCGCGGTGGCGGCGTCAGGCGTGACCGACCTGGTCCTGGCCTCGAACAACTGCGGCATGGGCCGCCCGGGCGACGTCGGCCAGCTGTTCCGCAACGGGCAGGTGCGCCGGGCGATCGCCACCTTCCCCGCGCACCCCGCGGCCACCGACTTCCGTACCCGGTTCGAGAACGGCGAAGTGGAGCTGGAGCTGATCCCGCAGGGCACGCTGGCCGAACGGCTGCGCGCCGCGGGCGCGGGGCTGGGCGGGTTCTTCACCCCGACCGGCGCCGGAACGCGGCTCACGGCCGGACGCGAGACCCGGGTGATCGACGGGCTCCCGCACATCCTCGAACCGCCGCTGCGCGGCGACATGGCGCTGATCAAGGCGGACCAGGCCGACGGGCTCGGGAACCTCCGGTTCCGCTACGCCGCGCGCGGGCTGAACCCGATCATGGCGATGGCCGCGCGCACGACGGTGGTCCAGGCCGACGAACTGGTGCCGGTGGGCGGCATCCACCCGGACGACGTGCACCTGCCCGGCATCTTCGTCGACCGCGTCCTCGTGACCGGGGGTGGCCGATGAGCCGCCAGGGCTGGGATGTCGCCGCGCAGGCGCGGCAGGTGGCGCGACGGCTGCGGCCCGGCAGCTACGTCAACCTGGGCGTCGGCATGCCGACGGCGGTCGCCGACCAGGTCGACCCGGAGCAACGCGTCATCTTCCACTGCGAGAACGGGCTGATCGGGTACCGCGGTCTCACGGACGGCGAGGAGGGCGACCCCGACGTGATCGACGCGGGCAGCCGCCCGGTGGCGCTGGCGCCGGGCGCCGCGATCGTCGGCCACGACATGTCGTTCGCGATCGCCCGTGGCGGCCGGCTGGACGCCACCGTGCTCGGCGCCTACCAGGTGTCCGCCGACGGCGACCTGGCCAGCTGGGCCACGCCCGAGGCGCGGCTGTCCGGCGTGGGCGGCGCCATGGATCTGGCCCTCGGCGCCCAGCGGGTCATCGTCATGATGCGGCACCGGGCCAGGGACGGTTCACCCAAGATCGTCCGCCGCTGCTCCTACCCGCTGACCGCCCCGCGCTGCGTCCGGCTGGTGGTCACGGAGCTGGCGGTGCTCGACGTGCTGCCGGACGGCCTGACGGTCACCGAACTGGCCCCGGACGTCACCTTCGAAGAGCTGGAGAACGCCACCGACGCGCCGCTGCGGCCACCGCCGCCGCCGGTCGGCCAAGGAACTGCGTGAGCAAGGAACCACGAGAGGAGCCCCGATGCTCGGAAAGACGATCGGCGATCTGGAGCCGGGCGACGTCTTCGCACCGATCCGTTACACCCTGACCTCCTTCATGTGCACCGCGTACGCGCACGCCATGGAGGACCCGACCGAGTGCTACTACTCCGACACGGCGGCCTTCGGGCGCCAGGTGCGACCGCCGACGATGATCCACGCGGACAAGATGCGGCTGCTGGAGGCCAACTGCGATCAGGAGCGGCGCATCGAAGGCATCCACACCGACGACGCGCGCATCCACTACGAGTACCACGCCAAGCACCACAGCCCCGCCTTCGTGGGGGAGGAGCTGGTCGTCAGCGGCCGGATCGTCGACAAGTACGTGAAACGCGGGCGCGAGTACCTGCACTACGAGCTGAGCGTCGAGACCTCCGACGGACGGCCGGTGACGACCTACCACGACCGCACGCTGCTGCGGTTCAAGAAGAACGAGGAGACCGAGAATGCCTGACGGGTCCCCCCTCCCCGACCTCGCCGTGGGCGCCGAACTGTCCGGGCCGACCCGCCCGCTCACCATGGAACGCGTCGAGTGGTACAGCATCGGCATGCTGTCGGCCGCGAGCGGCGTGCGCCAGGGCGTCCAGCGCAACATCCACACCGATCAGGAGTACGCCGCCTCGCAGGGCCTGCCCGCCGCGATCGCGGACGGCATGCACTCCACCAACTGGCTGTCGGCGATGATGGCCCACCACTTCGGGGGCCACTACCTCACCAGCGGCGAGCTGCGGACGAAGTACATCAAGCCGGTGTTCGTCGACACCCCCCTGACGCCGCGCGGCGTCGTCACCGCCCGGGAGGAGGGCCCCGACGGCGTCACCTACCGGCTCGACGTCTGGTGCGAGGACGCCGACGGGGTCAAGCTCACCGTCGGCGACGCCGCGGTGACCGTGACCGCGAGCGTGAGCGTGAGCGCGAGCGCGGGCGGTGACGCGTGACAGCGGCGGGGCCGCTGGCCGGGATCACGGTGCTCGACTTCACCCGGGTCTTCGCCGGTCCCTTCGCCACCCAGATCCTCGGGGACCTCGGCGCCGACGTGATCAAGCTGGAACGGGTGGACGGCGGCGACGAGTCGCGCGACTACGGCCTCACCGAGACGATGCCGCGCCCCGGCGCCCCCTTCCTGTCGCACAACAGGAACAAGAGGAGCGTCGCCGTCGACCTGAAGACGGAGGACGGCCGTGCGGTGGTGCGCCGGCTGGCCGAGACCGCCGACGTGCTCATCCACAACTACCGGCCCGGCGTCATGGAGCGGCTCCACCTCGACCACGCGAGCCTCACGCCGCTCAACGCCCGGCTCGTCTACTGCTCGATCTCCGGCTTCGGGGCGCACGGCCCGATGCGCACCAGGGCCGCGAACGACCTGTCGATCCAGGCGTACAGCGGCCTGCTCAGCATCACCGGCCAGCCCGGGGGCCCGCCGGCCCGCGTGCCGACGTCGGTGTGCGACCTGACCGCGGGCCTGTACGCGGCCATCGGCATCCAGGCCGCGCTGCACCACCGGTCGGTGAGCGGGGTGGGCCAGGAGGTCAGCACCTCCATGCTGGAGGGCCAGCTCACCATGCTCAACCACTTCCTCACCGACTACTGGATGAACGGCCGGCTGGCGGAGAAGATGGGCACCGCGAACGCGCTCGGGCTGCCGAACGAGGCGTTCCCCACGAAGGACGGCTGGGTCTGCATCACCTCCGCCAACGAGAAGATGTGGCGCCGGTGCGCCGCCGCCCTGGGCGTCGGCGAGCTGGCCGACGACCCGAGGTTCCGCACGCTGCGCGACCGTTACGCGCACCGGGAGGAACTGGTGACGCTGCTCTCCCGGGCCACGTCGGCGATGACCTCGAAGGAGTGCCTGGCCGCGCTGGAGGAGGGCGGCGTGCCCTGCTGCCCGGTGAACACCCTCGACCGGATCGCCACCGACCCGCTGCTCGACGCGCTCGGCAGCACCGTCGACATGGAGGTGGAGGGCGACCGGACGGTCCGCCTGGTGCAGACGCCGCTGCGCTTCTCCGCCACGCAGGTGTCGGCGCGCATCCCGCCGCCGCGCCTGGGCGAGCACACGGACGACGTCCTGGCCGGCGCGGGCTTCGCCGCCGACGAGATCGCGCGCATGCGCGCCGCCGGGGCGGTGGCCTGACGCCTGTGACCGCAATCATCGAGGGAGCGCACGCATGAGAAAGCTCGTCAACGACCCGGCCGCGTTCGTCGACCAGACGCTCACCGGGATCACGCTGGCCCACCCGGACCGGCTGCGGCGGCCCGACGGCGAGCCGGGCGCCATCGTCCGCGCCGACACCGCGTTCGCCGGCCGCGTCACCGCGGCCACCGGCGGCGGCTCCGGTCACCTGCCGCTGTTCCTCGGCTACGTGGGCCAGGGGCTGGCCGACGGGTGCGCCGTGGGGCAGGTGTTCGCGTCACCGAGCACCGACCAGATGCTCGCCGTGACCCGCGCGATCGACGGCGGGCGCGGCGTGCTGTACCTCTACGGCAACTACAGCGGCGACCGGATGAACTTCGAGCTGGCCGCCGACCTGGCCCGCGCCGAGGGCATCGAGGTCGAATCGGCCGTGGCCGCCGACGACGTGGCGTCGGCCCCACCGGAGCGGGCGGAGAGCCGGCGGGGCATCGCCGGCATCCACTTCGCCTACCGGGTGGCGGGCGCCGCCGCGGCCACCGGCGCCGACCTGGCGACGGTGGCGGCGACCACCCGGCGGGCCATCGCCCGCACCCGGAGCATGGGCGTGGCGCTGGCGCCGTGCGTGCTGCCGGCCGTCGGCCACGCCAACTTCGAGATCCCGGACGGGCAGATCGAGGTCGGCATGGGCATCCACGGCGAGCCGGGCGTCGGACGCGAACCGCTGCGGACCGCCGACGCCGTCGTGGACGACCTGGTCGACCGGCTGCTGGCCGACCGGCCGCCGTCGGACACGGACCGGGTGGCCGTGCTGGTCAACGGGCTGGGCGCCACCTGCCTCGAAGAGCTCTACATCGTCTACCGGCGGGTGCACGAACGGCTCACGGCGGCGGGGCTGACCATCGCGCACCGCTCGGTCGGCGAGTACGCCACCTCCCTGGAGATGGCCGGTGCCTCGGTCTCGCTGCTGTACCTGGACGACGAACTGGAGCGGCTGATCGGCGCGCCGGCGTCCTCGCCGCTGGTGCTGGTCCCGTGAGCGGCCAGGCCGCGGGCTCGGCCGCCTGGTCGGCGGACCGGCTGGCGCACGCCCTCGCGCTGGTCGCCCGGCGGGTGGCGGACGGCGCCGGGGAGCTGTCCCGGCTCGACGCGCTGGCCGGGGACGGCGACCTGGGAACGTCGCTGACGACCGGGTTCGCGGCGGTGGGCGCGCGGGTCGCCGAGCTGACCGGGCCCGACCCGGCGGCGGTGCTGACCGCGGCCGGCCGGGCGCTGGCCCAGGAGGCGCCGTCGACGATGGGCACGCTGCTCGGCACGGTCTTCCTGCGCGGCGCCGCGGTGCTGCACGGCCGCGCCGTCCTCGACGCGCGCGGCCTGGCGGACCTGCTGGCCGCCGGCCGCGAGGCCGTCGAGCGGCGGGGCGGCGCCCGCGTCGGCCAGCGCACCGTGCTCGACGCGCTGAGCCCCGCGGCCTCGGCCGCCCGCGCCGCGGCCGACGCCGGCCGCGGCATCGCCGGGGCGCTGGCGGACTCCGCGGCGGCGGCGCGCGAGGGCGCGGCGGCGACCGCCGCCATGGAGCCCCAGGTCGGCCGGGCCGGCTGGATACCCGACCGGGCCCGGGGCCATGTGGACGCCGGGGCGTCCGCATGGGCGCTGGTCATGACGGCCCTGTCCGACGCGGCCCGCCCGGCCCCGGCCAGCGGGCGCGCCGAGGGGAGCGACGATGGCTGACACCACCGAGGAGAAGGCCGGCACCGCCGAGGAGAAGCAGGCCGACGCGCACGACGACGCCCTGGTGCCGGTCGGTCCCGTCGTCCGGTACGGGCGGCTGGCGTTCGCGGGGGTCCTGATCCTGCTGGGCCTCTACCTCGTCCGCGAGGGCCTCGACATCGGCTACGACAGGGAGAACGAGCCGGGCCCCGGGTTCTTCCCGCTGTGGGTGGGGGCCGTGCTCGCCGTGCTCAGCGCCGGCTGGCTGGTGCGCGAGCTGCGCCGGCCGGCCGACGCGCCCGCGCAGAATCTGGAGGCGCGCGGCCCGTTGCGGGTGCTCGGCCTCGTGGGTTCGATGGCGCTGCTGACCCTGTCCTTCGAGCCGCTGGGCTACAACCTCTCGGTGCTGCTGTTCTTCCTCGTCCTGTCGATGACCACGGCGCGTGGCCACACGCTCGCCAAGGTCCTGGTGGCGGTCGGCGCGAGCTTCGGGGTCTACCTCGCCTTCGACTACGGGCTCGGCATCATCCTGCCCGGCTCCGTGCTGCCGTTCCTCGAAGCACAGGGGCTGTGACCGGCGTCGCCCCCGCCGCCCTGGTCCCCGGCCGCGACCCGCGGCCGGGGACCAGGCCGCGGGTCACGCCTCCAGGACGACCGCGAGGCCCTGGCCGACGCCGATGCAGAGGGTGGCCAGCCCCCAGCCGCCGCCCCGCCGGCGCAGCGCGTGGGCGAGGGTGGTCAGGATGCGCGAACCGGAGCTGCCCAGCGGGTGGCCGAGCGCGATCGCGCCGCCGGACGGATTGACGAGGGCCGGGTCGAGGTCGCGCCACTCGGCGAGGCACGCGAGCGTCTGGGCGGCGAACGCCTCGTTGATCTCGACGGCCGAGAGGTCGGACCAGGTGATCCCCGCCCGCCGCAGCGCGGTGCGGGCCGCCTCCACCGGCCCGATGCCGAAGACGTCCGGGTCGACGGCGGCGACGCCCCGCCCCGCGATGCGGGCCAGGGGCCGCAGCCCGAGGTCGTCGGCGACCCGTTCGGTGCCGAGCAGCACCGCCGAGGCGCCGTCGTTGAGCGGCGAGGAGTTGCCCGCGGTGACGGTGCCGTCCTTGCGGAAGGCCGGCTTCAGGCGGGCCAGCGCGTCCAGATCCGTCGCGGGCCGTATGGACTCGTCGGTGGCCAGCTCGTTGCCGGGGACCGCGACCACCTCGGCGTCGAAGGCGCCCGCCGCCCAGGCCGCCGCGGCGCGGTGCTGGCTTTCGAGCGCGAACGCGTCCTGGGCCTCCCGTCCGATGGCGTACCGGTCGGCGAGCACCTCGGCGCTCTCGCCCAGCGTGATGGTCCAGCGCTCCGGCATCTCCGGGTTGACCATCCGCCAGCCCAGCGTGGTGGAGAACAGCGTCTCGTGGCCGCGGGGGTAGGCCCGCGCCGGCTTGGGCAGCACCCACGGCGCCCGGCTCATCGACTCCACGCCGCCGCCGATCACCAGGTCCGCGTCGCCGGTGGCGATGGCGCGGTTTCCCTGGATGACCGCCTCAAGTCCGGAACCGCACAGCCGGTTGACGGTGGCGCCGGGCACGCTGGTGGGGAGCCCGGCCAGCAGCGCCGCCATCCGCCCGACGTTGCGGTTCTCCTCGCCCGCGCCGTTGGCGTTGCCGAGGAGCACGTCGTCGATCCGGGCCGGGTCCAGGCCGGGGGCCCGGTCGACGAGAGCGCGGAGGACCGTGGCCGCGAGGTCGTCGGGGCGCACGTCGGCCAGCGCGCCGCCGTACCGGCCGATCGGCGTGCGGACCGCGTCGAGTACAAAGGTTTCCGTCGTCACATCAGACCTCTCGCTTGGGTGGGGGCGGGCGCGCGTGCCGGTTCCGGGCGCGCGTGAACCCGCGTCATCGGGCCCGGCCCGCGGGCCGCCGCTGCCAGCGTGACGACCGGCCCAGGGTCAGGGCCAGTACGACGACGACGCTGGTGACCAGGCTGACGACGGTCCCGAGAGCGGCCAGGTCGGAGAACGTCCCGTGGTCCCAGATGTCGAGGAACACGAAGCCCACCACCGGGTTGGTCGTCCCGGCCAGGATGGCCGAGGCGGTGAGGTCGCCGACCATCACCACGAAGAGCAGCGCCCACCCGGCCGTGAGCCCCGGCCGCATCAGCGGGAAGAGGATGGTCCGGAACGTGCGGCCCTTCGACGCCCCGGACATGCGGGACGCCTCCAGCAGCTCGTCGCCCACCTGCCCGTGCGCCACCTCCACCGCCGTGGACGCCTGCGGCAGATAGATGATCACGTAGGCGATCAGCAGGATCTGCATCGTGCCGCTGAGGTAGAACGGTGCCCCGGCGAAGGTGACCAGCAGGGCGACCCCGAAGACGATGTGCGAGATCGCCCCGGGCGTCTTGGTGGCGCCCTCGACCAGCCTGGCGGGTACGCCGCCACGGTCGCGGCCGAACGTGATGACGACGGCGACCGCCACGATGCCGGTGGTCGCGCCGAGCACGCCGAGCGTCAGGCTGGTGCGCAGCGCGTCGAACGAGCGCCCGCCGTCACCGAAGAAGCCGCGGAAGTTGTCCAGGGTCAGCGTCGACAGGTCGACGCCGGCGGTCCAGAACGGCTGCAACGCCACCAGCGCCAGCGCGAGGAACGGCAGCACCGACACGCACAGCAGGTAGCCGATCATCACCGCGCGGGCGGGCCGGCGCCACCTGCCGAGCCGGACGACGGTGGCGTGGGCGGCCTTGCCGGAGATGGTGGAGTGTCTCCCGCGGGCGGACACCCGGCGCTGGAGCAGCCACAGGGCCCCCATGACCACCAGGACCAGCAGGCTGACGGCCACCGCCTCGTCCAGCCGGGAGGGGAAGCTCTGGGTCAGCCGGACGATGTAGACGGAGATGGTGTCGACCCGCGCCGCCGTGCCGATGGTCCGCGGGATCGAGTACAGCGAGGACCCCACGATGACCACCAGCAGCGCGGCGGCGGCGACCGCCGGGCGGATCGCCGGGAGCGAGACGCGCACGAGCGTGTTCAGCACCCCCGCGCCGGACATCCGCGACGCCTCCTCCAGCGACGGGTCGGCGTTCTTGAGCGCCGAGGAGACGATGAGGTAGACGTACGGCACCAGGGAGATCGTGTAGACGAAGATCAGTCCGGGCCACGTCGAGATGTTCAGCGGTCCCTCTCCCGGCATGTCCAGGCCGACCGACTCGCCCAGCGACCGGATCGCGCTGTTGACGAAGCCGGCCCGCTCGTCGGCCAGGAAGACCCAGCCGATGCTCAGCGCGATCGGCGGCAACAGCAGCGGCACGACGGGCAGCAGGTCGGACAGCCAGCGCAGCCGCGCGTCGGTGCGCTCGTTCAGCCAGGCGAACGCCGAGCCGATGAGCAGCGCCAGCGGCCCGGCCGTCACCAGCACGGTGCCGGTGTTGCGGGCGGCCCGGTGCAGGGCGCTGTCGGTCAGGACCAGGCGCATCGGGGTGAGGTCGAGGGCGCCGCCGTCCACGAAGGAGGTGACGATCGTCGACGCCAGCGGGTACGCGATGAACCCCAGGACGGCGAGCGTCAGCGCCAGCCCGAGAAGTCCGAAGAGGTCCGGCCGGGGCAGGGCGCGCCGGGGGCCGCCGGTCACCGGGCCGCCTCCTTCGCGGCCAGCACGCGCAGGTCGGCGGGTTCGGTGACGACGAAGACGGCCTGGCCCTCCCGCAGCCGGTCCCGGCCGGCGCCGCGCGAGCGCACCCGGTGCCCCTTCACATCCAGGAAGTGCTCGATGTACGGCCCGCGGAAGGTCTCCGTGGTGAGGGTGGCCGGCCAGCCGTTGGAGCCGTTGCCCGGGGCGGTCGCCGACACCCCGACGTCCTCGGGCCGGGCGATGACGGCGACCGTGTCGCCGGGCCCGGCGCCCTCCGGGACGTTGCCGGCCGCGACGCGGATGTCCCCGACATCGGTGCTGACCACCCGGACGGACCGGTCGGCGCCGTCGGGCTCCCGCAGGGTTCCGACCCACTCGTTCACGACGCCGAGGAACCCGGCGACGAACCGTGACGCGGGGGCCCGGTAGACCTCCCGGGGGTCTCCCACCTGGGCGACCCTGCCGTCCTTCATCACCACGACCCGGTCGGCGATCGCGGTCGCCTCCTCCTGGTCGTGGGTGACGAAGACGCCCGCGAAGCCGATGCGCTGCTGCATCGTGAGCAGCTCCACGCGCAGCTCCTCGCGGATCTTCGCGTCGACGTTGGAGAGCGGCTCGTCGAAGAGGATGACGTCCGGGTCGGCGACCAGGCAGCGCGCCAGCGCGACCCGCTGCTGCTGACCGCCGCTGAGCTGAGCCGGGTACTCCCCGGCGAGGTGCCCGATGCCGACGACGTCGAGGATCCGCTCCACGCGGGCGGCGATCTCGGCCCTGGGCCGCCGCCGGACGGCGAGCGGATAGCCGACGTTGCGCCGGACGGACATGTGCGGCCACACGGCGTAGGACTGGAACATCATGCCGAAACCGCGCCGCTCGGGCGGGACGTGCACGCCCCGTTCCGCCGACGAGACGACCCGCCCGTTGCTGCGGATCTCCCCGCCGGTGGGCACCTCGAGACCGGCGACGCAGCGCAGCAGGGTGGTCTTGCCGCAGCCGCTGGGGCCGAGGATCACCACCATCTCGCCCCGCCCCACGTCGAGCGACACGTCGTCGACGGCGGCGACGCGCTCGCCGCGGTGGCGCCGGAAGTGCTTCGTCAGCCCCGCGACGCTGACGGGTGCGTCGCCCCGGTCTGCCTCTGTCACGTCATCCCTCCCGTTTCACTCGATGCCCAGGGCGTGCAGCAGGCGTCGTTCCCGGTCGGCGTCGCCGATCACGTCGAGCGGCGTCGGCTCCCAGCCGTCGGGCAACTGGACGCACTGGTCGGCGTCCCTGAGCGGCGATCCGAGTTCGACCACGGCGCAACCGGCGTTCTGGGCCTCGGCGGTCAACCGCCAGTGCATGAACAGCCGCGCCGCGTTGGGGTGCGGCGCGGCGGCCGCGATGCCCGCGCAGGTCCCCAGCCCCGAGGGCGGATCCTCGACGATGCTGAAGTCCAGGGGGGCGCCCTGGTCGCGCAGCTCCGTGGAATTGCTCAGGTGCGCCATCACGTTCGCCTGGAAGGCGCCCGCCGCCACCTGCTGGGAGCCCGGCGAGGCGCTCTCGACGAGGGTGGGGTCCTGGTCGGCCAGCCGCTCCAGGTACTCGATGCCGTAGGTCTCCTCCATCAGCGCCGCCCAGCCCATGTACGCGGGCGTGGAACGCGGATCGGTCAGCAGGAGCTTGCCGTGCCAGTACGGGTCGAGCAGGTCCTCGTAGGAGGTGGGGACCTGGTCCGGCGGGACCGCCTCGGAGTTGTAGGTGATCCCGCCGATGCTGTACATCGTGTCGGCGCAGGCGCCGTGCCGGGCCTGCTCCGGGTAGTCCGACCAGCCGGGTACCTCCTCGTCGGACAGCTCGACGAACCAGTCGGGGTACTCCTCCCAGACCTGCTGGTCGACGACCTGGATCACGTCCGCGTTGGTGACACCGGCCCGCTGCTCGCCCGCGAAGCGCTCCAGCATCGGGCCGGTCGTCAGCCGCAGCGTCTCGACCTCGATCCCGTACTCGGCTTCGAAGGCCGCGGCGAGTGCCTCGTTGAGCTCGTCGGTCTCCACCGAGTAGTGGACGACGCTGCCCTCCTCCTTCGCCGCCTCGACCAGGGCGTCCATCCCCTGGTCGGCGACATCCTCCGCGCTCTCCTCGGGTGGCTGCCCGCAACTGGTCGCCGTGGCGACGACGATCGCGAGCAGGGCCAGGGCCATGCGTGCGCGCATGTGCTCAGTCCTCCTCGGTCAGCCCGCGCAGCGAGTACACGAGGGTTCGCATGCCGGGGCGCTGGGCGAGGACCTGGACGATGGCGGCGGCGACGTCGTCGGCGGTCATCATCCCGGCCAGCTCGGGGCTTTCCGGGGTGCGGCCCCTGCCCATGGCGAACTCGGTGACGACGCCGCCGGGGCACAGCGCGGTGACCCGTACGCCCCGCTTGTGCAGCTCGCGGTCCAGGCCGCCGGCCAGTCCCATCTGGGCGTGCTTGGTGGCCGCGTAGACGGCCTCGTTGCCGCGCCCGCGCAGCCCGGCGACCGAGCTGACGATCACGATGTCGCCCCCGTCGCCGAGCAGATGGGGAACGGCGGCCCGGACCGGCCAGACCGTGCCCGCGACATTGGTGTCGAGCATCTCCGCGAGCTCGGCGTCGGTACGGTCCATGATCCCGCCGTACATGCCGATGCCCGCGTTGGCGACGAGGGCGTCGAGCCGGCCGAAGTGGTCGACGGCGGTGGCGATCAGGCGCCGGGCGTCGGCGGGATCGCGGACGTCCATGGGCACGGCGCGGGCGCCCTCGCCGAGTTCGCCGGTGAGTTCGGCCAGGCGTTCCTCGCGGCGGGCGCCGAGCACGACCTTCGCGCCCGCCCGGACGAGGGCCCTCGCGGTGGCGGCGCCGATCCCCGAACTCGCTCCGGTGATCGCGACGACTCGACCTGCTACCTCTTGCATTGCGTGTTCTCCTGACGTTCGGGGTGCGGGCACGTTTCCTCAGGGCTCCTCGACGATCAGCAGCCCGTCCACGGCGGCGACGTACCGGTCGCTCCACTTGACGGGGTTCAGTTCGAGGGTGAAGCCCTGCCACGGGGCCGACGCCGCGAGCCGTGAGAAGTCGGCGACGAAGCCGGCGACGCGCTCCATGGCGGCCGGCTCGGAGTCATGGCCGCCGGCCCGGACGAACCGGAGCCGGCGCAGCAGCCGTTCCGCGGTGGTCCGGTCGAACGGCGCGCGGTGCAGCTGGACGTCGCCGATGAGTTCCGTCATGGTGCCGCCGGCGGCGCAGGAGACCATGACTCCGAAGGTGGGGTCGCGGAATGCCGAGACGAGCAACTCGGCGCCGTCGCCGACCATGTGCTGGACGTGGACCGCGTCCAGGAGGACGCCGCCGGCCGCCGCCCGTTCACGCAGCCGCTGGTAGGCCGCCCGCAGCTGGTCCTCGGAGCCGACGCGCAGGGCGACGAGTCCGGCCGCGGCCCGGTGGACGACGTCGGGCGACACGCCCTTGAGGACCACCGGGTACCCGATGGCCTCCGCCGCCTGGACGGCCGCCTCCTCCGAGGTGGCGGGCCGGCCCGCGGCGACGGGGAGGCCCGCGGCGGCGAGGATCTCGTGGCAGCGCGGCTCGGTGACCACCGTGCCGGCCGGGGCGGCACGCTCGGCCGCCGGCCAGGCGAACGCCATCGGCTCGGGCGGCGGCGCGCCGGTGGCCGGGGCGGGGCGTCCGGCCAGTTCGGCCGCCACGGCGACGGCCCGGACGTGTTCGCCGAAGACGTGGACGCCCTCGTCGCGCAGGTACGCGAGGACGCCGGGCGGGGCGAGCGGCCAGGCGACGCAGACGAGGGCGTCGGTGCGGCGGCGGAACGCGGACAGTTCGGCGGCCACCTCGGGGCCGCCGCTGTCCATCGCGCCCATCTGCGCCAGCAGGATGTCGACGCCCGGATCGGCGGCGATGGCGTCGAGGACGGCCGGCAGGTTCTTCAGCATCTCCGGCTTGTTGAACGCCTCCGGTGTGAGGTCGACCGGGTTCCGCACGGACGCGATGGCCGGGACCAGCGGCGTGAGCGTGCGGCGGGTGTGCTCGGTGAGGGCCGGGACGCTCAGCCCGCGGCGGGCGGCCTGGTCGGCGGAGAGCACGCCCATGCCGCCGCCGAAGGTGAGCACCGCCGTGCCGGTGCCGGTGGGCTGGCGCGGGGGATCGGTCCTGCGATCGGTCCTGCTGAGGAAGAGGGCGATGTCCAGCAGCCGTTCCAGCGACTCGACCTGGATCACGCCCAGTTCGTCGAGGACCGCTCTCCACGTGCTGTCCTCGCCCGCGAAGGCCCCGGTGTGCGCGGTGGCGGCGTGGGCGCTGGCCGGCGTGGCGCCGCCCTTGAGCAGCACGACCGGCTTGCCCGCGGCCCGGATCTCGGCGAGCGCGGCGGCCAGGCGGTCGCCGTCGCGCACGCCCTCCAGATAGCCGGTGACCACACGGGTGCGGTCGTCGTGGGCCAGCGCGTGCAGCAGGTCGGCGGCGGTGAGCACCGCCTCGTTCCCGCTGCTGATCGTGTAGCGGAACCCGACCCCGGCCTGCTGGGCCAGGGCCTGCGCCATGGTGGCGAGGCCGCCGCTCTGGCTGACCATCGAGATGTCACCGGGTATGAGGGCGTCGACATGCGTCAGGAACGACGCGAACGTCGCGGTCAGCGGCTGGTGGGAATCGATGAGGCCGAGGCAGTTGGGGCCCAGGACGGCGAACCCCGTCTCGGCGCACGCCTCGACGAGCGCCGCCTGGAGCTCCGCGCCGGCCGGGCCGACCTCCTCGAACCCGCCGGACCAGATGATGCCGTGCCGGGTGCCGGCCGCCGCGCACTGGCGGACCAGGTCGGGCGTCACCGCGGCGGGTACCGCCAGGATGGCGAGGTCCGCGGCGCCGGGCAGGTCGGCCACGCCCGGGTGGCAGGGGAGGCCGTCGACGCTGGACCGCCGCGGATTGACCGGCCAGATGTCGCCGGGGAAGCCGAACCTCCGCAGCCGCCGCACGGCCGCGCCGCCGACGTTGCCCGGCTGGTCGGAGGCGCCGATCACCGCGACCGAACGCGGCTGCAGCAGGCTCGTCAGCTCGGCGAAGTCGTGGCAGTCGAGGTCGGGGCGGAGGCGTGGTCGCGTCTTCATGGGCGTCCTTCCGCTAGGGCGAAGTCCACCTGTCGTGCGGAGCGGCTCTGATGTGGTTCCGCGGCGGAACGTGCCGATTCGTCGAGCACGTCAGCCGGCGAAAGGGCGGCACGACCGACAGTTGTGTGCGCTGTGCGAACAGTCGTACAATGTGCGAACGCCATGATGCAACCACGGCGAAACCTGCCTGTCAACGGCGGGGACCCGGGCATCACGGCGGCCGAAAGACCGTCAGATTCGGCGTGTCCCAGGGCCCGGGACCTGGCAGACTCGCGCCAAGGACCGCAGGTGGGCGGTCATGTGGTCATCAGGAGGTGACGATGACGGGTGAAGGCAAGGGCGCGGACTTCGTCCAGTCGCTCGCGCGTGGTCTGGCGGTGATCCGCGCGTTCGACGCCGAACACCCGGAGCTCTCGCTGAGCGAGGTCGCGCGGCGCGCGGGGCTGACCCGGGCGGCGGCCCGGCGGTTCCTGCTCACGCTGGAGGAGCTGGGCTATGTGCACGCGGGCGGGCGGCTGTTCGCGCTGCGCCCCAAGATCCTCGACCTGGGCTACGCGTACCTGTCCTCGCTCGACCTGCCGGAGGTGGCGCTGCCGCACATGGAGCGACTGGTGTCGCTGGTGCACGAGTCCTCGTCGGTGTCGGTGCTCGACGAGGACGACATCATCTACGTCGCCCGCGTGCCCACCAAGCGCATCATGTCCGTGAGCATAAGCGTGGGCACGCGGTTCCCCGCCGTCTCGACGTCCATGGGGCGGGTGCTGCTGGCCGGGTTGCCCGACGACGAGCTGGACGAGGCGCTGGAACGGACGGCGTTCGTCCGGCACACCGACCGGACGGTGGTCGACCCGGCCGAGCTGCGCGCGGTGATCGAGCGGGTGCGCGCGCGGGGCTGGGCGGCCGTCGACCAGGAGCTGGAGCACGGTCTGCGGGCGCTCGCGGTGCCGATCCGCGACTCGGGCGGCGCGACGATCGCGGCGATGAACGTCTCGGTGCCGGTGCGCGACAGCGAGATGTTCGAACTCACCGAGCGGTACCTCGGTCACCTCCAGGAATGCGCCCAGCGCATCGAGGCCGACCTGATCGCGGTCGGGGCGTGATGCCTCGGCGCCGCCGTTGACAGCCGCCGAGGGGACCGGATACGTTCGCGGCCGTTCGCCAGAAGTACATGTGTGCGGATCCCGCACACATGTGGTTCCTGATCGGGAGGTCGCGCATGCCGTCCAGCGTGGTCCGCTACGAGGTCGACGAGCGACGCGTGGCGACCGTGACCGTCGACCGGCCACCGGTCAACGCCCTCGACCGGGAGACGCGCGAGCACCTGCTGGCGACCTTCGACCTGGTGCAGGCGCGGTCCGACGTCCGGGCCGTGGTCCTCACGGCGGACGGGCCCGTCTTCTGCGCCGGCGCCGACATCAAGGAGAAGCAGGCGCTCAACGCCGGTGACGCCGAGGCGCGCCGCGCGGAGCGGCTGACGAGGGAGACGTTCTTCGCCGTCCTCGACAGCGCCAAGCCGGTGGTCGCGGCCGTGGGCGGGGCCGCGCTCGGCGCCGGTTTCGTGCTCGCCGCGTGCTGCGACGTGATCGTGGCCGCGGACGACGCGTTCTTCGGCATGCCGGAGATCGACGTCGGCCAGGGCGGCGGGGCGAGTTTCCTGCGGCGGATCCTGCCGGCGCCCAAGGTCCGCCGGATGGTGTTGACCGGGGAGCGGGTGCCCGCGGCCGAGTTGTACCGGCTGGGCGCGGTCGAGGAGTGCGTGCCGCGGGAGCGGCTGCTGCCCGCGGCCTCCGCCCTCGCCGCCGTCATGGCGGCCAAGAGCCCCGCGGCCGTGCGCGCCATCAGGTCCTCGTTCGGCGCCGTCGACGCGCTGCCGCTGCGCGACGGGTTCCGGCTGGAACAGAACTACACGGCGGAACTCAGCGGCACCGCCGACGCCGAGGAGGCCAGACGCGCCTTCCTCGAAAAGCGACCGGCGGAGTTCGCCGGATCGGAACCCCTGTCCGGTCAGCCCCGAGGAGATCGGTTGTGACCAGGTACCAATCGCCCTATGACCCCTCGTCGATGCCGCGCGATCTGGAACACGTCGTCTACGAGAAGAAGGGTCACGTCGCCTACGTGACCATCAACCGCCCCGAGGTGCGCAACGCGCTCCACTCGTACGCCTACCAGGAGTTGCGTGCCTGCTGGCGCGACATCTCCCTGGACCCCGACGTCTACGTCGGCATCGTCACCGGCACCGGCCCGGCCTTCTGCGCCGGGCGCGACGTCAAGTTCCTCGCCGAGTACCAGGCCCGGGGCGAGCGCACCCCGCACGAGGACCCCAACAGCCCGCTGTTCCACTGGGGCGGCGGCGGGCAGCCGCAGGACGTCGCCCTGGAGAAACCGCTGATCGCCGCGCTCAACGGCTTCGCGGTGGGCGTCGGGCTCAACATCGCGCTCCAGTGCCAGCTCCGGGTGATGGCCGAGGACGCCTGGATCGGCGACCAGCACACCAACGTCGGGCGCCTGGGCGCGCCGCACGAGATGTACCAGGCGCTGCCGCGCACGACGGCCGCGTACCTCACCCTGTGCAACGGCCGGCTCGGCGCGCGGGAGTGCCTGGAACAGAGCATCGTCAACCGCGTCGTTCCCAAGGACCAGGTGCTGTCCGCCGCCGAGGAGTTCGCCGAGATGATCTGCCTCGGATCCCCGCTGGCGGTCCAGGGCGCGATCCGGCTCTACCGGCTCACCGCGGAGTTCCCGCCCTCGCTCACGTCCTACGCGCGCCACCTCGACCAGCAGATCGCCGAGACGGACGACGGCGCCGAGGGGGCGAGGGCGTTCAAGGAGAAGAGGGCGCCGGTCTGGACCCTGCGCTGAGCCCCGCACCGGCCGGCGGGGAGTCTCCTCGCGCCGGGTGTCGTGCCGGGTCTCACGACGGCTGTCGCAGCCACGCGTCGAGAGCCGCGTAGTCGCCACCGGTGAGACCGGTGCGGGGATCGACCCGGTGGAGGAGGGCGTGTCCCCGGTGGTGGGCGGCGACCCAGGCCCGGTCGGCGTCGGTGACCTCGTCGTCGACCCAGGCGAACGGCCGCCCGGCCGCCCATGCGACGAGGGCGCGGGTCTTCCCGTGCAATCCCTCGCGCGCGTCCTGGTCGTCGGTGCCGGATGGCTCCGGCCAGCTCACCACGGGCAGCCGCGGCAGCCCGATGCGGGGGCAGACGCACTCGTTCGCGTCGGCCATCCATGTGGTGGCCCAGACGATCTCGCACGTGAGGGCCGTGAGCCGTGGCCCGTGCCCGGGATCGATCCTGGACAGAAGCGGATTCCCGTCGCCCTCACGCCCCCCGGGACCCGCCGCGTACGTCGGATACCGCCCGTGCGCCGCGCCGAACGGGATGAGCGGGCCGTCGACATCGAGGAACAGCAGCGGACGCCGCACGGAGCCGGTCACGTCGAGAACGATAGCGACGGGCCCCGACGGGGACCACCTCCGGCCTCGGGTTGATCCACTTCCCGGCGGACGAGGAATAGCATGCGAGCCATGGGAAAGGGCCCGACATCGCCGGGTGGCAGGCCGGAGGAAGACGTCCGGATCTCGGATACCGGCCGCGTCGAGGCGTTCAGCGACGCCGTGTTCGCCATCGTCATCACGCTTCTGGCACTCGATCTCAGACCGCCCGCGCACCGCCCCGGTGAGTTGCTCTCGGCCCTGGTGCACCAATGGCCCGCGTATCTCGCGTTCGCCGTCTCCTTCGTCTACGTCGGAGTGATCTGGCTGAACCACCACTCTCTCCTCCGGCGCGTACGAAAGATGGACGTCGGACTCCGGTGGATCAACCTGGGAATCCTCCTCGGGGCGGTCATCGTGCCGTTTCCCACGGCGACCCTCGCCGAAGCGCTCGCGGAGGGCGGCGGGCACGACGAGCGCGTGGCGGTCGTTCTCTACGCTCTCGCTGCCGCGATCATGGGAGGGCCATGGTGGGGTGTCTTCACGTATCTGCGGCGCCATCCCCATCTGCTGGAGCCGACCGTGACGACGTCCTACCTGCGCGCTCAGCGGATCCGACCGCTCACCGGCGTGGTGCTCTATGCCGTCTGCGGATCGAGCGCGTGGTTCATCACCCCCTGGCTGGGGCTCGTCTGCGTCATCGTGGTCATCCTCTACCACGGCCTGACGAGTGAGGGTTTGCACGAAGGCCCGCTCGGGCGCCTCCTCGCGTCCGCTCGTCGCTGACCACCGCCGGTCGTCACCGGGCGGCGGTCGCACGTCGGCGTTCCCGCCTGCCCGCGCGCCGTCCGGACCGTCCGGACGGCGCGCGGCTCGTCAGTCCCGGGAGAGGTCCGTTCCGTCGGCCGGCTCGGCCGTGGGGGGTCTGCGCCGCCAGGTCAGTGTGGCGAGGGCGGCGAGCGCGGCGAGCAGGAGGACGAGTCCGGCGGTGCCGGCGTTCAATCCGATGCCGTGGATGAAGACGTAGGCGAGCATGCCCGCGGCCAGGCAGTAGTAGATCATCGGCAGCACCGTCTTGCGGATCAGGAGGCCCTCCCTGCCGATGAGTCCGACGGTCGCGCAGGCGGCGACGACATTGTGGACCGTGACCATGTTGCCCGCGGCTCCGCCGACGGCCTGGACGGCGACGACGATCTTGGGGCTGACGCCGATCTGGTCGGCGGTGGAGAACTGGAAGAGCGAGAACATCAGGTTGCTCACGGTGTTGCTGCCGGCCACGAAGGCGCCCAGCGCGCCGACCCAGGGGGCGAACATCGGCCACGCGGAGCCCGCCAGGTCGGCGGCCCCGGTGGCCAGGGTCAGGGGCATGCTCTCCAGCCCGGTGGAGTTGAAGTCGGGGCCGGAGTTGATGAACACGCGCACCAGGGGCACGGCGAAGAGCAGCGCGATCCCGGCGCTGACGATCTGGCGCCCGGCCACGCGCCAGGATTCGGCGATCTCCCGGCGTTTCATGCGGAACGCCAGATAGGTCACGCCCACGGTCATCAGGAACATGAAGCCGGGCAGGAAGAAGGGCTCGACGGCCTGGGCGACCGGCGTGCCGAGGATGCTGTTCCACTCCAGGGAGATCCCGGACAGCCAGTCCTTCAGGGGGAGTTGGGGAAGGCGGGTGATCACCAGGAGCCCGGCGACCACCAGGTAGGGCAGCCAGGCGCGGGCCACGGGCATGTCGGAGGCGGTCGCCTCGCGCATGTCGGGCTGCACGGTCCCGCTCCACTCGGGGAGCCAGCGGTCGCGTGGCTCGAAGTCCCAGGCCCGGGTGGGTTGCAGGAATCCGCGCCGGGTGGCGACCATGACGATCACCAGGCCGATGAGACCGCCGAGGAGTGAGGGGAACTCGGGGCCGAACAGGATCGCGACCGTCACATAGGGCACGGTCATGGCGAGCGCGGCGAACAGGGCGAACGGCGCGACGGCCAGCCCTTCGCCGAAGCTGCGGTTGGCGCCGAAGTACCGGGTGAGCAGGCAGACGACGAAGAGCGGCACGAGGGTGCCGATGATCGCGTGCAGCAGTGCGACCTGCACGGCGACCTCCGGCACGTAGTCGGCGAGCACGGTGCCCTCCTGGGCGAGCCGCGCCTCGACGGCCGAGGAGCCGCTCAGGCCGTCGTTGACGCCGACGAGCATCGGGGTGCCCACCGCGCCGAAACTCACCGGCGTGCTCTGGATGATGAGGCCCACCATCACCGCGGCCATGGCGGGGAAGCCGAGCGCGAGCATGAGGGGGGCCACGACGGCGGCCGGGGTGCCGAAGCCGGAGGCACCCTCGATGAAGCTCCCGAAGAGCCAGCCCACGATGATCGCCTGCACCCGGCGGTCCGGACTGATCTGGGTGAACGCCGAGCGGATGCTGCGCAGGGCCCCGCTGGCGTCCAGGGTGGAGAGCAGGAGCAGGGCGCCGAAGACGATGTAGAGGAGGGTGAGGGCGATGATCAGGCCCTGGATGGAGGAGGCGGCGATCTCCGCCGCGCCGACCTCCCAGGCCACCGCGGCGATCACGACGACGAGGACGTATCCGGCGGGCATGGCATAGGTGGCGGGCCAGCGCAGACCCACCAGCAGGACGCCCACCAGGAGGATCGGGGCCAGCGCCAGCAGGCTGAGGACGGCCAGGTTGTCGGTCAGCATGCGGGACAGCTTCCGCGGACCGCGGGACAGTGCGGACGGTTCTCCATAGCTACCTCCCGGTCGGGCGACAGCCGTTCGACCGGGTGTGGGGGTGCCATCCGAGCCCGGTCGGGTGGCTCGTTTGGTGATGTTTGGTCGGACCAAGCACCGGTTGGACCGTAGGATTGCCTTTGTCCTGTGTCAACAGGACGGACAGGCAAGGTAATTGATCCTTTTACCGATCAGGAGTGGGCCGTGCCGGAAGCCGCGGACTGGCAGCCGCTCTCCCGCACCCGGGCCCACGAACATGTCCTCGGCCAGATCGAGGAGAAGATCGTCTCCGGCGTGCTGCGCGTCGGGGACCGGCTGCCGCCCGAGCGGGACCTCGCCGCGATGCTGGGGGTCGGCCGGGGGGCCGTCAGGGAGGCCCTGCGCGTGCTGGAGTCCCAGGGGGTCCTGCGCCGCCCGCGGGTCGGCACCGGCCCCGACGCCGGCAGCGTCATCGCCGGCACCCCGGGCACCGGCCTGGCCCCGCTCATCCGCATCCATGCCGCCCTGGCCAGCTTCGACCTGAGCGAGATCACCGAGGCGCGGGTCGCCCTGGAACGCGCCGCCGTGGCGCTGGCCGCCTCCCAGGCGGGCCCCGACCACGTGTCCCGGATGGCGCGTCTCCTGGAGCGCATGGACGACCCGGCGTTGCCCCGCGAGGAGTTCAACGACCTCGACACCGCCTTCCACATGCTGCTCGCCGAGGCGGCGAGCAACCGGCTCATCACCGCGCTGACCACCGCCATCCGGGGCGCGATCCGGCCCACCCTGCTCAACGCCTTCGGCCGGCTGGAGCACGCCGACGCGGTCCTCGACCGGCTCAGGCGGGAACACCGCGCCCTCTACGAGGCCGTCGCGAACGGCGAGGGCGGCCTCGCGGCCGACCTGGTCGAGCGCCATATCCGCGCCTTCCACCAGACGGCCGGGGAGGCGCTCGACACCCCCGGCGCGTAGGGGCCTGGCCGGGACGCCGACCTGGTTCGCCGGGCCGCGGGCCGGGGCGGACCCGGGGAATGTCCTCGGAGTGGCAAAAGTATGGACAGCCGCGTCGGAAGTCGCCTACCGTGGCCATGATCTCTACGCGTACATGACAGGTGGTCGCCTCGGGGCCGGGATCCCGCCCGGGGCGATCGCGCCCCTCCGCGACGTGCCCCCCACCGCTCCGTCAGCGCCAGGAGGAACAGTTGAATCCACGGCAGCACCGGCGTACGCGCCCACGCGCACTGGGAGTGCTTCTCACCGCGCTCGTCCTCGGCACCCTCGCGGCACCCGCGGGCGCCGCCGACCTCCCCCCACAGGAGCCGGGGGTCACCCTGCGCACCTTCGACGTCCAGACCCCGCTCGACGAGATCTGCACCCTGAAGCCCGGCCAGACGCCCAATGTCGACAAGCTGATGCCGACGATCGACTGGCAGTCGACCGAGGACTTCGGCGTCAGCGACAACTTCGTCTCCCAGGTGATCGCCAACATCAACGTCCCGGAGGCCGGAGACTACGCCTTCCGCCTGATCAGCGACGACGGGTCACGGCTGCTGATCGACGGTCAGCTGGTCATCGATCACGACGGGCTGCACTCCGCGGAGCCCAAGGACGGCTCGATCCAGCTCGCCTCCGGCTACCACGCCCTGGAGATCGACTACTTCGAGCAATCGGCGGACCAGGTGCTCAGCCTCCAGTGGCGGCCGCCGGGCGCCGCCGACTTCAGCGTCGTGCCGAACTCGGTGCTCAGCACCGACGCCGGCGTGGTGCGCGTGACCGCGCCGGGCCGCAAGGAGTGCGAGGGCGGCCTCGACACCCCCGGGGACGGCCTGCCGCTGACCTCGGTCCACCCGAACTACACCCTGACCGACCTGCGGCCCGAGGGCTTCGAGCCGCAGATCAGCGCGATGGACTGGCTGCCCGACGGCCGCCTGGCCGTGGCCACCTGGGGCGGCAGCGAGACCACGGCGGGCGAGGTCTACCTCCTGGACAACGTCACCGGCGACACCGGCCCCGGCGAGGTCACCTTCACGCGGGTCGCCGAGGGGCTCAGGGAGCCGATGGGCATCACCGATGTCGACGGCACGCTCTACGTCTCCGAGAAGCACCAGCTCACCGAGCTGAACGACCTCGACGGCGACGGCGTGACCGACGAGTACACCCCGATCGCCCAGTGGCCCCACAGCGGAAACTTCCACGAGTTCGCCTTCGGCCTGCTGTACGAGGAGGGCCACTTCCTCCTGAACCTGTCGGTCGCCATCGACTACGGCGGTGCCACGACCGACCCCCAGCCGGCGGCCGACCGCGGCACCACCATCAAGGTCAGCAGGGAGACCGGCGAGATCACCTATGTCGCGGGCGGCCTGCGCACCCCCCACGGCCTCGGCCGGGGACCGGGCGGCGACCTCTTCGTCACCGACAACCAGGGCGGCTGGCTGCCCTCGTCCAAGCTCCTGCACATCGAGCAGGACCGGTTCTTCAACCACTACACCAACCCCCCGGGGCCCTTCGACGAGAACCCCGTGACCAAGCCCGTCCTGTGGCTGCCGCAGAACGAGATCGGGAACTCCCCGAGCACGCCCGTGATGCTGACCGAGGGCCCCTTCGCCGGTCAGATGCTCATCGGGGACGTGACCTACGGAGGTCTCCAGCGCGCCTATCTGGAGGAGGTCGGCGGTGAGTACCAGGGCGCCGTCTTCCGCCACACCCAGGGCCTCGAAGCCGGGGTGACCCGCGTCAGCGTGGGCCCCGACGGCGCGATCTACACCGGGGGCCTCGGCGCGGACGGCAACTGGGGCCAGGAGGGCAAGCTCAGGTTCGGCCTCCAGAAGCTGACGCCGAACGGCACCAACGCGTTCGACATCGCCTCCATGCGCGCCACCCCGGACGGCTTCGTCCTCACCTACACGCAGCCGCTCTCCCAGGAGACCGCGGACGCGCTGGCCACCAGCTACCGGGTCCAGCAGTGGCGTTACGAGCCCACCGCCGACTACGGCGGACCCAAGCTGGACCAGGAGACCCTGCCCGTCACCTCGGCCGAGCTGTCGGAGAGCGGCACGGAGGTCACCCTGGTGATCGACAACCTCTCGACCGACCGCGTCGTTCACATCCAGTCCCCGCGCCCCTTCAGCTCCGCCGACGGCGAGACGCTGTGGAGCACCGAGGCGTGGTACACGCTGAACGCGATCCCCACCGCCTGACCCGCACCCAACTCCCGGCCCGGCCGCGCCCGTTCCCGCATGGGGCGCGACCGGGCCGGAGAGCTGTCCGGCCGCGGCCCGGCCGCGGGCGCACCTCGGGCGTCGGGCCACTCAGCCGTGTTCGCCCTGTTCCTGCGGGCCGAGCCGGAGGACGTGCCGGCGGTCCGCCCCGCAACGCCCTGGTGGATCGATGTCCGGGGGGCCCACTGGCGCCGCCCGCACGGCCCGCTGAGCGACCTGGCCGGCCTGGACCGCCATCCCGTCGTCCACGTCAGCCGCGCCGACGCCGAGTCCCGCCGTTATCCCCGGGGCGACGAGCTCACCCCCGGCGGCCGCCACCGCTGCAACATCTGGCAGGGCGCCCCCCAACGGCCACGGGCTCCTCGACACGGCGGGCAACGTCTGGGAGTGGTGCGCCGATTGGTTCGACCCGCACTACTACACCCGGTCCCCCGAGCACGACCCGCGCGGGCCGGACCGGACGTCCCTGGCCGTCATCCGGGGCGGCTCGTTCCTCTGCCACGACACCTACCGCAACCGCTACCGCACCGCGGCGGATCTTGCCAGGACTTGTCGGGACCATGACGATAAGGAATCGACCGTGCCGGCAGAGGGAACAGACGGACAGGACAACGCCATGTCACCTTCCGGATCCACCAGTCGTCGAGCACTGCTGTCCGCCTCGGCCGCCACCGCGGCCGGGGCCTCACTGATCGGCGGCCGGGCGGCCGAGGCCGCGCCCGCCGCCCCCGCCGCCCGCCGGGTCACCGCGCAGCCCCCGGGACGTGACCTGGTGGCGATGGCGCGCGAGATCGACCCGGGCCGGATCGAGTCCATCGTGCGCCGGTTGGTCGCCTTCGGCACCCGGCACACCCTGTCCGCCCAGGACGACCCCGAGCGCGGCATCGGCGCGGCCCGGGACTGGATCCACGCGGAGCTGCGGCGGATCGCGGACGCCTCCGGCGGGCGGATGACCGTGGAACTCCAGTCGTACGTGCAGGAGCCGGACGGGAACCGCATCCCCGTGCCGACGACGATCACCAACGTGGTCGCCACCCTGCGCGGCTCGGCGGCGCCGGAGCGCGTGTACGTGGTCTCGGGGCACTATGACTCCCGGGTCTCCGACGTCGGCAACGCCACCGACGACGCGCCCGGCGCGGACGACGACGCCTCCGGGGTCGCGGTGGTGATGGAGCTGGCCCGGGTGATGTCCACCCGGACCACCGAGGCGACCGTGGTGTTCGCCGCGGTGGCCGGCGAGGAGCAGGGCCTGTACGGCGCGGGTCACATGGCCCAGCGGTTCAAGGCGGCCGGGGCCGACGTCCAGGGCATGTTCACCAACGACATCGTGGGCAGCCCGGTCGCCGACGACGGCACCGCCGACCCGCGCGTCGTCCGCCTGTTCGCCGAGGGAGTGCCGACCTCGGAGACCCCGGAGCAGGCCGACGTCCGGCGTTCCGTGGGAGGGGAGAACGACTCGCCCTCCCGCCAACTCGCCCGCTTCGTACGGGACGTGGCCGAGAACCGCGCCACCGGGATGACCGTGAACGTGATCTACCGCCGCGACCGCTACCTGCGCGGCGGGGACCACATCCCGTTCCTGGAGGAGGGGTACCCGGCCGCGCGCTTCACCGAGCCGCACGAGGACTACGCCCACCAGCACCAGGACGTCCGGGTGGAGGACGGGCAGCAGTTCGGCGACCTGCCGGAGTTCTGCGACATGGACTACATCGCCCGGGTCGCCCGGGTGAACCTCGCCACCCTGTGGACCCTCGCCCAGGCGCCCGGCACCCCGACCGGCGTGCACATCGACACGGGCGACCTGACCAACTCCACCACCCTCGTCTGGACCCGCGGCCCCGAGCCCGACCTCGCCGGCTACGAGGTGGTGTGGAGGGAGCCCACCGAGCCGGAGTGGACCCACGTGCTCGACGCGGGCGACACCACCACGCACACCGTCGACATCTCCAAGGACAACGTGTTCTTCGGCGTCCGCGCGGTCGACCGCGCGGGCCACCGCAGCCCGGTGGCCTACCCCACCCCGTCCCGCTGAGGGCCGCGGGCGGACCGGCGCCGCGTCACCGCGCCGGTCCGCCCGCCCGGTGAGCGGGTCAGCCCTGCCGGTCGGTGCCGGGAGCCTGGTCGGCTCCGGTGGGCTCGGCGGCCTCGTCGGCCTCGTCGGCCTCGGCGGGCAGGTCCGCCTCGGCGACCGGGTCCCCCTGCGTACGCTCGCGCATCCGGCGCAGCAGTTCCTGCTTCTGGTCGGCGGCGGCCCTGCGGTCCGCCACGCGGGCGGGGGCGGAGCCCTGCCGGTCGGCGCGGGACAGCTTGTTCCGCTGTCCTCCTATGCCGAGAAGGTTGTTGTCGCGCTTGGCCACGGGTTCTCCATCGTGGTGAGAGGTGATCCGGAAGGGATCTGCGGGGTGGTGCGGGGACCAGTCTCCCCAAGCGGATCGCTGTCCACCAAACCGGAGCGACGACACATGACCGCGGCGCGCCCGTCGCTGGCACTATGTCGGCAGGCACACCGACCCGGGAAGGACCAACCGCATGATCATCTTTGGCACCAGGGGATACCTGTACCAGCTCGCGATACTCACGCTGGTGTGCGGCCACTGCGGCAATCCCTCCGCGCACACGCTCAGGAAGCGTGTCACCAAGTTCACGCTGTTCTTCGTGCCGCTGTTCCCGGTCTCGACGTCGTACGCGACGCAGTGCACCTTCTGCGGCGCGGAGCAGAGGGCGACCAAGGAGCAGGCGGAGCAGCTCCAGGCGCAGGCCGCCGGTGGCCACACCGGTCCGATGTACGGGCAGCAGCCACAGCAGCAGCCGTACCAGTCCTGAGGGACCCGGAGCCCGGAGCCCGGTTCCTTCCGGGCAACTCCGGCGGCGGTCCGGGCTGGAGCACCTCACCCGTACGTGCGTCGAGCGGGGCCCGTTCCCCGAGGGGGCGCTCCAGCTCCAGCGCGTGGAAGTCCGGGGAGCTGTCCGCGATACCGCTGCCCATCTCCCCGAAGGCATCGGCGGCCGACATCAGGGGCACGGGCATGGCCTCCCCGTCCTCCCACCGGCGCGCCCCGTCCGATCCCTCCCAGGCGTCGGCCACGGCGCACATGCGCGGCAACGGGGTCCGGCCCCGGGCTCCGCTCCTGCCACGCGTCCGCGCCACAGCCGAGAACTCCCGCGACGAGGACGCCCGTCAGCAGGCACGTGCCCCAACGGCCCCGGGAGGCCCGCCTGTTCCCATGAGACATGCCCCTCTGACGGGGGAACGCCCCGGCCGGTTCCCGTCGCCGCCGGACGGAGCGTCGCCGCGTCCGGGCGAGGACCGAGGACCGAGGACCGACCGCCGGGGCGTCGCGCGCCCCGGCGGTCGGCCGCGTCAGACGGCCGGAAGGAGGCTGCGGACCAGGCGGCACGTGGTCGTCGACGGTGGGTGGACGCCGATGCGCTCGGCCACCCGCCGTATCACCTCGTTCCTGGCCTGCCGCGGCGTGTAGACGCCGGAGTCGAGCAGGGCGATGGCGATGCGCATCGCCTTGCGCATCCGGTTGTGCTCGATGTACCACTCACGCGGCATGCCCGCCGGGAGCGGCTTGGTGCGCATGGATTTCGGGGCGTACGCCACTGGCATGGGCGACCTCCTCGGCCTGACTGAACCCTGGCTCGGTTATCTCCATGATACTGCGTCAGACTGACAAAGATGCTGGTCACAACCGTTTTTCGGGACGCCAGTTCGAATGCGACGGGCCGGGCCGCCCTCTCGGTTCGCGGGCCTCAGCCGTGGGCCAGGGCGCGGTCGAGGAGGGGGAGCAGGCGGTCCCAGTGACGCCGCAGCGCGGAGGGGGCGAAGGCGTCGGTGTCGGCCATGGTGAAGCCGTGGACGGTGCCGGGGTAGATCTCGGTGGTGTAGCCGACACCCGCGGCATCCAGGGCCTGGTTGAGCTCGCCGACGGCCTCGGCCGGCATGTCGTTCTCGGAGAGGCCGAGGTGGACTCGGGCGGTGAGCTCGGGGACGGCGCGGTGCGGGCTGTCGGGCGCGTCCGTGACCAGGTAGGCGGGATGGAACCCGGCGACGGCGGCCACCTGGCCGGGGTGGGCCGCCGCGGTGCGCAGCGCCAGGGCGGCGCCGATGCAGTAGCCGATCGCGGCGACCGGCCCGGCGCCGACCTCGGGCTGGGCACTGAGGAACCCGAGGTAGGCGTCGGCGTCGCGCAGGGCTCGTTCCGTGGTGTGCGCCTCGATCAGGGGCATCAGCCGGGCGAAGACCGCGGGCCGGACCTCCTCCCCGATGTGCTCGGGGAGTTCGATCACCGGCGCCGGGCCGTGCCGGTAGTAGAGGTGGGGGACGAGCACGTAGTACCCGTGCTCGGCCAGTTCGCGGGCCATCCCCTCCACCACGGGCCGCACGCCGAAGGCGTCCGTGTACAGCAGCACCCCCGGGCGCGGCTCGCCACCGTCGGGGAAGGCGGCGAAGGCGTCGGCCTGGCCGTCCGCGGTGGGGATCCGGAGCGTCCTGGCGGGCATGGTGGACCTTCCTTCCGTGGGCCGGTGGCCGGGCGAACGCGTACGAACCGTAGCAGTGACGATCAACCCGGCCGCCATCCGGACGCCGCCCGTGACCCACGCGGGAGGACCGCCGATCCCCTACAACCAGTCGTGGTCGCGCGCGTACCGCGCCGCCTCGTGCCGGGTGCGGGTCTGCGTCTTCTGCATCGCCTTGGAGAGGTAGTTGCGTACCGTGCCCTCCGCCAGGTGGAGCCGGGCCGCGATGTCGGCGACCGCGTACCCCTCGCGGGTCACCCGCAGCACGTCGATCTCCCGGTCGGTGAGCGGGCAGTCGTCGACGACGGCGCGCGCGGAGACATCGGGGTCGATCCACCGCCTGCCCTCGTGCAGGGTCCTGATGACCGACGTGATGTGGGACGGTTCCGCCGACTTGCTGACGAAGCCCTGGACCCCGAGCCTGAGGGCCTTGCGGAGCACCCCGGGTCTGGCATGGCGCGTCAGCATGAGGATGACCTGGTCCGGCAGCGCGCGACGGATCGCCGAGACGGCACCGAGTCCGTCCACCCCGGGCATCTCCAGATCGATGACGAGCACATCGGGCCGGTGCCGCAGCGTGGCCTGGACGGCTCCCTCGCCGTCCTCCGCTTCGGCGAGCACGGTGATCTCCCCTTCGAGAGGGAGCAACGCCGCCAGCGCCTTCCGGAGAAGGGCCTCGTCGTCCGCCAGCACCACGGTGGTCATCTGTCGTCCTTCCGCGTTCGCGTGTTGTCAGAGGGTGGCGCCGGAGGGCGGGCGCGGGAGGTCCGCGGCCGTCAGGAACCGCCCGTCCTTCTGCTCCACCCTCAGCTCCCCTCCGTCCCCCGCCACTCGCTCCCCGAGGGTGGAGAGCCCTCTGAGCCGGGGAACGAGATCGGCCCGCACGCCGTCGTTGACGATGACGATGCCCGTCTCCGAGAGGGTGATCCGCACCTGCTCGGCCTGCGAATGCCGCAGGATGTTGGTCGTCGTCTCGCGGAGGACCTGGCCGAGCAGCTCGTCGACCCGCTCGTCGCCGTCGGCCTCACGGTCGACGCGCACGCGGATGCCGGCGGCCTCGAAGAGGTTCTTCGCGTTCTCCAGCTCCGCCGACAGGTTGAGCCTCCGCTGCGCGTAGGCGAGCTCCTTGGTCTGGGCGATGGTGTCGCCGACCAGGGCGCGCACCTCGCGCAGTTCCTGCCGCACGCGCTCCAGGTCGCTCCCCACCAGCTTCTCGGCCAGGGCGATCTTCAGTTTCACCACGTGCAGCGTGTGGCCCTGGATGTCGTGGAGATCACTGGCGAAACGGATCCGTTCCCGAGCCACGGCCAGCTCCGCCTCGCGTTCCCGTGCCCGCTCCATGAGCGCGTAGAACCGCCGGTTGGCGAAGTTGAGGCCGGTCGCCACCCCGGTGACCACCGTGGGGACGAGTACGTACGAGGTCAGAACCCCGGCCACGCTCTCCTGTGACACGGCCGGCCGCGTCGCGCCCACCGCGGCGACGAATCCGATCAGCCCCCAGGCCGCCATGCCCCGGTGGCGCCGCAGCTGCGGGATGACGAGGGGGCCCACGATCGTCAGGCCGTAGGACGCCGTGGCGCTGCCGACCACCAGGACCCCCAGCGGCCACACGGCCGCGGTGATGACCAGGCAGGGGAGGACGACGCGGGAGAGGTCGCCCGCGGTCCACCGCTCGACGGCCACCAGCGCCGCTATCACGCCGGGGACCAGGATGGCCGCGTCCCACCCGGTCCGGGCGTCGGCCGCCACCAGCAGCGCCCCGACGACGGCGAGCGGCGCGAGCAGCATGACGAGGTTGAGCCTGCGCAGCCCGCCCTGCGTCTCCGCGTCGTGCTCGGGCATCCGGTGCGCCGCTCTCCTGAGCGGGGTCACCGGCCGTCACCTCGCCGCCGAGGGAGCGGGCCGGGGCCGTTCTCGGACCGGGGCCGGACCGGGGCCGTCGTGGCCGTCAGCACGGTGTGCGGGGGCCGGGTGTCCATGTGCGGCTCTCCGGGAGGTGGGTCTTCAGAGTCTGCTCCGCAGTATTCTTCCGGCTCCCGGGGCGGCGCCAGTGTCACCACGTCATGCCCTCTCCCGAGGAACGTCATGGCGAGGCGATGACACGGCGCCACTGCCGGACGAGCGTGGCGGCGGGTGGGATCGGCCCATGATCTCGACACCGGTCATCGACGTTGACCATCTGAATCTCTCCTACGGTGACTTCCACGCCGTGAAGGACCTGTCCTTCCAGGTGCGGCGCGGGGAGCTCTACGCGCTGCTCGGCACGAACGGGGCGGGCAAGACCTCGGCCCTGGAGGCCATCGAGGGTCACCGCGCCGCCACCTCGGGCAGCGTGCGGGTCTTCGGGCGGAGCCCGCGGGACCGGCGGGCCGTGCGGCCCCGGATGGGCATCATGCTCCAGGAGAGCGGTTTCTCGCCGGACCTCACGGTGAGGGAGACGGTCCGGCTGATCGGGAAGCTCACGCGGCGCGGCGACACGGTCGACCGCGTGCTCGGCGTCGTCGATCTCACGCACAAGGCCGGCACCAAGGTGTCCCAGCTCTCCGGCGGCGAGAAGCGACGTCTGGACTTCGCCACCGCCGTGTACGGGGCGCCCGAGCTGATCTTCCTGGATGAGCCCACCACCGGCCTGGACATCCGGTCCAGGGACGCCCTCTGGGACGCCGTGGACAGGCTGCGCGAGGACGGGTCCACCATCGTGCTCACCACGCACTACCTGGAGGAGGCCCAGCAGCGCGCCGACCGCATCGGGCTCATGCACCAGGGCACCTTCCGCCGGGAGGGGACGGTGTCCGAGCTGACGCGGACCCTGCCGGCCACCGTGCGCTTCTCCCTCCCGGCACCCGCACCGGCGCTGCCGCTGCCGGCCACGCGCGAGAGCGACGGCACGTTCCTCGTCCAGACCTTCCAGTTGCAGAAGGACCTCCACACCCTGCTCGGCTGGGCGCACGACAACGCGCTGGACCTGCGGGAACTCCAGGCCGGGCCGACGCGGCTCGACGACGTCTTCCGCGCCATCAGCAGCGAGTAGACCGCTCCCGCACCTCACCGGCAGGGGCCGGGTGCGTCCGCCCGCAGGCCGTCCTGGTGCGCTCGGGCCGTGGCGATCACCACGTCGAGGGTGCGCCGGGTGCGCACGAGGTCGGTGATGTGCTGGGAGAGCCGGTCGCGCTCCTGCACCATCCGCTCCAGCGAGACCTCGGAGTTCTCCTCGCTGGGCGAGTCGACGCAGGGCAGGAGCTCCACGATGGTGCGGCTGGAGAGACCCGCGGCGTACAGCCGCTGGATGAGCGCGACCCGCTCGGCCTCGCCGTCCGTGTAGTGCCGCTGCCCGCCGGCGCTGCGGCTGCTGCTGAGCAGTCCCCGTTCCTCGTAGTACCGCAGGGACCGGACGCTGACCCCGGTCCGTGCCGCGAGCTCTCCGATGCGCATGCCGCCCCCTCGCTGTGATCCGTGACACACGGTCTTGCCTCTGACATCGATGTGAGGTTTTAGCGTACCTGTCGTGCCCGGGAAACGGGCGTGCCCCTTCGCGAGGGAGTCCCGACGTGACCACGCTTTTCGACAGCCACCGGCTCGGAGACCTGACCTTGCCCAACCGGGTGGTGATGGCCCCGATGACGCGCGTCCGGGCCGCCGCCGGTGGTCTGGCGACCCCCTCGATGGCCACGTACTACGCGCAGCGGGCGACGGCCGGCCTGATCGTGACCGAGGGCGTGCAGCCCAGCTCGATCGGACAGTCCAACCCCGGGACACCGGGCCTGCACACCGATGAGCAGGTCGCCGCGTGGCGCCCGGTGACCGCCGCCGTGCACGCCAACGGCGGCCGTCTCTTCGCCCAGCTCATGCACGGCGGACGGGTCTCCCATCCCGACACCACCGGCATGCGGCCCGTCGGGCCCTCGGCGGTCCCCGCGGCGGGGAAGGTGTTCACCCCGACCGGGCTCCAGCCCCCACCGACGCCGCGTGCCCTGGAGACGTCCGAAGTGGCCGAGCACGCACGGTCGTACGCGCGGGCGGCCCGCCGTGCCCTGGACGCCGGCTTCGACGGCGTGGAGCTGCACGGTGCCAACGGCTACCTGATCTCGCAGTTCCTCTCCTCGAACGCCAACCTGCGCACGGACCGCTACGGGGGTTCGGTGGCCAACCGGATCCGCTTCGCCGTGGAGGCGGCGACCGCGACCGTCGAGGCCGTCGGTGCGTCCAGGACCGGCGTCCGCCTCTCCCCGGGCGGCACGTTCTGGGGGATCCGGGAGGCCGATGTCCCCGCGCTCTACGCGGAGTTGATCACCGAGCTGGCCCGCCTCCAGGTGGCCTACGTCCACCTGGAGGCCACCGCCGGCGACGAGGTGCTGCTCGGGCTGCGCCGCGCGTGGCCGGGCGCCCTCATCATGAATCCCGTGCTCCCGATGGGACCGAAGCAGACCGGGCGGGCCGAGGCCGACCACTGGCTCGGGCTGGGCGCCGACCTCATCAGCTTCGGCCGCGCTTTCCTGTCCAACCCCGACCTGGTCGAGCGCCTGCGCACCGGACTCCCCCTCGCTCCCGTCGACGAGGCCACGTACTACCAGGGGGGTGACGCGGGATACCTGACCTACCCGGCGTACCAGCACACGGCCTGATCCCCGCGCGCGGTCCGTCCTCCGCGGGAACTCCCGCAGAATGGACGGGGAACGGGCCGGGCGGCACCGCCCGCGGCAGGCGACGGCGACGACGGGGAACAGGCCGATGGAAGAGGTGCAGGACAGCCTGCGCAACGGGCTCTACTGGTGCGTGGCCTTCTCGGTGATCCTGCTGCCGGTCGGCTTCGCGAGCGGGCTGTGGGTGTGGGTCACCCTGGGCTACGCGGCGATCATCTGCGTCAGCCTGATCGTGGGCGTCGTACTGGCCATCGGCGGCCCGGTGCTGACGGCCGCGGCCTTCCTGCTGTGGCTGCTCGCCCTCGGAACCGGCCTGGGCCTGGTCGCCTTCGGAGTGCACGCCATCGTGGAGTTCGAGCCCTACTGCACCCCCTCCGAGACGGTCGACTGCCGCCTGCTGCTCAACGGGCAGGACATGGGCGAGGCGAGCGTGGCCGACCAGCGCAGGAGCATGGTCGTCGACTCCCTGATGCCCATCGGGGGCGGGGCGGCGATCGCCGTCGCCGCGCTGGCCGTCGGGATCGCGCGGGTGCGCGACCGCGTCCCGCGGGCCGGGCACCCGTTCCGCCGCCGGTGAGCGACGCCGTCGGCCATCGTCCGGCGGGGGCGATTACCCGGGCCCGGATCGGTCGATGATGGGGTCATGGCTGATGTGTCGAACGGCTCGGGCGGCTCGGACGGCTCGGACGGGGTTCTCCCCTGCCCGCTTCCGGGCTCCTTCCGATTCGAGCCCTCGCCCCTCTGGGCCCGGTTGCGGGAGACCAGCCCGGTGGTGCGCGTGCGCACCGTCTCCGGTCACGTCTCCTGGCTGGTGACCCGCTACGAGGACGCCCGCACCGTGCTGAGCGACAAGCGGTTCTCCCGCGCCAGGATGATCGCACCGGACGCGCCGCAGGCCGGGCTGACCAAGCCGCGGCGCGGTTCCCTGCCGACCATGGACCCGCCGGAGCACACCCGGGTCAGAAGGCTGCTCACCGCCGAGTTCAGCCACCGCTACCTCGAAGGGCTGCGACCCTGGATCCGGGACCTGGCGGAACGGCTCGCCGACGACCTGGCCGCCGCCGAGGCGCCGGCCGACGTGCGTGAGCTCTTCTGCCAGCCCGTCCCGATCCAGGTCATCTGCCAGATCCTCGGCGTCCCCTACGAGGACCGCCGCCGGTTCGCCGCCTGGTCGGCCGGCGTCTACGGGCTCTCACCCGACGAGGCCGACAGCGCCAACGAGTCCTACGACCGGCTGGAGGACTACCTCGGTCGGCTGCTGGCCGCGAAGCGCGCCGGGCTGAGGAAAGGCCGCGCGCCGGAGGACCTCCTCGACCGGCTCGTCAGCGGAAGCGACGAGCACCGGCACCTGGACGAGGAGCAGCTCGTCGCGTTCGGCCTCAACCTGCTGATCGGCGGCTTCGAGACGACCGCCAACCAGCTGGGCACGTTCGTCGCGTCACTGCTCAGCAGTCCGGACGAGTGGCGACGACTGGCCGCCGACGAGGAGCTCGTTCCGGCGGCCGTGGAGGAACTGCTGCGGCTGCACCGGCTGTCGGAAACCGGGCAACTGCGCATAGCCACCGAGGACGTCGAGCTGTCGGGCACCCGCATAGGCGCCGGCGAGGGGGTGATCGCCGCCATCGGCGCGGCCAATCGCGACCCCCGGGCCTTCCCCGACCCGGACCGGCTCGACATCACCCGCACGCCCAACCCCCACCTGGCGTTCGGGCACGGGCCGCACTTCTGCCTGGGCGCGCACCTCGCGCGCATCGAGCTCCAGGAAGCGCTGCGGACGCTGACCCGGAGGTTCCCCGGGATGCGCCTGGCCGTGCCCGCCGCCGAGCTCAGCTGGCGACGAGCGCTCATCAGCGGCCTGGAGAACATCCCCGTGCTGTGCGGGCCGGGGCAACGGAACGACTGACCCGGGCTCGGCCACACGCGCCGAGAAAAATCCGGACGCGATGTCGAGAACCCGTGCCCGGCTCCGTCCCCGTGCTGAACGCGATCACAATGGGTCGCATCGGAACGAGGAGAAACACGATGGCCAAGTACCTGCTGCTCAAGCACTACCGCGGCGCCCCGGCCTCGGTCAACGACGTGCCCATGGACCAGTGGACTCCGCAGGAGGTCACGGCCCACGTGCAGTACATGCGCGACTTCGCGACCCGGCTCGAAGGGACGGGCGAGTACGTCGACGGCCAGGCGCTCGCCCCCGAGGGGACATGGGTCCGGTACGACGGCGAGGGCCGCCCGCCGGTCACCGACGGCCCGTTCGCCGAGACCAAGGACCTCATCGCCGGCTGGATGGTGATCGACGTCGACAGCTACGAGCGCGCCGTGGAGCTGGCCGGGGAGCTGTCGGCCGCCCCCGGGGCGGGCGGGGAGCCGATCCACGAGTGGCTCGAACTGCGCCCGTTCTACGGCGAGACCCCCACCGTCACGGAGTGAGCTCGCCGATGAACGAGGCCCTGCTGAGGAGCCTCACGCCGAGCGTGCTCGGAATCCTCGTCCGCCGCGGAGCCGACTTCGCGGCGGCCGAGGACGCCGTTCAGGACGCGCTGGTCGAGGCGGTCCGCGTCTGGCCGGCCGACCCCCCGCGGGACCCGAAGGGCTGGCTGGTCACCGTGGCCTGGCGCCGGTTCCTCGACGCGACCCGCGCCGACACCGCCCGCCGCCGGCGCGAGGACCGCGTCGAGGAGGAGCCGGCGTCCGGGGCCGCGCCCGCGGTGGACGACACGCTCCAGCTCTACTTCCTGTGCGCCCACCCGTCGCTGACGCCGTCGTCCGCGGTCGCGCTCACCCTGCGCGCCGTCGGCGGGCTGACCACCCGGCAGATCGCCCGGGCCTACCTGGTGCCCGAGGCGACCATGGCGCAGCGCATCAGCCGTGCCAAGCGCACCGTCTCCGGCGTGCGGTTCGACCAGCCCGGCGACGTGGCCACCGTGCTGCGCGTCCTCTACCTGGTCTTCAACGAGGGCTACTCCGGCGACGTCGACCTCGCCGCCGAGTCCATCCGGCTCACCCGGCAGCTCGCGACCGCGATCGACCACCCCGAGGTGGCCGGGCTGCTCGCCCTCATGCTGCTCCACCACGCCCGGCGCGCCACCCGGACCGCGCCCGACGGCAGCCTGGTGCCGCTCGCCGAGCAGGACCGGGGCCGGTGGGACACCGGGGCGATCGCCGAGGGCGTCGCGATCCTTCAGGCGGCGCTCGCCCGCGACCGGCTGGGCGAGTTCCAGGCCCAGGCCGCCATCGCGGCGCTGCACGCCGACGCGCTCACCGTCGAGGAGACCGACTGGGTGCAGATCGTCGAGTGGTACGACGAGCTCGTGCGCCTGACCGACAGCCCGGTCGTCCGGCTCAACCGCGCGGTGGCCGTCGGCGAGGCCGACGGTCCGCGCGCCGGGCTGGCGGCGCTCGCGGCACTGGAGGACTCCTCCCCACGGGGACCCTCCGTGCCGCGCCACGCCGCGGTGGCGGCGTACCTGCACGAACGCGACGGCGACCTGGCGACGGCGGCACGGCTGTACGCCGAGGCGGCCCGCAAGGCCCAGAACCTCGCCGAGCGCGACCACCTGACGCGCCAGGCCGCCCGGCTCAACACCCGCCGGCGCCGCTGACCGGCGAACGCCCGCGGGAGCCGCGGCAGTCACGCCTGCGTATGCTGCGCGCGTGGACGAACCCCCGGGACTGGTGATCTTCGACTGCGACGGAGTCCTGGTGGACACCGAGCGCATCGCGCTGCGCGTGCAGCTGCGGATCGGGGCGGAGCTGGGGTGGCCGCTCACCGACCGGGAGGTCGTCGACCTGTTCATGGGGCGCTCGCTGGTCTCCATCGGGGAGCAGGTCGCGGCCCGGTTGGGGAAGCGGGTGGCGGCGGCCTGGACCGAGCGGTTCGAGCGCTACCACCGGGATGCCGTCGACGCCGGGCTGACCCCCGTCGACGGCCTGCCCGAGGCGCTCGACGAGCTGACCGCGATGGCCCTGCCGGTCTGCGTCGCGTCCAGCGGCACCCACGAGAAGATGCGCCACACGCTGGGCCGCACCGGTCTCTACGAACGGTTCGAGGGCCGCGTCCACAGCGCCACCGAGGTCGGCCGGGGGAAGCCGGCGCCCGACCTGTTCCTGCACGCCGCCCGGCGGATGGGCGTCGACCCCGGCGCGTGCGTGGTGGTCGAGGACAGCCGCCCCGGCGTCCTGGCGGCTCGGGCCGCCGGCATGCGGTGTCTCGGATACGCGGGCGGCGTCACCCCCGCCGACTGGCTGGACGGCCCCGGGACCACCCTCTTCCACGACATGCGCGAGCTGCCAGCCCTGCTGACCGGGCGGCGCGCCCCGCGGGTCGGGGCCGCGGGCTGAGCGGCCGGCCGGCGCCGTCACGGACGCCGGAAGTCCCGCCGGTTCAGGAAGACGAGCTGCGCCCGCTTGCCGGGCAGGTCGATCTGCGGCCCCTTCAGGAAACCGGTGCGCAGGAACCGTGCGATCGCCCGGTCGTTGCGCGCGTCCGGCTCCGCGACGATCCTCGTGCGGCTCTCGTCCTCCAGCAGGTGGCCGAGGAAGGAGCCGAGCAGGGCGCCGGTGAAGCCGGGCGCGGCCGGGCCGGAGGGCGGGCCGATCAGGATGTGGATGCCGAAGTCGCCCGGCTGGACCTCGTAGCACTCCCCGACCGGATCGTGCTCGGGCTCGTAGGTCTGGAACAGGGCCACCGGCCGGTCGTCCAGGTGGACGAGGTAGGCGTGGTGGGTCGTCAGGGAGTCCACGTACGCGTAGATCTCCCGGACCCGCTCCCGGTCGGTGCCCAGCATGCCCCAGTAACGGGCGCGCTCCTGGGTGACCCAGGAGTGGAGGACGCCGGCGTCGCCCCGCGGGTCGACGGCGCGCACACGGATGGTGCCGAACCCGTCGACCGTCTCCTCATGCACGGGTGCGCCCTGGCCGCGGGTGGCTGTGTCGCCGCGGTGGTCCTTCGTCATTCGCCTGCAATTCTCTCGGCCCACGGCCCGGACCCTGGTGCGCGGTCATCTCGCGGAGGGCGGGCACAGGGGGAGCGGAAGTGTCAACTGCGCATGCATGTAGGGTACTCACGGTGCCTTCCGAAACGAATGCCGCGGGGGCGGCCCTGGGAAGAGGGGGACGCTGCCGTGACCATCAGGGAGATCCGGGTCGGCGGGACGACGGACACGAGTGACGGCCCGGCGACATTCCTCCAGGAAGTGCTGTTCACCACGATGTCGGCGAGCCCCGACGAGAATCGTGCCTTCAATGTGGAGAACGTCCATACCATCCGGGGCCCCCTCGACGTCGCCGCCCTGGCCCGGTCCGTGGATCTCGTCATCGAGCGCCACGAGTCCCTGCGCACGGTCTTCCTCGCACACCCCGACGGCGTACGGGCACGGGTGCTGCCGGCCCCCGCCGACGCGCTGATCCTGCGCGACCACACCGGCGCCGCGGCCCCGGCCGAGGTGGACGCCGCCGTCCGCGAGGACGCCGAGCACCTCTTCGACCTCGCCCGCGAACGGCCCGGCCGGTTCACGCTGCACCGGATCGGCGAGGACGAGCACCTGCTGGTCGTCGTCGTCCACCACATCGTCCTGGACGGCTGGGCCATGGGCGTCCTGCTGGCCGACCTCGCCACGGCGTACGGGGACGTCCGCGCGGGCCGGATCCCCTTCGGCGGGCGCCGTCCCGGCCAGTTGGCCGACTTCGCCCGGCACCAGCGGGCGCTGACCGCCTCCCCCGAGGCCGTGCCGCTCCTCGACTACTGGGCCCGTCAGCTGGCCGACCTCCAGGACGGCTCCACCGTCCCCTACGACCGGCCCGCGCGCCCCCACCAGACCTTCGCCGGGGACCGGCTCGACTTCGAACTGCCCGCCGCGCTCGCCCGCAGCGTCCGCGACGTGGCGCGCGCCGAACGGGTCACCGTCACCGCCGTCGTCCTGCTCGCCTACCAGATGCTGCTGCGCGAGTACGCGGGCCAGGAGGACATCGTCGTCGGGGTCCCCACGGCGAACCGGTTCCCGCCGTGGACCCAGGACTGCGTGGGGCTCCTGATGAACACCCACTGCGTCCGGATGAGGCTGCCCGCCCGTGCGCCGCTGCGCGACCTGCTGCACGCCAGCGCGCGGACCCTCACCGACGCGCTGCGGCACCAGGAGGTGCCGCTCGTGACCGTGTACGAGGATCTGATGGCGCGGTACGGTGCGGAGAATTTGCCGCCCTACCTCTTCCGAACGCTGTTCATCTGCCACACCCACCGGGTCGGCCCGTTGACGCTGGAGGGCACCGTCTGCGAGCGGCGGCCCTTCTCCCAGCGGGCCAGCAAGGCCGACATCACGCTCAACGTCTGGCCCGGCGACTCCGGCGTCCGCTGCCAGATCGAGTACAACACCGACCTCTACGACGCGGCGACGATCCAGCGCGCGGCCGAACGCTACCGCGCCCTCCTGTCCCGGATCGTCAACGACCTCGTCTGGTAGCCGGCGCCCCTGCCCCGACCGTGACTCGCCTGCCCCCAGCGCCCGTTCCGGCCCGAGCCGTCGCACCGCCCCTCCCCGCGACCCGGCGGCGCGCCGTGCCACCGCCCACCCGCACCGCACCGTTCTCCCACCCGCCGACCGACCGAGGAACCACGATGCCCATGACCATGGACACCTCGCCCACCGCCGCCCGGCCCGATCCGACGGAGCAGGCGGTGACCGCTCTCCTCACGTCCCTGGGGGTGGACCTGAGCGGGGAATCCCTCGCCGACACCCCGCGCCGCGTCGCCGCCGCCTACCGCGAACTGCTGGAGCCGCACGAGTTCACGGCGACGACCTTCCCCAACGAGGACGGCTGTGACGAACTGGTCCTCGTCCGCGCCATTCCCTTCCACTCCCTGTGCGAGCACCACCTGCTGCCGTTCTTCGGCGTCGCCCACGTGGGCTACGTGCCGGGCAAACGCGTGCTCGGCCTCTCCAAGCTGGCCCGCGTGGTCCAGGCGTCGGCGCGCGGCCTCCAGGTCCAGGAGCGCATGACCACCCGGATCGCCGACTGGCTGGCCGGCGAGCTGGAGCCCTTGGGCGCGGGCGCGGTGATCGAGGCCCAGCACACCTGCATGTCGATACGGGGCATCAAGGCCATCGGCTCCTGGACCACCACCTCCGCCCTGCGGGGCGTCCTGCGCGAGGACCCGCACCGCCGCGAGGAGTTCATGCGGCGCACCGAGAACGCCGGCGGCAACGGGACGGGGTGGCGATGACCCCTTTACCCCCCGCCCGCGCGCCGGAACGCGTCGACCCGCTCGCCCTGTGCCTGGGAGCCGCTCCGGCCCCGCACCCCCCTGCCCCTGACGCCCCCGCGCTTCGCGACACCGCGGGCTCCGCCCTCACCCACCGGCAGCTCGCCGACGCGATCACCGCGCGCGCCCGGGAGCTCCGGGCCACCGGCGCCGGACCGGGCCGGCTGGTCCGCGTCGACGCGGAGCGCACCGCCGCCGCGATCGTGGACGTGCTCGCCGTCCTCGCCGCGGGCGCCGCCTTCGTCGCCCTCCCGCCCGGCGCGCGGCCCGGCCCCGGCACCGCCGCGGCCCTGGCCGGCCGGCGCGACATGCCGGCCGATGCCGCGTACGTGATGACCACCTCCGGCAGCACCGGCGCCCCCAAGGAGACCGTCGTGACCCGCGCGGGCCTGCGGCACGTCTTCGGCGCCCTGCGCGACGCGCCGCAGCTCCGCTTACCCGCCGGCCTGGTCTGGGCCCAGTTCCACCCGTTCACCTTCGGCTACTCGATGTGCGAGATCCTCGGCGCCCTCACCTTCGGCGGCGAGATCGTCCTGGTGGACCGGGAGGCCCCGCTGACCTGCCGCGGACTCCACGACCTCCGTGAGACGGCACGGGCCGAGGGCCGCCGGACGGCGCTCTGCCTCACCCCGTCCGAGCTCTCCCTGCTCACCGCCCGGCTCCTCGAATCCCGCGCGCCCGCACCGGAGTTCGTGCTGCTGAGCGGGGAACCCGCGCACCGGGGGCAGCTCGCCGAGTTCCTGGCCCTGCCGGGCGGCGACCGCAGCGTCGTCGTCAACACCTACGCGGCCACCGAGACGGCCGGGCAGATCACCGCGGACCGGGTCACCGCCGGATCCGTTCCCGAGGTCATGGCCGGATACGTGGGCCGCCCCCTCCCCGGTGTCGGCGTCACCCTGCTCACCGCCGACGGAACCCCGGTGCCCCCCGGCGACCACGACACCACCGGCGAGGTCCACGTCCACGGCCCCTGCGTCGCGGCCGGATACCTCGACCCGGAGCAGACCTCGGCCCGTTTCGTCCCCGCCGGTCCGGGCGGCGCGACCGCCTTCCGCACCGGCGACCTGGCCCGCTGGGCCGAGGGCGGCGGCCTGCGGATCGTGGGCCGGGAAGGCCGCCGCATCAAGGTGGCGGGCCGCTGGGTGCCGCTGGACGTCGTCGAACGCGCCCTCCTCACCGGTGGTCACGTCCGCGAGGCGTCCGCCACGGCCGCGGAGCTCCGCCTCGACGGGGCCGCCCCGCAGGAGTGCCTCCAGGTCGTGGCCGTGCCCCGGGACCGCTCCGGGGTGACCGCCGAACGGATCCGGGGCCAGGTCGCCGCCGCCCTCGGCGCGCCCCTGACGGTCCGCCTGGTGCTCGTGGACGCGCTGCCCCGCTCCTCCCACGGCAAGGTCGACCCCCGGGCGCCGGCCACCCCCACGACCCCACCGGGAACCGCCGAGGAGCCGGCGGCCCTGGTGCGCGCGGTGTGGGAGGAGATCCTCGGCGCCGGAATCCCGCACACCGTCAACCTCTTCGAGGCGGGCGTCGACTCCCTCGGCGTGGTCACGGCCGCCGCCCGGCTGACCCGCGTGCTCGGCCGCCCCGTCACCGCCGCCTTCCTGCTCGACCACCCGCGCCTCGACCTCCAGATCGCCGCGCTCGCCGCGGCCACCGGCCCCCGACGGCCCCCGCCGACGGCCGGCGCGGCGGCGGGCAGGCGAGCCGGGCTCGCCGAGCGGCGCGCC
>NZ_LAVK01000400.1 GCF_001083795.1 Streptomyces sp. SBT349
CCGAGGCGGCGGCGCCGAGGGCGGAGACCCCGGAGTAGAGGCCGGTCATGGCGCCGATGTGGTCGGGGAAGTCCCGCTTGACGAGCACCGGCATCAGCACGTTGCCGACGGCTATCCCGGCGAGCGCGAGGGTGGTGGCGGCGAGGAAGGGGGCGGTCGAGCCGGCCAGGGAGCGCAGGGCCAGGCCCGCGGCGAGGGCGGTGAGCCCGGCGACCAGGACGGCCGCGGGTCCGAAGCGGCGGGCCAGGCGCGGGGCGGCGAAGCCGAAGACGCCGAAGCACAGGGCGGGCAGGGAGGTGAGCAGCCCGGCCACGGTGCCGTTCAGCCCCAGGTCGGCGCGGAGTTCGGCGAGGACGGGGCCGAGTCCGGAGATGGCGGGCCTGAGGTTGAACGCGGCCAGCACGAGCCCGAGCACCATGAGGAGCCGCTGGAGCCGCTGGCCGGATCCGGCCCCCCGTGCGGCGTCGTGCGCCGGCCGCGGTGCGGGGGAAGTCCTCTGGAGAGTACGGTCGTCCTTCGTCAACCCCATGTACTCATCATAGAATCATGGGATGAATCCCTTCGCCGAGGGATCCGGACATCCCGGGAGAGATATGTCACTGACCGCTCCTCGCCGTTCCGCCCTGGCCGACCAGGTGATCAGCCAGCTGCGCCACGAGATCACCTCAGGGGAGTGGCCGGTGGGCTCGCGCATCCCGACGGAACCGGAGCTCGTCGAGCAGCTGGGCGTCGCCAGGAACACGGTGCGCGAGGCGATCCGGGCCCTGGCGCACAACGGTCTGCTGGACATCCGTCAGGGCTCGGGGACCTATGTGGTGGCCACCAGCGAGCTGGCCGGGGTGATGCACCGCCGGTTCGCCGGGGCGGACCCGCAGGACGTGGCCGAGATGCGCTCCACGCTGGAGGCCGGTGCGGCACGGCTGGCGGCGCGGCGGTGCACGGCGCAGGAGGTGCGGCAGCTGGAGACGCTGCTGGGGCGGCGCGAGGCGGCCTGGTCGGGCGGGGACGTGGAGCGTTTCGTGGAGGCGGACGCCACGTTCCACATGGCGGTGGTCAAGGCGTCGCACAACGAGGTGATGACCGCGCTCTACGCGGATCTGGGCGCGGTGGTGCGGGCGTTCCTGCGGGACGAGGTCGGCGACGAGCTGCGGCCCGAGGACCATGTGAGCCACGCGGGGCTGGTGTCGGCGCTCCGCGAGGCGGACGCCGAGGCGGCGGCGGCCGAGGCCGGGTCGTACGCGCTGATCTGCCGGAGCCTGGTGCCGCGCGCCGCGGTGTGAGGGCGGCCCGCCGCGGTTCGGCGGGCGCCCCGGCCGCCGCGAGGGACGGCCGGGGCCCGGCGCGTGGGGCGGGGCGGGTCAGGCGCCCATCATGTGCACGCCGCCGTCGACGTGCACGATCTCCCCGGTGGTCTTGGGGAACCAGTCGGAGAGCAGCGCCACGATGGCGCGCGCCGCCGGCTCGGGATCGGCGACGTCCCAGCCGAGGGGGGCGCGGCTGTCCCAGATGTCGGCCAGCTCCTCGAAGCCCGGGATCGACTTGGCGGCCATCGACTTCAGGGGGCCCGCGGAGACCAGGTTCACCCGGATGTTGCGGTCCGCCAGGTCCCGCCCGAGGTAGCGGGACGTGGCTTCGAGGGCCGCCTTGGCGACGCCCATCCAGTCGTATTTCGGCCAGGCGACCTGCGCGTCGAAGTCCAGTCCCACCACCGAGCCGCCGCGCGGTTCGAGCAGCGGGAGCAGCGCCATCGTCAGCGACTTGAGCGAGTACGCCGAGACCTCGACGGCCGTGGCGACCGACTCCCAGCCGGTGTTCAGGAAGTTCCCCCCGAGGGCGTCCTGGGGGGCGAAGGCGATGGAGTGCACGACGCCGTCCAGGCCGATGCCCTCGCCGAGGTGCTCGGTGACCCGGGCGGCCAGGGTGTCCAGCTGCTCCTGGTTCTGCACGTCGAGCTCGATCACCGGGACCGGCTTGGGCAGCCGCCGGGAGATGCGTTCCACCAGGCTCATCCGGCCGAAGCCGGTGAGCACCACCTCGGCGCCCTCCGTCTGGGCCAGCCGCGCGGCGTGGAAGGCGATGGAGGCGTCGGTCAGCACCCCGGTGACGAGGAGGCGCTTGCCTGCCAGCAGTCCGCTCATGGTCAGTGACCCATGCCCAATCCGCCGTCAACCGGGATGACGGCTCCAGTGATGTACGCGGCCTCCTTCGAGGCCAGGAAGCGGACGGCGGCCGCGATCTCGGCGGGCTCGGCGTAGCGGCCGAGCGGCACCTGCTCCACGATCTGGGCGCGGCGCTCCTCGCCCAGCGCCCTGGTCATGTCGGTGTCGACGAAGCCGGGGGCCACGACGTTGCAGGTGATCCCGCGGGAGCCCAGCTCGCGGGAGAGGGAGCGGGCGAAGCCGACCAGGCCCGCCTTGGACGCCGCGTAGTTCGCCTGGCCCGCGGAGCCGAGGAGGCCGACGACCGAGGAGATCAGCACGATGCGGCCGGCGCGGGCCCGCAGCATCCCGCGTGCGGCGCGCTTCACGACGCGGAAGGTGCCGGTGAGGTTGGTCTCCAGGACGGCGCTGAAGTCCTCCTCGCTCATCCGCAGGAGCAACTGGTCGCGCGCGATGCCCGCGTTGGCGACGAGCACCTCGACACGGCCGTGGGCGTCCTCGATCTCTTTGTATGCCTGCTCCACCTGTTCGGGATCGGTGATGTCACACTTCACCGCCAGGCAGCCGAGCTCGGAGAGCTCCTTCGGGGGTTCCCCGGAGCGGTAGGTGATGGCGACCTTGTCGCCTGCGTCGGCCAGGGAACGGGCAATGGCCAGGCCGATCCCGCGGTTTCCTCCGGTGACGAGTACCGAGCGGCTCAAGGGCCCACCCTCCTTCTACGTCGTGTGTTCCGAACAAACCTAGCCCCCTGACGGGGCCGCCAGGGGGGCGGGGCGTGACAGCGGAGTCGCCGCACACCTGTCGCCCTCCTACAGAAGCGGCCGGGTCGCCGGAGTCGCGCGAACGCCCGCGCCGGTCCGTTCCGCACGGTGCGCGTGGGCGCGTTCCGGCCCCGGATTCGTGCCGTTTCCCCCGGGACACGGTGGGAGGGGCCGGGGCATGATCGAGGCCGGGCGATCACCCTCGCCGCCCACCGCCAGGTCCAGGGACGGCCGAGGACAGGGGCCGGGACCCGGGGCAAGGACAAGGCCCAAGGACAGGAGACACCGTGCCCAGATCCATCGATGAGACGTTCCTCGCGCTTCCTCTGCGCCAGCTCGCCGACGCGGCGCTGGCCAGAGCGAAGTCGCTGGGGGCCGAGCACGCGGACTTCCGCTGCGAACGGGTGCGCAGCGCCAGCTGGGTGCTGCGCAACGCCAGGCCCGCGGGCTCGGAGGACACCACCGACGTCGGGTACGCCGTGCGCGTCGTGCACGGCGGCAGCTGGGGCTTCGCGTCGGGCGTGGAGATGACGCAGGACGGCGCCGCTCGGGTCGCCGCGCAGGCGGTGGCCATGGCCAGGCTCTCGGCGAGGATCATCGCCGCGGCCGGCTCCGACGAGCGGGTGGAGCTGGCGTCGGAACCCTCGCACGGCGAGCGGACCTGGGTCTCCTCCTATGAGGTCAACCCGTTCTCGGTCCCCGACGCGGACAAGACCGCGCTGCTCGCCGACTGGAGCGCCAGGCTGCTCGGGGCGGCGGGCGTCAGCCACGTCTCCGCGCGGCTGTGGGCGGTGCAGGAGAACAAGTTCTACGCGGACAGCGCCGGCACGGTGACGACGCAGCAGCGCGTGCGGATGCTGCCCGAGCTGACCGCGACGTCCGTGGACGCGGAGAGCGGCCGGTTCGACTCGATGCGGACGCTGGCGCCGCCCGTCGGGCGCGGCTGGGAGTACCTGACGGGCAGGGAGGCGGGCTGGGACTGGGACGCCGAACTGGCCGAGATCCCGGGCCTGCTGGCCGAGAAGATGGCCGCGCCCTCGGTGGAGGCGGGCCGTTACGACCTGGTCGTGGACCCCTCCAACCTCTACCTCACCATCCACGAGTCGATCGGCCACGCCACCGAGCTGGACCGGGCGCTGGGCTACGAGGCGGCGTTCGCGGGCACCTCGTTCGCCACGTTCGACCGGCTCGGCTCGTTGCGCTACGGCTCCGAGCTGATGAACGTGACGGGCGACAGGACCGCCGAACACGGCCTGGCCACCATCGGCTTCGACGACGAGGGCGTGCAGACCCAGTCGTGGGACCTGGTCAGGGACGGCGTGCTGGTCGGCTACCAGATGGACCGCAGGATCGCGGCGCTCAAGGGGTTCGAACGGTCCAACGGCTGCGCCTTCGCCGACTCCGCCTCGCACGTGCCGCTCCAGCGGATGGCCAACGTCTCGCTCCGGCCGGATCCCGCGGGGCCGGACACGGCGGGCCTGATCGCGGGCGTGGAGCGCGGCATCCATGTGGTGGGCGCGGGCTCGTGGTCCATCGACATGCAGCGCTACAACTTCCAGTTCACCGGTCAGCGCTTCTTCAAGATCGAGAACGGGCGGCTGGCCGGGCAGCTGCGGGATGTCGCCTACCAGGCCACGACGACGGACTTCTGGGGCTCGATGGCGGCGGTCGGCGGGCCGCAGACCTATGTGCTGGACGGCTCGTTCATGTGCGGCAAGGCCCAGCCCGGCCAGATCGCGGCCGTCTCGCACGGGTGCCCGTCCGCCCTCTTCCGCGACATCTCCATCCTCAACACCACCCAGGAGTCGGGCCGATGAGCGCCAGCGCCAGCAGAGCCGCCAGCACGCCGCACGAGATCGTCGAACGCGCCCTCGGGCTGTCGCGGGCCGACGGCGCGGTGGTGATCGCGGAGGAGCAGTCCTCGGCCAACCTGCGCTGGGCCGCGAACGCCCTCACGACCAACGGCGTGACGCGCGGTCGCCGGGTGACGGTCATCGCCACGGTGAACGGCACGGAGGGCACCGCGGCGGGGGTGTTCGCCAGGACCGGGGTGACGGCGGCGGACCTGGAGCCGCTGGTGCGTGCCGCGGAGGAGGCCGCGCGGCAGTCCCCGGCGGCCGAGGACGCGCAGCCGCTGGTGGTGGGCGAGCCGGTGTCGGAGGACTTCACGCGGGCGCCCGCCGAGACCTCGTCCGAGGTGTTCGACGGGTTCGCGCCCGCGCTCGGCGAGACGTTCGCGCGGGCGCGCGCCGAGGGGCGCGAGCTGTTCGGGTTCGCGAGCCATGAGGTCGTCTCCACCTATCTGGGGACCTCCACCGGGCTGCGGCTGCGGCACGACCAGCCGACGGGGCATGTGGAGGTGAACGCCAAGTCGCCCGACCGCACCCGGTCGGCCTACGTGTCGGTGCCCACGGACGACTTCACGGATGTCGACCCGGCGGCGCTCGACGCGGAGCTCGCGACGCGGCTGCGCTGGGCGGAGCGCCGGGTCGAGCTGCCCGCGGGCCGGTACGAGGCGCTGCTGCCGCCCACCTCCGTGGCCGACCTGGTCACCTACCTGTACTGGAACGCGGACGCCCGCGACGCCCACGAGGGGAGGACCGTCTTCAGCAGGCCGGGGGGCGGCACCCGCGTGGGCGAGCGCCTGGCCGCGTTGCCCCTGACCCTCTCCAGCGACCCGCTGGCCGCGGGCGTGGCGGCGGCGCCGTTCGTGGTGGCGCACTCCTCGACCGACACGTTCGTCTCGGCGCCCTCGGTCTTCGACAACGGGCTGCCGCTCGGCCGCACGGAGTGGATCGGGGACGGGGTGCTGCGCGCGCTGCTCACCACCCGGTACACGGCGGAGCTCACCGGCCTGCCGACGGCGCCGATGACCGACAACCTGCTGCTGGAGGCGGGCGGCGCCGGGTCGCTGTCCGACCTGGTCGCCTCCACCGGGCGCGGGCTGCTGATCAGCACGCTCTGGTACATCCGCGAGGTGGACCCGAAGACGCTGCTGCTGACCGGGCTGACCAGGGACGGCGTGTACCTGGTGGAGGGCGGGGAGGTGGTCGGCGCGGTGAACAACTTCCGGTTCAACGAGTCCCCCGTCGACATCCTGGCGCGGGCCGCCGAGGCGGGCCGGGCCGAGCGCTGCCGGTCGCGCGAGTGGGGCGACTACTTCCCACGCACCTCGATGCCGGCCCTGCGGATCCCCGATTTCAACATGAGCTCGGTCAGCCCTGGCGTCTGAGAACCGCTTGCCGCGGGGGCTGTGCAGCGG
>NZ_LAVK01000401.1 GCF_001083795.1 Streptomyces sp. SBT349
CGCCGTCACCGGGCCGTGGAGTTCAAGAAGTTCCTGGTGAAGATAGACAAAGCCGTACCGGCCGAACTCGACGTCCATCTGATCTGTGACAACTACGCCACCCACAAGACGCCCGCGGTCAAGGCATGGCTCGCTCGGCATCCCCGTTTCCACACCCATTTCACGCCCACCGGCTCCAGCTGGATCAACCAGGTCGAGCGGTGGTTCGGACACCTGACCGACAACCTCATCCGCCGCGGCAGCCACACGTCCGTGCAGGCCCTCGAAGCCGACATCCGCAACTGGGTCCGGACCTGGAACAAGGACCCCAAACCGTTCACGTGGACCAAGACCGCCGACGAAATCCTCAACTCCTTAGCTGAATATATCGCCAGAATTTCCGGCGCAGGACACTAGCGCCTCTCAGCCGGCCGCCCCGCGATCTGGTCCTCCGTCTCGCGGGGACGGCCGTGGCTTCCTCTCAGGCGCCCGGACGAATCCTGTTCTGCGTGAGACGGTCAATGACCTGAGTGGGAAGACACCCGTGTTCCGTCATCACCGACCGAACGTGCTGTCGCAGTGTCTGCTCTGCCTGGATTCCTGCCGCGCTGGTAAGTAGATCGCCCCAAACGATGGAGACGTCACCGGCGATCTGTTGGATGGTCTCGGTCGAGGCGAGGTAGACGTTGGCGTTCGCGGCCGGGGCGTGCTGCGGATCGACGGTGAGACGGTCCGACACGATAATCGCCGGACTACCGGCAGGCGGGTGATCCATGGAACGATCCGCCGCCAACTGATCGAGCTGCGTGTTCGCCTGCCTGATGTCATGGAGCGGCAAGAGGCCGTCGGCGTGTTGTTCGGATTTAGCCTCGACAGTTATCCAGATAGCGGTGCCCCACACCCAAGCTGAGTCACATCGTCCCTGCCCCTTGGGCTTGGAGGACTCAGCCCCAAGGAACGATCCGAGGGCGGTAAGCCCTCCCTCGTAGACCGTTGATTCGTCCTGTGCCAGCGCCTCACGCATGCTCGTCAGGTCATCGTTCACGCGATTCGGGCGAAGCTGACCCCGCAGGCGCGCGACAATCGCGCTCACGGCAACCACGTCCATGCTCGCGAGCGAAACCTCCTCGGTCCCAGGAAGTTGAGGCATTTCTTTAAGCCAGGTGCCGCGCACTTCCGACGCAGCGGCCGCTTGGCGCACGAGCTCCCTCGCCCGCGCGCGCTGGGTCTCGTCCTCCGCTCCGAGATGCAGCCAGACCCCCGAGAGATACAGCAGGAGACCGCGATAGCCGCGGGTGCTCTGACCACCGGTACCGACCTGTCTCGCCGCCTCTTGCAGCTGCTCGCTCGCAGCGATCCATTCGCCTCGGAAGGCCAGGTGCCATGCCTTGACCTCCGAAGCGGCTGAGGATCCGAGCGCCTCCGCACCCGGTGCCTCGACCTTCACCGCGTCCTGCCGGAACTCCGCCACGAGCGGCTCGCCATCTTCCCGCCAGGCGGCATCGTGTTCGAGGAACATCTCGATGTTCTCGATGACCTCGTCAGGATCGGTACCGCGGCTGTTCTGCCACCCGAACTCGACTTCGGCCTGCAGCTCGGGCTCAAGAGCCTCACGGTTCTCCGGCCGGCTGAAGTACCTCGTGATGTCTGACCCGAGCACCACAACGACGGCGTAGTCGTTGGGCCCTCGTGTACACCGTCCCGCTCCCTGAACGATGCGCGTTCGAAGACGTTCGGCGAGGGCGGCGCTTGCTTCGGCACGCTCGCTCAGGAACTTCTCCTGCAGCCCGACCGCGTCAGGCTTCCCGCCGAGCACGACGATACGACAGGCTTGGCCCGGAAGGTCTAGGCCGTCGTAGCGGTTTGCCAGCCCGAGCACACCCGTCGGCGCCATGGCGAAAGAGTCGAGACCCTGCTCGACATCGTCTCGCCCCATGACCGGGACACCTTCGCCCGCGAGTCCAGCTGCGGCCGCTTCCGTCTTCGCCAAAGTCTCCTGGCTCAGCACCAGCGCCTTATTTGTGGCACCGACGATCCGCCTTGTCAGACCGAGCGCATCCCCACCAGCTGCGAGGTCAGGGAACACGAAGAGTCGACGCCCAGAGCGCGGTGGAGTCTTGGTGGGCAGCGGCATCCTGACGATGTGCTCACGGCCAAAAGCTCGTTCGAGTTCGCCTCCGGATCCAAGCGTCGCCGACAGGTAAATCCGCTGCTCAGAGCGCGAGAAGATCCGATTCTCGAACGTCGGGGGAATCACCGGACGAATCTGAATCCCGCCGTACGACAGGTACACGCAGCAAGACGCCAGGCCCGACCGGATCATCGCGAAGTCGAACGTGTACGGCTTCGGCAGCGTCGCAAGTGTCGAATCGAGCCTTGCGAGCGCACTCGGGTTGATGCCAGGAAGGAGTAGTCGCACCTGGTGATGCGCACCAGGGTCAGGTTCACCCCGGAGGCGCTGAAGCAGCAGCCCAGATAGGAACGAGGACAGCGCGTCGAGGACGCTTTCATACGCCTCGGGGTCCTCGTAGCGGCGGATGGTGACGCCGTACTCTGCACCGACGAACTGCTCTCCAGCGTGCGCATCGTCGAGGACGATCAGACGGGGCTCCGGAAGCTTTGGGCTGCTGTTGAAGATCGCACTGTAGGTGGTGATGCCGATGGCTTCGGCACCCTCCACGGCACTCTGCTCGAGGGTGTCCCAGCTTTTGTGGCTTCCGATGAGCAGATGACCCGGTACACCCTCGCGGTGCGCTGTCGCGAGTACCTGTCGCGCCAACTGTTTAGTTGGAGTTGCATAGATGACGGGTCCTTCGCCTCTCCGGCGCACCCACTCGGCGATCAGCAGTCCGGGAATCGTCTTGCCGGACCCCGTCGGTAGCTCAAGCGCGAGGTCTGGCGTCTTGTGATGGTGTTCGGCGTACGCCCGGATGACATCCCCTTGATGCAACCAGAGCCCGTCGACCGCAGTGCTAGTCCGAGGCAGCGTGCCGCTGAGGTAGAGCTCCTCCGGCGAAGGAAACTGTTGCTGGATGCGCTTGGTCTTGCCTTGGAACGCCAAGGTTCGGCTCCCGTCTGTCGTTGTCCGCCCTGGGACCTGCGGAAGGTGGGCCAGCTGATTTCAGGGTGGATTCTGGGGCGCGGGTGGCGGTGTGGAGGGTCCCTCGGAGCGCGCAAGGCGCCCCAGCCTGTGGTGGAGTCATCGCTGGTCAAATCAGTCTATGCACTCGGTGGCAGCAAGCATTGAGCCATTGAGGAAGCAGTACTCCCTGCCGCTGCAGATCATGCGAGAGCTGTAACTCGGGCTCTGTTGCTCTGTGTTGCATGGTCAAGATCGAGTAAAAGCATGTGAGACACCTGCTGCCGAGTCGCGGCGCACGTTCCAAGGGGCGCGAGGTGGGCTTACTGAGACAGCAATCCAACTGAGACAGCTGAGTTGTTCCTAACCGCCGGTTCCGGGCCATGGTAGAGCCGAACTGCCCGGACAATTTCTTGTTCGTCTACAGCTACGGCGGCATCCAGGACGCCTCGCTGGACCCAGCCGTCGACCGGGTCGCCGACGTCTTCCCCGACGAGGCCGCGATCGCCGCGGCGGGCTGGCACTCCCAGGAGGCGTCCGACCTCCTCGCCGTTCTCGGGCCCCGCCTCGTCGGGATACCCGCCAACCGCATACCGCACTACCTCAAACGCCTGGCCGGGCGAACGTTCCGCTCCTGGCAGGCCGAGGTCGATGCCGAACGCGCGGCCCACCGCGCCCGCACGCCGCACCGCAGGCACCTCCAGCTTGTGCCCGGCGGCCGGACCACCCAGCCATCCGCGGCCTGCGGCCAGGCCGCCGCTCACCGTCGGGGCCAGGCCGCCTAAACGCCCCCCGTCACCCGGCGTCTCGACCATTCCCGACGAAGGAGTCCGCCGTGATCCGCGTCTTCGCCGCCTCGTCTGCCCCGCCGACCGCCCCGGGCGACCCGAAGTCGCCGCTGGAGAACTATCTGCTCGACCCCTCCGAAGCGCTCGAACGTGCCTTGATCGGCCTGCGAGAGTGGGCGGCTGACTGGGGTCTGCTGGCCGGTGCCGCGGCCCTCTTCGTCGCCGCGGGGCTGAGCTGGCTGTGGCGGTGGTGGCAGCGACGCTGCCGACAGCGGATCGCCGCGGACGCCCGCGTCGTGCGGATCTTCCCGCCGCCGCAGGTCGACCCGGACGGCGGCGCCGCGCTATGGGCGAACCTCGTCGGCCTGCTACGCCCCGGCTGGCGAAGGTGGCTTGCCGGGCAGCCGCACCTGGTCTTCGAGTACACGGCCGACCGCGAGACGCTCTCCCTCCAGGTCTGGGTGCCCGGGATGGTGCCTCCAGGTCTGGTGGAGCGGGCCATCGAGGCGGCCTGGCCCGGCGCGCACACCCGCACCGCCCCGGCCACCGCGCCGCTGCCCGGCCCGCTGGCGAAGAGCGACGAGGATGTGGAGGTGGCAGCGGCCCAGCTGCGGCTGGCGCGCAGTGAAGCCCTGCCGATTCGCACCGACTTCGCCACCGACCCCATCCGGGCCCTGCTGGGTGCCCCGGTGGGACTCGGCGGGCACGAGCGGGCGGTGGTGCAGATCCTGGCCCGGCCGGTGGCCGGACGCCGCGTGCGGGCGGCTCTCCGTGCCGCGCGGCGCCTGCGCGCAGGACGTTCACCGCGCCTGGTCAGCCGCCTGCTGGAACTGCTGCTCCCCGGCCCGACACGGCCACGGGGCGGTGCGTGGCGGGCGATGGCCGGCCAGGACCGTCATACCGCGCTGGAGACGGCGGCCGAGGACCGGGCGATCGTGGCCAAGGCCCGCGGCGCCCACTACGAGGTAGGCATCCGCTTCGCGGTCTCCAGTGTCATTCCCACAGCGACGGCGCCCCAGCAGCGGGCCGAGGTGCTCGAACGTCTGACCGGCCGTGCACACGCCCTGGCCGCCAGCTTCGCCGTCTTCAGCGAGCACAACTACTACCGCCGCGCGCGGCTCGCCTCCCGCCGCGCGCTGCCCCTGCTCGACCAGCGGCGCCTGAACCGCGGAGACCTGATGGCCGTTCAGGAGGTTGCGGTGCTCGCCCACCTTCCCTGGGACGCGGACATCCCGCAACTGGAACGCGCCGGGGCCCGCGCGGTGGCCCCGCCGCCCGGCATCCCCGTCCCGGGGCCGGGGGTGAAACCGATCGGGCTCACCGACACCGGCCGGCCCCGCCCGGTGGGCCTGCGCGTGGCCGATGCCCGCCACCACTTCCACATCCTCGGTGCGACCGGCTCAGGCAAGTCGGAATTGCTGGCCCGCATGATCCTGGACGACGCGGAAGCCGAGCGCGGGCTGGTCGCCGTGGACCCCAAGGGCGACATGATCAGCGACGTGCTCGGCCGACTACCGGAGGAGGCCGCCGAACGGGTCGTGCTCTTCGACGCCGACAGCCCCCGACCCCCAGTACTCAACCCCCTCGAAGGCGACGACACCGCCCGGATCGTCGACAACCTGCTGTCGATTTTCTCCCGGGTCTACGCCTCCTCCTGGGGACCCCGAACGGACGATATCTTCCGCGCCGGCCTGCTGACCCTGCGCGCCCTGCCCGGCACGCCGCTGCTGACCGACCTGCCCGCGCTGCTGACCGACCCGGCCGCCCGACGGCGTGCGGTCCGCCGACTCGACGATGACCTGCTGACCGGCTTTTGGCGCTGGTACGACAAGCTGTCCGACCCCGCCCGCGCGCAGATCATCGCCCCCCTGATGAACAAACTCAGGGGCCTTCTGCTACGGCCGTTCGTCCGCCACGCCCTGGCCGGCGGCACCTCCACCGTCGACCTCGGCCGCGTCCTGGACGAGGACGGCATCTGCCTGGTGCGTATCAGCCGCAACGCCCTGGGCGTGGAGACCTCCCGCATGGTCGGATCACTGATCGTCGCCCGCACCTGGCAAGCCACCACCGCCCGCTCCCGCCTCGCCCAACACCAGCGCCCCGACGCCAGCTTGTATCTCGACGAGGCGCACAACTTCCTCAACCTCCCCTACCCGCTGGAGGACATGCTGGCCGAGGCCCGCGGCTACCGGCTGTCCATCACCCTGGCTCACCAATACCTACGCCAGCTCCCCAAAGAACTGGAAGAAGGCATCAGCGCAAACGCCAGGACCAAGCTCTACTTCAACGCCTCGCCCGAGGACGCCCGGCTCCTGGCCCGCCACACCGCCCCCCGGCTGGCCGAGCAGGACCTGTCGCGCCTGGATGCCTTCACCGTCGCCGTCCGCCCCGTCCTCAACGGTGCCGAAGCTCCCGCGTTCACCGCGACCACCACCAAACTGCCGCCGCAGATTCCCGGCCGGGCCAGGGCCATCC
>NZ_LAVK01000402.1 GCF_001083795.1 Streptomyces sp. SBT349
CGCCGGGGAAGATGGCGTTCCAGTCCAGGTTCACCCCGTGCACGTGGGCCTGTGCGGCGCTGGCAAGGAACCGTGCCATCCCGCCGTGGTCCCGGCGCAGGGTCTCCACCACCGCGCACTGAGCCCCGGCCTCCGCGAGCGTGTCACCGATCCCGGCGATCAGCACCGGATGAGGGCTGGCCTCGATGAACACCCCCGCACCCGCCTGCGCCAGGGCGGCGATCACCGGAGCGAACCGCACCGGCTCCCGTAGATTCCGCACCCAGTACCCGGCGTCGAGGGTGGCGGTGTCCACCACCTCACCGGTGACCGTCGAACGGAACTCCACTTCGCCCGCCATCGGACTGATCCCCGCGAGAGCCTGGGCCAGTTCGTCGCGGATCTCCTCGACCTGCGGGCTGTGGGAGGCGTAGTCCACCCCGATCCGCCGCGCCCACACCCCCTCAACCTCACAGTGCGCCAGCAGCTCCTCCACGGCCGCGGTCTCGCCGGAGACGACGGTCGACGCGGGCCCGTTGACCGCGGCCACCCCGACCCGCCCCTCCCACGGCTCGACCAACTCCCCGGCCTCCTCCTCGCCCAGGGCGACCTGCGCCATCGCACCCCGGCCCGACAGCGACACCAGCGCCCGGCTGCGCAACGCCACCACCCGCACGGCGTCCTTCAGCGACAGCCCACCCGCGATGTGCGCCGCGGCGATCTCTCCCTGCGAGTGCCCCACCACCACATCCGGCCGGACACCGATCGACTCCCACAACCGCGCCAGCGCCACCATCACCCCGAACAGCACCGGCTGCACCACATCCACCCGCCGCAGCTGCTCTTCGTCCCCCTCCCGCAGAAGGTGGGTCAGCGACCAGTCGGCATACAGCACCAGCTCCTTGTCACACGCGGCGATGGCCTGTGCGAAGACCTCGCTGCGAGCGAGCAGTTCGCGGGCCATGCCGAGCCACTGCGAGCCCTGACCGGGGAAGACCATCACCACCCGGCCCGGGGACTGCGACCCCACCACCACGCCCGGCGCGCTCTCCCCCGCCGCCACCGCGGCCAAGCCCGCCACCGCCTGCTCCCGGTCGGCGGCCAGCACCACCGCGCGATGCTCCAGCCCCGCCCGCGTCGTCGCCAGCGACCACCCCACATCGGCCGGCGACACCCCGGCCCCGGCATCGCCTTCCAGGAACTCCCGCAGGCGCGCCGCCTGTCCGGCCAGCGCCCCGGCCGACCGGGCCGACACCATCAGCGGCACCACGCCACCCGACGCGGTGGCCGCCGTGTCGGGCGCCACGGCCACGTCCCGCCGCGGCGCCGGCTCCGGGGCCTCCTCCACGATCACATGCGCGTTCGTCCCGCTGATGCCGAAGCCGGAGATGCCGGCCCGGCGCGGGTGCCCGTTCCTTTCCCAGGCCACCGGCTCGGTCAGCAACTCCACCGCGCCCGCCGACCAGTCGATCCGCGGCGACGGCTCGTCCACATGCAGCGTCTTCGGCAGCAGGCCGTGGCGCATCGCCATCACCATCTTGATCACGCTGGCGATGCCCGCCCCGGTACCGACGTGCCCGATATTGGACTTGATGGAGCCCAGCCACAGCGGCCGGCCCTCCTCCCGGTCCTGCCCGTACGCCGCCAGCAGCGCCTGCGCCTCGATCGGGTCACCCAACGACGTCCCCGTGCCGTGCGCCTCCACCGCGTCGACCTCGGACGGCGACAGCCGCGCGTTGGCCAGCGCCTGCCGGATCACCTTCCGCTGGGCAGGGCCGTTGGGCGCGGCCAGGCCGTTCGACGCGCCGTCCTGGTTCACGGCGGAGCCGCGCACCACCGCCAGCACCTCGTGACCGTTGCGCACCGCGTCCGACAGCCGCTCCACCAGCAGCACCCCCGCGCCCTCGCCGACGGCGAAGCCATCGGCGGAGGCCGAGAACGCCTTGGACCGCCCGTCCGGCGACAGCGCGCGCTGCCAGCAGAACTCGACGAAGCCCTCGATGCTGCCCATGACCAGCGTGCCGCCGACCAGCGCCATCGAGCACTCGTCGTTGCGCAGCGCCTGCACCGCCAGATGCAGCGCCACCAAGGACGACGAGCAGGCGGTGTCGACGGTCAGAGCCGGCCCCTCCAGGCCGAAGGTGTAGGCCAGGCGGCCGGAGATCACGGCGCTGGTGGTGCCGGTCATCTGGAAGCCACCGATGACCTCGGTGCCGACGCCGTAACCGGGGGAGGAGGCTCCGATGAAGACACCGGTCCGGCTGCCCTTGAGCTCCGAGGGAACGATGTGCGCCCGTTCCATGCTCTCCCAGGCGGTCTCCAGCAGCAGCCGCTGCTGCGGATCCATCGCCAGCGCCTCGCGCGGGCTGATGCCGAACATCGCCGCGTCGAACTGCCCGGCCTCGTACAGGAATCCGCCCTGCCGGGTGTAGATCTTGCCCCCGACCTCCGGGTCCGGGTCGTAGGTCCCTTCGATGTCCCAGCCGCGGTCGATGGGGAACTCCACGACGGCGTCGCGGCCTTCGGCGACCAGCTGCCACAGCTTCTCGGGGCTGTCGCTGCCCCCCGGGTAGCGGCACGCCATGCCGACGATGACGATCGGCTCGTCCGAGACCGTGCCGGACGCGGCCCCGAAGAGGACCTCCTGGTCGCCCATCGCCTCCGAGCAGACATGCTGCGCCAGCGCGGCGGGAGTGGGGTAGTCGAAGATGAGCGTGGCGGGCAGGTGCAGCCCGGTGGCCGAGTTGAGGCGGTTGCGGAGCTCCACCGCGGTCAGCGAGTCGAAGCCCAGGTCCTGGAAGGCGCGTCCGGCGTCGACCAGGCTGGGTGAGGAGTGCCCCAGGACGGCCACGATGTGCGTGCGCACCAGGTCCAGGACGGTTTCCTGCCGCTTCTCCTCGGGCAGGGAGGCCAGCGTCCGGGCGAGCGACGCGCCCTCGCTTCGGCCCTCGGCCCCCACCACGCGCCGGGCCGAACCGCGCACCAGACCGCGCAGGGGCGGCAGCAGCGTTCCGGCCTCGGCCTGGCTGCGCAGCCGACCGAGATCGACGCGGATGGGCGCCAGCAACGGCTCGTAGGCGAGGCAGGCGGTGTCGAACAGGTCCAGCGCGTACTCCGCCGGCATGGGCACCATGCCGGCCCTGCTCACGCGGACACGGTCGCGTTCGTCCAGCTTCCCGGTCAGACCGCTGGCGCGCTCCCACAAGCCCCAGGCGAGGGAGGTGGCGGCCAGGCCCTGGGCGCGACGATGCTGGGCGAGGGCGTCCAGGAACGCGTTCGCGGCGGCGTAGTTGCCCTGCCCCGGACCGCCCAGCACGCCGGCGGCCGAGGAGAACATCGCGAACATGCCCAGGTGCATCTCGCGCGTCAGCTCGTGCAGGTGCCAGGCCGCGTCGACCTTGGCGCGCAGCACGGCGCTCACGCGCTCCGGCGTCAAGTCCTCGATCAGCCCGTCGTCCAGCACTCCGGCGGTGTGCACCACGCCGGTCAGCTGGTGCTCCGGCGGGATCTCACCCAGCAGCCGCGCCAGCTGGTCCCGGTCGGCGACATCGCACGCGGCGATCCGCACCCGGGCACCGAGCTGCTCCAGCTCCTGACGCAACTCCTCGGCGCCCGGCGTGTTCGGTCCCTGGCGGCTGGCCAGCACCAGGCTGCGCACTCCGTACCGGGTCACCAGGTGGCGGGCGACCAACGTCCCCAGGGTGCCCGTGCCCCCGGTCACCAGCACCGTCCCGGCGGGATCCACCTCCGGCGGAATCCGCAGCACGATCTTGCCGGTGTGACGGGCCTGCTTCATGAAGCCGAACGCCTCGCCCGCGCGTCGCACGTCCCAGACCCGCACCGGCGGAGGCACCAGCTCGCCGCGCTGGATCAGGTCGACGATCTCCGCCAGGATCTCTCCGAGCCGGGCGAGCCCGGCGTCGAAGAGGTCGAACAGCCGGTACCTCACGCCCGGGTGGTCGCGGCCCACCTCGTCGGGGTCGCGCATGTCGGCCTTGCCCATCTCCAGGAAATGGCCACCGCGGGGCAGCATCCGCAGTGAGGCGTCGGTGAAGTCCCCGGTCAGGCAGTTGAGGACGACATCGACACCCGCGCCGTCCGTCGCCTCCATGAACTTCTCCTCGAAGTCCAGGTCGCGCGAGGAGCTGATGCGCTCGGGTGGCACCCCGTTGGTCCGCACCGTCTCCCACTTGGGCGGGCTGGCGGTGGCGTAGACCTTCGCCCCGAAGTGCCGCGCCAGCTGGGTGGAGGCCATGCCCATCCCGCCGGCCGCGGCGTGGATGAGCACGGACTGGCCGGCCTGAAGCCCGGCGACGTCCCGGAGACCGTAGTAGGTGGCGACGAACACCGTGGTGATGGACGCCGCGCGTTCGAAGGACCAGCCGTCCGGGATCTTCACGACCATCTTGCAGTGCGTCACGGCCTGCCGGGCGAAGCCGCCCTCGCCCAGGCCCATCACACGGTCGCCGACGGCCAGGTTCTCCACGCCGGGGCCGACTTCGGTGACGACGCCGGCGATATCGCCGCCCATGCCGTCGAGCATGGCCTCACCGGGATACAGGCCCAGCGCGATGAAGACGTCATGGAAGTTGATGCCCGCGGCGCGCACGGCCACGCGGATGAGGCCCTCGTCCAGGGTTCGCTCCGACCTGGGGGCGTGCACGAGGGCGAGGTCGTCGAACGAGCCGCTGTCCCCGACGTTGTCCAGGCGCCAGGCCCGCACGTCCCTGGCGGGGACCAGGCGGGTGTCCGCGTGGCCCAGCCGGGGCACGAGCGGCGTGTCGTCACGGATCGCGGTCTGCGGCTCGACGGTCGCCGCCGCGGCGGCGACCGTCGGCGGCAGCAGCGCGTAGGCGGGCTCGGCCGACTCCAGGTCCACGAGGGTGATGCGGTCGGGGTTCTCGGCCTGGGCCGCGCGGAGCAGGCCCAGCGCCGCGGCCTGCCCGAGGCCGGTGACATCCTGACCGGCGCTCGTCGCGACCGCGCCGTGGGTGAGCACCACCAGTCGGCACGTGGTGAACCGCGGGTCGCTCAGCCACACCTGGATGCCGGTCAGGGCGCCGATGACGGTGGCGTGGACGTCCTCGGCCGTGGTCGGGCCGGAGAGCGGGGAGACGTTCCACACGACGGCGTCGGGGACAGGGGCGGCCTCGTCCTCGACGGCCTGTCGCAGAGCGTCCAGGTCCGCGAAGACGTGGGCGTGGGCGTCGTCGGGCCCGGCGAGCACGGCCAGCAGGGCCGTGGTGGCGGGTGCCGTCTCGGGGCCGAGCAACGCCCAGGTGCGATAGGCCGTCGCGTCGTGGCCGTCGAGGGGGAGCTCGGTCCAGTCCAAGGCGAGGAGTGAGTCGTCGACGGCCTGTTGCGTCGTCTGAAGCCCTGTGTCGTCGACCTGGCGCGAGTCGAGCGAGTCGACGACGGCAACGGGTTGGCCGGTGCTGTCGGCCGTCTGGATCCGCATGCCGTCCCGGGCGGACCCGGTCAGCCGTACGCGCAGCGTCGTCGCGCCCGTGGCCAGCAGACGAACGCCTCGGTAGGCGAAGGGCAGCCAGACCTCGCGTGTGCCGCGCTGGATGTCGTCGAGGGCACCGGCGTGGATGGTCGCGTCGAGCAGGGCGGGGTGAATGCCGAAGCGGGTGGCGTCCTCGTGCTGTGCCTCGGGCAGGGCGACCTCGGCGAACAGCTCGCCCTCCGCGCCTCGCCAGGCCGCCCGCAGTCCCTGGAACGCCGGGCCGTAGTGGTACTCGGTTTCGGCCAGCCGCGTGTAGAAGTCGTCGAGGGGTATCGGCTCGGCGTCCGCCGGGGGCCACGCGGTGGCGTCCCACTGTTCGGAGGACCATCCGGCGGGCGCGATGTCGGCCGTTACGAGAGTCGCGGACGCGTGGCAGATCCAGGCGCGGTCGGCGTCGCCGTCGTCCTCGCGAGAGTAGATCGTGGCCTCGCGCCGCCCGCCGTCACCGGCCGCGCCGACCCGCACCTGAACCTGCACGCCATCGTGTCCGGAGAGCACCAGCGGGGCCTGGGTGGTCATTTCCTCGATCAGCGAGCAGCCGACCTCGTCCCCCGCGCGGATCAGGATCTCCAACAGCGCGGCGCCTGGCGCCAGGGTGGTACCGCGCACGGCGTGATCGGCCAGCCAGGGATGCGTGGACAGCGACAGCCGTCCCGTCATCAGCCACTCGTCGCTGGCTGCCATCCCCACCGCGGCCCCCAGCAACGGATGGTCGGCCGCGCCCTGGCCCAGCCCGCGCACATCCCCGGCTACATAGCCCGGGGCGGGGGCCAGCCAGTACCGTTCCCGCTGGAAGGCGTAGGTGGGCAGGGCGACGTGGCGGCCGCG
>NZ_LAVK01000403.1 GCF_001083795.1 Streptomyces sp. SBT349
CCCTCGACGGGGAGAACGCCATGCCGGATCACGTCGCCAGTCCGCCCTTCCCGCCCGGCGCGTCGGGCGGGAAGGGCGGACTGGCGACGTGATCCGGCATGGCGTTCTCCCCGTCGAGGGCCTGCGATATCCACCAGTCGAGCAGGGTTCGGATCACTCCACGGCTCTTTGACCATTCCATGGGGAAACGAGCACCGCGTCATGAACCCGGACGAGGACGAACACGCCGGTCCCCGAGGGGCGGGCCGCGTGTGATTGTCTGGCACCGCTTCGCATTCGAACCACTGCGCGTAGAGGTGTGTGCACCATGTCCCGTGTCGTTGTCACCGGGGGAAGCGGCAAGCTCGGCCGCGCCGTCGTCAGGGAGCTGCTCGACCACGGCTGGGACGTGGTCAACCTCGACCGCGTCCCCCCGCGCGAGGAGCTGTGCCCGTTCCTCCGGGTGGACCTGACCGACTACGGCCAGACCGTGGGGGCGCTGACCGCGGTGGACGACCGCTACGACCGCGTCGACGCCGTGGCGCACCTCGCGGCGATCCCGGCCCCCGGACTCGTCCCGAACACGGCGGTCTTCGGCAACAACATCACCTCCACCCACCACGTCTTCTCCGCCGCCAGGGTCGCGGGCATCCGCAACGTCGTGTGGGCGTCCAGCGAGACGGTGCTCGGCCTGCCCTTCGACACGCCGCCGCCCTACCTGCCGGTGGACGAGGAGTACCCGGGCAGGCCGGAGAGCACCTACTCGCTCGTCAAGCACCTGGAGGAGCAGCTCGCCGTCCAGCTCTGCCGCTGGGATCCGGAGCTGAAGATGGTCGGCCTGCGGTTCTCCAACGTGATGGAGGTGGCCGACTACGCCCGCTTCCCCTCGTTCGACGCGGACCCGAAGCTGCGCCGGTGGAACCTGTGGTCCTACATCGACGCCCGCGACGGCGCGCAGGCGGTGCGGAAGGGGCTGGAGTGGGACGGCGCCGGCACCGAGGTCTTCGTGATCGCCAGCCCCGACTCGGTGATGTCCACGCCGTCCGCCGAACTGGCCGCCGCCGAGTTCCCCGGCGTGGAGGTCGGGGGCGGACTGGGCACCCACGAGTCCTTGATGTCCACCGCCAAGGCCCGCCGCATCCTCGGCTACACCCCGGCGCACACCTGGCGCAACCACGTGTGAGGCGGCCGGAGAGACGGACAACGTGTCCGTCTCAGCCGCGAGTTATCCACAGGCGGGGGCCCGGGGGCGGGCCGCCGGACGCGGCGGGGACGGCCGCACCCCCACTGACCTGCGGGTTTTGAAACCGACAACGCGTCGGTTTCAGGCGGGCAGTTATCCACAGGGTCGGAAGAAATCGAGAGCGTGACCGTATGAAGATCGCCTCGTTGGTACATGTGCGCGGAGGCGACTGGAGTATGTGGCGACGAGCGTTCGTGAAGTGGTGGTTGCCGGTGGAGCCCACAGGGCCTGCCGGTCGTGCGGTAAGTGGCGAGTAGAGCAGATCTCCGCTCCTGGTCCCTGGATACGGGCGAACAAGATCCCAGCACAACCGAAGGAGATCGACTCGTCATGACCGACGAGAAGGTACTGCTCGAGTCACGCACATTGCGTGACGACCTGGCCGAACGCACGGACGCACTCGACAAGGTGAAGGGCCTCGCGATGCTGCCGGACGGGGTCCATGTGACGACGGAGGCGGTCGCCGCCTACTTCGTTGTCCACAGGGAGGTCATCGCCAAGTTGACCCAGCGGCACCGCGACGAGCTGGTCGCCAACGGGCTCCGGGTACTGAGAGGCTCTGACCTGCGGGTCTTTGAAATGGACAACCTGTCCTTTTCAAAGAAGAGTTATCCACAGGGGCGCGCCCACCTCACCCTCTACTCCCGCCGCACGGTCCTCAACGTCGCCATGCTGCTGCGCGACAGCGACGTGGCGCGCCTGGTTCGTACCTATTTGCTCGACGCGGAGAGCCGTCTGCCGCGTCAACGCGAGGGAATGGAGCGGGCGATTGTGGACATCGGGGAGGTTCTGCAAGAGCTGGGCCCCGTTATCCACAGGATGTCCGTTCGACTGGAGCATGTGGAAAACCGTGTGGATAACACGGAGCGTATCGTCTGCGCGATGAGCGAACGGCTCGCCGCCCTCCCGTAGTCGGGCCGCACCGCCGCCCCCACGAGGCGTGGCCGACGCACACCGCGTCGGCCACGCCTCTTCCTTGTGTCGCGGGCGGCCGATCACGATGCCGGGAACCACCTCCGGCCGCTCCCCTCAACCCGTCACATACCAGCCGTCGCCGTTCATCGCCGCCGAGACGACGAAGATCGACAGGCAGATGTCCACCACGCCCAGCACGATTCCCGCCTTGGCGGTACCGCTGGGGACGCGGCGGTGCGCGAGCACTCCGAGCACCACCGCGAGGACGCCGAGGACGAGACCGGCGAAGAAGAGGCCGACGATTCCGCTCACCAGAGCGCCGGTGGCCAGGCCACTGCTCTCGCGCCTCGTCAAGGAACCGCGGTGCGTCGCCATGTGAACCTCCCTCTCATAGAGGTTGTTTTCACGTGCGTGCAGCACCGGGTGCCCTGAGTCCCGCCCGTTATGCTCCCGTTATCCCACGGGATGGGCCGCTACTCGTCGTTGGCCACCTTCAGCACGCGCAGCCGCCGCCCCGCGTACCAGGTCCCGAGCACCGTGGCCACCGTCAGCAGGATCACCCCCGTCGGCAGCCCCACCTCCGAGGAGATGTCGGCGCCGTCGCCCGCGATCCGTTCCGCCAGGGCGAGCGACCACTGCTGGATCGACAGCGTCCGCGCCCCCGGGACCACGCTGCCGAACACGGCCTCCCAGATCAGCGCGTAGACGAGGCCGAACACGACGGCGTTGCGCGAGACCGTCCCCAGCAGGAGGAAGACGGCGCTGTAGGCGACCGAGGCGACGGCCGCCGCCACGGTGAACGCGGTGGCGATCTGCTGGCTGTTGCCGTTGAGGATCATCCCGGCCAGCAGGATCGGGACCGTCGTGAACGCCACGGTCACGCCGATCGCCACGAACAGCTTGGTGACGATGATCGTCATGCGGTCAAGCGGCTTGGAGAGCAGATAGACGATGGAGCCGTCGTCGATCTCCGGCGCTATCGCGCCCGTTCCCGCGATGACGCCGATCAGCGGCACCATCGAGGCGAGGGCGAAGGCGCCGAGGATCTCCGTCGCGGCACGGTCGTCCATGCCGCCGAGCGCGCGCACCACGACGGCGATGACCAGCAGCAGCGCGGGCAGGGACAGCAGGATCAGCGCGCGTCGCCGGCCGAGCAGCGCCCGGTAGGTCAGACGGGCGACGGTGTGGTTGTAGATCGCGGACATCTCACATTCCTTACGCGCTGACCAGGTAGGAGAAGACGCTCTCCAGGGACTCGTCCGACGGGGAGACCGTCAGCAGCCGGATCCCGTGCTCACGTGCCAGCCGCGGGAGTTCGGTGGTGAAGCGCCCGAAGTCGACGGCCTGGACGCGCAGGGCGCGCTCACCCGCGTCGAACTCGATGCCGCTGGTGGACTCGTCGGCGATCAGCGCCGCGGCGAGCGCGCGGTCGTCGGAGGACCGGACGAGGTAACGGTGCGGGCGGTCGGTCATCAGGCGGCGGATCTTGCGGTAGTCGCCCGAGGCGGCGTGGCGGCCCGCGACGATCACCTCGATGTGGGTGGCGAGCTGCTCGACCTCCTCCAGGATGTGCGAGGAGAACAGCACCGTGCGGCCCTCGTCGCCCATCTTCCGCAGCAGCTCCATCAGATGCATGCGCTGGCGCGGGTCCATCCCGTTGAACGGCTCGTCGAGCAGGAGCACCGACGGCTCGTGGACCAGCGCGGACGCCATCTTCACGCGCTGGCGCATGCCCTTGCTGTAGGTGGAGATGCGGCGGTCGGCCGCCGCCGACATGTCGACCGTGTCCAGCGCGACGCGGGCGGCGCCCTTCGGGTCGGGCAGGCCGTGCAGCTCGGCGTTGGCGAGCACGAACTCGCCGCCCGTGAGGTAGTCGTACATGCCCTCGCGCTCCGGGACGAGGCCGATGTCGCGGTACGCGGCGGCGTTGCGCCAGATCGGGCGGTCGTCCAGCGTGACGGCGCCCGAGGAGGGGGCGAGGAAGCCGCTCATCATGTGGATGAGGGTGGACTTGCCCGCGCCGTTGGGCCCGAGGAGGCCGGTGACGCCGGGGGCGATGTCCATGGTCACGTCGTTGACGGCGACCACGTTGCCGAACCAGCGGGACGTCTTGTCGATGTGGACGGTGGTCACAGGCCCGCCTTCCGGTAGCGGCGCGTCAGCAGGACGTAGCAGAGGGCGGTGAGGGCGGCGGTGGCCGCCAGGTAGGCGACGCCCGCCGCGTCGCTCGGCATGACCTCGCCGGGGAACTCCACCTCGCCGCCGAGGAACGTGGCCTCGATCCCCTCCATCAGCGTGCCGGGAGAGAAGAGCGCCAGCCAGCCGACCGCGTCGGTGTTCCCCTGCTCGTCGGCGACGGCCATGATCGCGGTGGCCGCGAAGTAGGGGATGGTCAGCACCGCGATGATGGCCGCGACGCCGAAGCCGCGGCGCGGCGTGAACGAGGCGATCAGCAGCGAGATCACGGAGTGAAGGACGCAGAAGATGGCCGTCATCAGCAGGCCGCGCAGGAACGCGGTGGTCTGGCCGCCGAACCCGAGCTCCGCGAGCAGGCCGCCCGCGTAGGCGATCACCAGCGGGATGCCGATGAAGAGGAACAGCGCCACGGCCAGCGCCGCCGCCTTGGCCGCGACGTAGTCGGAGCGGTCGATCGGGCGCGAGAAGTAGAGCGGGATCGTCTTGAACCGCAGGTCGAGCGAGACCATCTGCGGGGCGGCCAGCGCCAGGTACAGGCCGATGATCGGTTGCAGGAACATGGCGTAGGCGGTGTAGTCGATCGGCAGCTCGTCCAGGCCCGTCGTCACCGCGACCGCCACCATCACGACGGCGGGCAGGCACATGATCGCGAAGAGGCCGAACGGCAGCACCTTCGCGCGGGCCGAGCGGCCGAGGCCGAACGCGCCACGCAGCGAGTGGACGAGAAGCGAGCGGCGCGCGTACATCGCGCCCAGGCGCTCGCCGTCGTAGCGCCGGTAGCCGATGTCGTGGATGCGGGCGTCGTGGGCGGGCGCGTCCGGCCCGCGCACGCCGTGGCCCGCGGGAACCGGGGGCATCGCCTGGCTGCTCATGTGGTCACCTCCTGGGCCATCGCCACGGCGGCGGCCTGCTCGTCCTGGAACACCTCGGCGATGCGGTGCCTGCGCTGTTCCATGCGGATCAGGCCGAGGCCCAGGTCGGCGATGGTGTCGCGCACCGCGTCGTAGACCGCGTCCTCGGCGGCGTCCACATAGACGAGGTGGCCGGCGCCCGCGGTCACGGCGAGGCCGCGGCCCGCGAGCGCGGCGGTCAGCGCGCCGGTGCCGTCCGGGTGCGCGTCGCTGTCGGTGACCTCGACGGCGAGTGACGCGGTGACCTCGGTGAAGCTCGCCGTGGTCTGGGAACGGAGCAGCTTGCCACCGTCGATGACCACGATGTGGTCGCTGGTGCGCTCCAGTTCACCGAGCAGGTGTGAGGTGACCAGCACGGATATGCCGAAGTCGCTGTGGATGCGGCGGATCAGGCCCAGCATCTCGTCGCGCCCGGCCGGGTCGAGCCCGTTCGTCGGCTCGTCGAGCAGCACGAGGCGCGGGTCGTGCACCAGGGCCTGGGCGAGCTTGACCCGCTGCTTCATGCCGGTCGAGTAGCCGCCCATGGGGCGGTACCGCTCCTCGTACAGGCCGACGTGGCGCAGGGTGTCGGCCGTGCGCTCGCGCGCCGAGGTGCGCGGCAGGCCGGACATGCGCGCCATGTGCACGACGAACTCGGTGGCCGAGACATCGGGCGGCAGGCAGTCGTGCTCGGGCATGTACCCGACCTGCTCGCGGATGGCGCCGCCCTCCTCGGCCGAGTTCTTGCCCAGCACTTCGGCCGTGCCCTCGGTCGCCGGGGCCAGGCCCAGGAGGATCTTGATCAGGGTCGATTTGCCAGCCCCGTTGGCGCCGACCAGGCCCGTGACGCCCGGCCCGATGTCCACGGTCAGCCGGTCAAGAGCGGTCACCTTGGGGTACCGCTTCGTCAGGCTTTCGGTCTTAATCACGCTCACGACGACGACGCTAGTGGGATTGTGCACCCCGCGCGTCCCACTCCGGTAGGGCGGTCGGAATCCGCCCCCTAGGGGACGCGTACCGCCGCGGAGTGGCCCGCGGCCCGGCCGTCCGCCCCCGATCCCGCCCCTGGCCGGGCCTTTCCCC
>NZ_LAVK01000404.1 GCF_001083795.1 Streptomyces sp. SBT349
CCCCAGCTCCACGGCCATCGCCCGGCCCGCCCCCCGGGTGGCCCCGGCGACCAGGGCGATCCTGCCCGCCAGCGGCCCGTTCCGCCGCTGTTCCCGTTCTCCGTCGTGCATGCGCCCGTCCTTCTCCATCGCCGCGTACGGCGTCCTCTCCGACGGGAACGACCCTGGCAGCCAATCCGGACACCTTCTGTCCGGCTTTCCTGGCGTCTTCCGGCACGTCCCGCGTGCGCGGCGCCCGCGACGCGATCATGCTGTTGCCGTGATGGACGAGACGGACTTCTGGGACATCATCGACAGCACCAGGCGCGAGGCGGGCGGCGATCCCGACGTGCACGCCGACGCCCTGGTCGAACGCCTCGCCGGTCTCGACCCGGAGGCCGTCACCGACTTCGCGCGGCACTTCGAGGCGCGGTTCGCGCGCGCCGGGCGCTGGGACCTGTGGGGCGCCGCCTGGGTGCTGCTCGGCAGCGCGGGCGACGACACGTTCGAGAACTTCCGCTGCTGGCTCATCGGCCAGGGCCGCGGCCTCTTCGAGGGCGCGCTCGCCGACCCCGACGCCCTCGCCGGCCTGCTGCCGGGCGACTTCGACCCGAGGACCGAGGGCGAGGCGGAGGAGCTGGGCTACGCCGCCTACGACGCGTACGAGCAGCTGACGGGCGAGCAGCTCCCCGGGCTCGGCATGCCCCAGCCGCAGCCCGAACCCGAGGGGGAGCGGCCCGACTTCGAGGACGACGCGGCCCTGGCGGCGGCGTACCCCCGCCTGTGGGCGCGTTTCCGCGGACCCGGGGCCCCGCCGGGGCGCCCCGAGCCCTGATCCACCAGGATGGGCCCATGGAGCCTCGCCGCATCGCGATCACCGGCAGCCACGGACTCATCGGCGGAGCCCAGGCGGGCACCCTGCGCGCCGAGGGGCGCGACGTGGTGCGGCTGGTGCGCCGGGAGCCGCGCGCCGGGGACGAGCGGCGCTGGGACCCCACGGGCCGGGACCCGGAGGCGAACGCCGCCGCCCTCGACGGCTGCGACGCCGTCGTGCACATGGCGGGCGCCGGGGTCGCCGACCGGCGCTGGACCGCCCGGTACAAGCGGGTCATCCGCGACAGCCGGGTGCTGGGGACGGCCGCCGTCGCCGAGGCCATCGCCTCGCTCGCCACCCCGCCGAGGGTGTTCCTGTCCGGCAGCGCCATCGGCTTCTACGGCTACACGGGGGACCGCGAGGTGGACGAGCGGACGCCGGGCGGCACCGGGTTCCTCGCCGACGTCGCCCGCGACTGGGAGGCCGCCGCCGCGCCCGCGGAACGGGCCGGGGTGCGCACCGTCCTGATCCGGACCGGCCTCGTGGTGGCCAGGTCCGGCGGCGCGTGGGGGAAGCTGTTCCCCCTCTTCAGGGCCGGGCTCGGCGGCCCGATCGGCGGGGGCCGGCAGTACTGGAGCCCCATCGCGCTGGACGACTACCTCGCGGCGCTCCGCTTTCTCATGGACGAGGCCGACGACGTGTCGGGCCCGGTGAACCTGACGGGCCCCCACCCCGTCACCAACCGCGAGGCGACCCGCGCGATGGGGCGCGTGCTGCGGCGGCCCACGCTGTTCCCCGTTCCGGCGGCGGTGCTGCGCGTGGTGCTCGGGGAGTTCTCCCAGGATGTGGTGGGCAGTCAGCGGGTGCTGCCCCGGCGGCTGCTGGACGCGGGGTTCACGTTCGAGCACCCCACCGTCGAGGACGCCGTGCGGGCCGCGCTCGCCCGGCGCGGGTAGGGATCGGCCGCTCCGCCCGCGTTGTGCTACCTCTGTGCGCCCATGCCCGCTGCATGCGCTCTGTCGCATTCCGCCCGGCGTGAGAGGGTCGGCTCCGGTTCGGGCATCGCCCGTGCCAGGAACGGGCATTCAGCACGGGGGCTCACCAGGCCACCGCCTGAACCGAGCCCGCCGCACTGACGCACCGACCCCTCACCGGGAGGCCACGTGCTCAAGCGCCGAACGCCCCGGGCGTTCTCCGACATCGTCATCATCGGGGGCGGAACGGCAGGGCTTGCCGCCGCCCACCACCTGAGCGCCGCCGGACTCACGGTGACCGTTCTCGAAGCGGCGGACCGGATCGGCGGCCGGATGGCCACCGAACACCGCGACGGCTTCCGCCTCGACCGCACCGGCCAGCTGTCCCTGGCCGACTCCCCCGCCCTGCGGGGGCTGCCGCGCCCGCTGCCGCTGCGGCGGCTGACCGGCGGGATCCTGCTGCGCGGCCCGGCCCACGCGCACCGCATCGGCGAGGCCGACGGCCACCGGCAGGAGGCTCAGGCGCCGGGGCCGCACGTGCTGGCCCCCGCGTTCGACCGGATCTGGCTGCGCGCCCATCTGGCGCGGCTCGGCCGCTGCCCCGACGCGCGGCTGCGGGCCAGACCCGAGCTGACCGCGGCCGGCGCGCTGAGCGCCCGCGGCATACCACCCCACATAGCCGAGAGCTCGCTGCGCCCCCTGCTGTCCGCGCTGCTCCACGATCCCGAGCTGGCGACGTCGAGCCGCCTGGGCGACCTGACGCTGCGGGCGTTCGCGCGGCGGGGGCTGAGCCTTCCGGCGGGCGGCGCGGAGGCGCTGCCGCGGCTGCTGGCCGCCGGGCTGCCGGCGGGCTCGGTGCGGACCGGGGCGCGGGTCGTGTCGGTGGCGACCACGGTGGTGACGACGGAACGGCACGGGGCGTTCCGGTGCCGGGCCGTCGTGGTGGCCACCGGCGCCGCCGAGGCGGCCCGGCTGCTGCCGGGTCTGCGGGTGCCGGACTTCAGGCCGGTGACGGTGCTGCACCACGCGGCGCCCGCCGCGTTGCCCTCGGGGGCGACGCTGATCGTGGACACGGGCGGGCGGGGTCCCGTCGCCCACACGATGGCCGCCTCGGCGGCCGACCCGTCGCGGGCTCCCGAGGGGTCGACGCTGGTGACCTCGGTGGTGCTCGGCGCGGCGGCGGGCGAGCCGGCCGAGCTGCTGGACAAGGCGGCGCGCGGGCAGCTGGGCGAGATGCACGGGACGGCGGCGGACGACTGGGAGCTGCTGGCGGCCCACCACGACCCGCAGGCGGTGCCGGTGGTGCCGCCGCCGTTCTCCGGGGTGCGGCCCGTCCGGCTGCTCGACGGCCTGTACATCTGCGGCGACCACCGGGACGCGCCGGGCCCGGCGCGTCCCGGTGGTCGCCGCAGATGTACAGGCCGTCGAGCAGCCGGACGGGCCGCACCCCGGAGAACGGCGGCGGCACCACCGGCACCGCCTGCGGGTCGTGGTGGGCCGCCAGCAGCTCCCAGTCGTCCTCCGCCGTCCCGTGCATCTCGCCCAGCTGCCCGCGCGCCGCCTTGTCCAGCAGCTCGGCCGGCTCGCCCGCCGCCGCGCCGAGCACCACCGAGGTCACCAGCGTCGACCCCTCGGGAGCCCGCGACGGGTCGGCCGCCGAGGCGGCCATCGTGTGGGCGACGGGACCCCGCCCGCCCGTGTCCACGATCAGCGTCGCCCCCGAGGGCAACGCGGCGGGCGCCGCGTGGTGCAGCACCGTCACCGGCCTGAAGTCCGGCACCCGCAGACCCGGCAGCAGCCGGGCCGCCTCGGCGGCGCCGGTGGCCACCACGACGGCCCGGCACCGGAACGCCCCGTGCCGTTCCGTCGTCACCACCGTGGTCGCCACCGACACGACCCGCGCCCCGGTCCGCACCGAGCCCGCCGGCAGCCCGGCGGCCAGCAGCCGCGGCAGCGCCTCCGCGCCGCCCGCCGGAAGGCTCAGCCCCCGCCGCGCGAACGCCCGCAGCGTCAGGTCGCCCAGGCGGCTCGACGTCGCCAGCTCGGGATCGTGGAGCAGCGCGGACAGCAGGGGGCGCAGCGAGCTCTCGGCTATGTGGGGTGGTATGCCGCGGGCGCTCAGCGCGCCGGCCGCGGTCAGCTCGGGTCTGGCCCGCAGCCGCGCGTCGGGGCAGCGGCCGAGCCGCGCCAGATGGGCGCGCAGCCAGATCCGGTCGAACGCGGGGGCCAGCACGTGCGGCCCCGGCGCCTGAGCCTCCTGCCGGTGGCCGTCGGCCTCGCCGATGCGGTGCGCGTGGGCCGGGCCGCGCAGCAGGATCCCGCCGGTCAGCCGCCGCAGCGGCAGCGGGCGCGGCAGCCCCCGCAGGGCGGGGGAGTCGGCCAGGGACAGCTGGCCGGTGCGGTCGAGGCGGAAGCCGTCGCGGTGTTCGGTGGCCATCCGGCCGCCGATCCGGTCCGCCGCTTCGAGAACGGTCACCGTGAGTCCGGCGGCGCTCAGGTGGTGGGCGGCGGCAAGCCCTGCCGTTCCGCCCCCGATGATGACGATGTCGGAGAACGCCCGGGGCGTTCGGCGCTTGAGCACGTGGCCTCCCGGTGAGGGGTCGGTGCGTCAGTGCGGCGGGCTCGGTTCAGGCGGTGGCCTGGTGAGCCCCCGTGCTGAATGCCCGTTCCTGGCACGGGCGATGCCCGAACCGGAGCCGACCCTCTCACGCCGGGCGGAATGCGACAGAGCGCATGCAGCGGGCATGGGCGCACAGAGGTAGCACAACGCGGGCGGAGCGGCCGATCCCTACCCGCGCCGGGCGAGCGCGGCCCGCACGGCGTCCTCGACGGTGGGGTGCTCGAACGTGAACCCCGCGTCCAGCAGCCGCCGGGGCAGCACCCGCTGACTGCCCACCACATCCTGGGAGAACTCCCCGAGCACCACGCGCAGCACCGCCGCCGGAACGGGGAACAGCGTGGGCCGCCGCAGCACGCGCCCCATCGCGCGGGTCGCCTCGCGGTTGGTGACGGGGTGGGGGCCCGTCAGGTTCACCGGGCCCGACACGTCGTCGGCCTCGTCCATGAGAAAGCGGAGCGCCGCGAGGTAGTCGTCCAGCGCGATGGGGCTCCAGTACTGCCGGCCCCCGCCGATCGGGCCGCCGAGCCCGGCCCTGAAGAGGGGGAACAGCTTCCCCCACGCGCCGCCGGACCTGGCCACCACGAGGCCGGTCCGGATCAGGACGGTGCGCACCCCGGCCCGTTCCGCGGGCGCGGCGGCGGCCTCCCAGTCGCGGGCGACGTCGGCGAGGAACCCGGTGCCGCCCGGCGTCCGCTCGTCCACCTCGCGGTCCCCCGTGTAGCCGTAGAAGCCGATGGCGCTGCCGGACAGGAACACCCTCGGCGGGGTGGCGAGCGAGGCGATGGCCTCGGCGACGGCGGCCGTCCCCAGCACCCGGCTGTCGCGGATGACCCGCTTGTACCGGGCGGTCCAGCGCCGGTCGGCGACCCCGGCGCCCGCCATGTGCACGACGGCGTCGCAGCCGTCGAGGGCGGCGGCGTTCGCCTCCGGGTCCCGGCCCGTGGGGTCCCAGCGCCGCTCGTCCCCGGCGCGCGGCTCCCGGCGCACCAGCCGCACCACGTCGCGCCCCTCGGCGCGCAGGGTGCCCGCCAGGGCTCCGCCGATGAGTCCGTGGCTGCCGGTGATCGCGATGCGGCGAGGCTCCATGGGCCCATCCTGGTGGATCAGGGCTCGGGGCGCCCCGGCGGGGCCCCGGGTCCGCGGAAACGCGCCCACAGGCGGGGGTACGCCGCCGCCAGGGCCGCGTCGTCCTCGAAGTCGGGCCGCTCCCCCTCGGGTTCGGGCTGCGGCTGGGGCATGCCGAGCCCGGGGAGCTGCTCGCCCGTCAGCTGCTCGTACGCGTCGTAGGCGGCGTAGCCCAGCTCCTCCGCCTCGCCCTCGGTCCTCGGGTCGAAGTCGCCCGGCAGCAGGCCGGCGAGGGCGTCGGGGTCGGCGAGCGCGCCCTCGAAGAGGCCGCGGCCCTGGCCGATGAGCCAGCAGCGGAAGTTCTCGAACGTGTCGTCGCCCGCGCTGCCGAGCAGCACCCAGGCGGCGCCCCACAGGTCCCAGCGCCCGGCGCGCGCGAACCGCGCCTCGAAGTGCCGCGCGAAGTCGGTGACGGCCTCCGGGTCGAGACCGGCGAGGCGTTCGACCAGGGCGTCGGCGTGCACGTCGGGATCGCCGCCCGCCTCGCGCCTGGTGCTGTCGATGATGTCCCAGAAGTCCGTCTCGTCCATCACGGCAACAGCATGATCGCGTCGCGGGCGCCGCGCACGCGGGACGTGCCGGAAGACGCCAGGAAAGCCGGACAGAAGGTGTCCGGATTGGCTGCCAGGGTCGTTCCCGTCGGAGAGGACGCCGTACGCGGCGATGGAGAAGGACGGGCGCATGCACGACGGAGAACGGGAACAGCGGCGGAACGGGCCGCTGGCGGGCAGGATCGCCCTGGTCGCCGGGGCCACCCGGGGGGCGGGCCGGGCGATGGCCGTGGAGCTGGGG
>NZ_LAVK01000405.1 GCF_001083795.1 Streptomyces sp. SBT349
GTCCACGCAGTGCCTCCGATCAGGTCTGCCAACCCCAAGGAGCCTGCCCCCTTCCGGCCACGGCGCCGGTGGGGCAGGCTCCTTGGGGTTGGCAGACCTGATCGGAGGCACTGCGTGGACGGCACACAGCGGACGTTCGTCATCATCGGCGGCGGACTGGCCGGGGCCAAGGCGGCCCAGACGTTGCGGGAGGAGGGCTTCGCCGGCCGGGTGATCCTCATCGGCGACGAACACGAGCAGCCCTATGAACGTCCCCCGCTCTCCAAGGACTATCTGACCGGTCGGGCCGAGCGGGAGAGCGTCTTCGTCCACGCCCCCGGCTGGTACGCCCACAACCGCATCGAACTCCACCTCGGCCAGCCCGCCGTCGCCGTCGACCCCTCCGTCCGCGAGGTCAGACTCGGCGACGGCACCCGGCTGCCCTACGACGCCCTGCTGCTGGCCACCGGCGCCGAGCCGCACCGCCTGGGCATCCCCGGCACCCAGCTCGCGAACGTTCACCACCTGCGGCGGCTCGCGCACTCCGACCACCTGCGCGGCGTGCTGACCAGCAGGGCCAGGGCGGGGGAGCCCCTGGTGATCGCGGGCGCGGGCTGGATCGGGCTCGAAGTCGCCGCCGCCGCACGGACGCTGGGCGCCGAGGTCACCGTCGTGGAGCCGGGTCCCACCCCGCTGCACGCGGTGCTCGGGCCCGAACTGGGCGCGATCCTCGCCGACTTGCACCGCGAGCACGGCGTGGCGTTCCACTTCGGCACGCGGCCGGCCGAGATCACCGGGCGGGACGGCATGGTCGCGGGGGTCCGCACCGAGGACGGCCGCGAACTCCCCGCCCGCGCCGTGCTCGCCGCCATCGGCGCGGGGCCGCGCACGGCGCTCGCCGAGGGCGCGGGCCTCGACCTGGCCGAGGGCGGCGGGATCGCCGTCGACCCGGCGCTGCGCACCAGCGATCCCAGGATCTTCGCCGCGGGGGACGTCGCCGCGGTGGCGCAGCCGGGCCATGGGGGCACCTCCCGGGCCCCCGGGCCCGGGGGAGGGGCGCGGCGGCGCGTCGAGCACTGGGCCAACGCGCTCAACTCCGGCCCGGCGGCGGCCCGTTCGATGCTCGGCCAGGAGGTCGCCTACGACCGGGTGCCGTACTTCTTCTCCGACCAGTACGACGCGGGCCTCGAATACTCGGGCTGGGCCCCGCCGGGCACCTACGACCGCGTGGTCTTCCGGGGCGACGTGGCCAAACGCGCCTTCATCGCGTTCTGGCTGCGCGACAACCACGTGCTCGCGGGCCTCAACATGAACGTCTGGGACGTCACCGCCCCCATTCAGCACCTGATCCGCACCGGTCATCCGGTCGACCCCGAGGCCCTCGCGGACCGGGCCACCCCCCTGGACTCCCTGCTTCCCGCCGCCTGAGGCGGCCCGGCGCGGTGCGGTGCGGTGCGGCCGGGCCGGGCTCGGCCCGGCGCGGGGGCCGCCGCGCCGGTGCGGCAGGACCGGGGCCTTATTGACCTGACCATGCCATTGTCGCGATCATGGCGCCACCCCCACCCTGGAGATGCGCATGCGCAGATTCCCGCGCGGCAGGCGGACCGCCACCGCCGCGACCGTTCTCACCCTCGCCCTGGCCCTCGCCACCGGCACGCAGGCCACCGCGGCCCCCGACGCGTCGGCGCCCGCGGCGGCCACCGTCCGGCAGTACCAGGTCGACGGCGTGGCCACGGCCGAGCAGCGCACGGCCCTGGCCCGCACCGGCACCGCCATCGACGAGATAGGCGCCGACTCCGTGGTGATCACCGCGGACGAGGCCGACGCCGAGCGCCTGACCGGCCTCGGCTACGACCTCACCGCCCTCACCGCCCCGACCGAGCGCGGCGGGCCCGGCGCCGCCGCCGCGCCCGCGGACTACCACACCTACGCCGAGACGCTGGCCGCCGTGGACGCCGCCGAGGCCGCCCACCCCGACCTGGTGAGCAGCCAGGTCATCGGCCAGTCGTACGAGGGCCGCGACATCGTCGCCGTCAAGGTCAGCGCCGACGTGGGCGTCGACGAGGACGAGCCCGAGGTGCTGTTCACCCACAACCAGCACGCCCGGGAGCACCTGACCGTCGAGATGGCGCTCTACACCCTCACCGAGCTGACCTCCCAGTACGGCACCGACCCGGAGGTCACCGCCCTGCTCGACACCCGCGAGGTGTGGCTGATCCCCACGGTCAACCCGGACGGCAAGGTCCACGACCAGGAGTCGGGCTCGTTCCGCAGCTGGCGCAAGAACCGGGAGCCCAACTCCGGCTCCTCCGCCGTCGGGACCGACCTGAACCGCAACTGGGCCTACGAGTGGGGCTGTTGCGGCGGCTCCTCCGGCTCGCCCGGCAGCGACACCTACCGGGGGGCCGGCCCCGAGTCCGCCCCGGAGACCGGGGTCGTCGCGGACTTCGTGCGCGGCCGGGTGGTCGGCGGGGAGCAGCAGATCACCGCGCACATCGACTTCCACACCTACGGCGAACTGGTGCTGTGGCCCTACGGCCACACCTACGCGGACACCGCGCCCGGCCTCACCGCGGACGACGCCGCGGCGTTCGAGGCGCTGGGCACCGCGATGGCCGACAGCAACGGCTACACCCCGCAGCAGTCGAGCGACCTGTACATCACGGACGGTTCGATCAACGACTGGCTCTGGGCGGACCAGGGGATCTTCTCGTTCACCTTCGAGATGTACCCGACGTCCGGCGCCGGCGGCGGGTTCTACCCGCCGGGGAGCGTGATCGACCGGGAGACCAGCCGCAACCGGGAGGCCGTGCTGACGCTGCTGACCTACGCGGACTGCGCCTACCGGGCCGCGGGTCTCGAAGCGGAGTACTGCGCCGCCTGAGCCGCGCCGCGCCCCGCCGTCGTGACCGGCCGCGCCCCGGCCGGTCACGACGCGGCGGGCGCGGGGCGTGACCGGCGTCGGGCGTCGGTCGGCGTCGGGTGCCGGGCGTTCAGCCGTTCTCGGGGGGGCGGCGGTGCGTAGAAGGCGGCGGTGTTGCCCGCCGAACGCCCGGCATCGGCCTCCGGCACGCCCGACGCCACATGCGCCTCGCCCCACCTCTCGCAGCTGGCGAGGATGAACGCCCTTCCCTCGGGCACGAGATGCATCTCCTCCTCGCGGGGGAGGTCCGCCCCGTCCAGGTGGTGGTCGAGCCCGAGCAGCGCCAGATCCCAGCCGACGCCGACGGCCCCGGGGCCGTACTCGTCCCAGAACGAGGGGTCGGGAACGGCGGCGTGCTCCAGCTCGAACAGCGTGGCGCTCCCGCCCCCGTCCGTCTCCTGGGCGGTCAGCCGCACCGTGACCTCGGAGGTGCCCTCGGGTGCCTCACCGAAGATCCAGGACACCGAGATCAGCGTCGGCGGCTCGCAACGGAGCACCTCGCCACCGGCGTTCCCCTCCAGCTGGTACCTCCCGCCCAGGCGCAGGTCGCCGGAGACGGGGGCCAGCCAGCGGGCGATGCGCTCGGGCGCGGTGCAGGCGTCCCAGAGGTCCTCGACGGGGTACGGATAACTCCGCCTGAGCACCACCGTGGTGGCGTCCCCGCCGGGCAGCGTCCTGCCGCCGACCTCGCGGCGGACGGCGTTGATCCGGTCGACGAGATCACTCATCGTCGGTTTCCCTTCGTGCGTGATGGCGGCCCCGGGCGAGCTCGGTCCCGAGGGCGTCGAGCCGCTGGTCCCAGAACCGGCGGAAGTGGTCGAGCCACGCGTCCACTTCGCGGAACCGCTCGGGGGCGACGGCGTACAGCCGCCGCGTCCCCTCCGCCCGCACCTGGGTGAACCCGGACTCGCGCAGCACCCGCAGATGCTGGGAGACGGCGGGCTGCGATATCCCGAACTCCCCCCGCACCGCACCGGCCACGTCTCCCGCGGCCCGCTCCCCGTCGGCGAGCAGCTCAAGAATCCGCCGCCGCACCGGATCTCCCAGAACATCGAACGCGTGCACGGGAGGCAAGGTATCAGCCATCACTTATATAAGCCAAGGCTTAGTCTCTCGCCGGCGCGCCCGCCGCCTCGTCGAGCAGCAGGTACAGGACGCCGACCAGGGTGCCGCTGCTGATCACCTCACGGGTGTCGATCATCGTGCGGAGGTCGGACAGGGGAATCCACTCGATGCGGTCGGACTCGTTCCTCTCGGTCGGCGGTCCGATATAACTCGCGCCATCGGCACGGTAGATGTGGTGCTGGGAGTCCGTGATGCCGTTGGCGGGCTCGGCGTAGATCAGCGGGGTCAGCGGTCCTGGACGCCAGCCGGTCTCCTCCTCGACCTCGCGCGCCGCCGCCTGGACCGGGGTCTCGCCCTCCTCGACCAGTCCCATCGGCAACTCCCAGGCCCAGGCGTCCGTGATGAAGCGGTGCCGCCACATCATCAGCACCTCGCTCCGGTCGTTCACCACGGCGGCCACCGCGAGGTGGCGGAGGCGGACGACGCGGTGGTCGAGCCGCTGCCCGTCGGGGAGTTCGACATCGATCACGCAGAGGTCCACCCACGGGTCCGTGTACACCCGACGTTCGCCGTACGTCTTCCAGCGCATGAGCCGACCGTAGACGACGGGGGCGCCCCGCACCGGATCCCCGGCCCCCTTCACCCGGACGAGCGCCGGGTAGGGTGCCCGACCGTGAGCGAACCGGACTTCCTCCGCACCACCCGCGCCTCGTACGACGCCGTCGCCGGTGACTACGCGGCCCACTTCCGCACCGAGTTGGCGGGCAAGCCGTTCGAACGGGCCCTGCTCGCCGCGTTCGTGGAGCTCGTCCGCGGAGCGGGGGCCGGGCCGGTCGCGGACGTCGGGTGCGGCACCGGACGCGGAACGGCGTACCTCCACGGCCTCGGCGCCGACGTGTTCGGCGTCGACCTGTCGCCGGGGATGCTCGCCGAGGCCCGGCGCGCCTACCCGGGGCTGCGGTTCGAGGAGGGCTCGATGACCGCCCTCGACCTCAAGGACGGCACGCTCGGCGGCCTCGCCGCCCCCTACTCGACCATCCACATCCCCGACGCCCGACTGCCGGGCGTCCTCGCCGAGTTCCACCGCGTGCTGGCCCCCGGCGGCCACCTGCTGCTCATCTTCCAGGTCGGCGACGAGCCGATGCGCAGGACCGAGGCGTTCGGGCAGGACATCGCCCTCGACGTCCACCTGCGCCGCCCCGACGCCGTCGCCGCGCTGCTCACCGAGGCCGGCTTCGCCATGGTGGCGCGGCTCGAACGCGAGCCGGACGGGGAGGAGTCCACCCCCCCCGGGCCTGCCTGATCGCCCGCAGGCCACCGGCGTAGGGTGCCGGTATGACCATCCGCACCGCCGTCGTCCCGCAGGCGGAGATCCTCGACCTGCGGTGGCGGGTCCTGCGGCCCGGACACCCGCGCGCCGCGGCCGAGTTCGCCGAGGACGCCCGGCGGGACACGTTCCACCTCGCCGCCTACGAGGGCGACGACCCGGCGGTGCTCGGCTGCGTCACCCTCTTCCCCGACCCGCTGCCGGGCGAGGACGAGACCGCCCACCGGTTCCGCGGCATGGCCTCGGCGCCCGCCGTCCGCGGGCGCGGCTACGGCGCCGCGCTGCTGGCGGCGGCGACCGGCGAGGCGGCGGCCCGCGGCGCGCGGGTGCTGTGGTGCAACGGCCGCGCCGAGGCGCTCGGCTTCTACCTGCGGCAGGGATTCACGGTCGTGGGCGAGGAGTTCGTGATCGAGGGCGTCGGCCCGCACCGGGTCCTCGCCCGCCGGGTCGGGCCGCCGGTCCCCGCCCCGCCGCCCGTGTCCGCCGCGCCCGGCCGGTGACCGGGTGTCGCGACCGGGCCCCGACGACGACGCGTGGACGACGGCACCCGACCCGTTGCTCGCCCTCGCCGAACGCGACCTCGCCTTCTACCGGCGCGTCCGGGACAACAACCGCCGCCTGCACCGGCTGATCGAGCTGGGCGCGCTGGCCGGGGCCTCGGGGACGGTGGTGGCCGCCGGGCTCCAGGCCGAGCCCTGGCTGACGGCGGCGATCGCGGGGGTGACGCTCTTCTGCACCGGGTTCCGCCAGGTCTTCGGCCCGGGGCAGCGCTGGGCCCTGGCGGGCCGGTCCTGGGAGTCGCTGCGCCGGGCCACCAACCGTTACCGGCTGCTGCCCGAGGCGGAACGCGGCGAGGCGGCCAGGGCCGACCTGCTCGCGGCCGTCGAACGGGTCGGGGCGGACGAGGCCCGGCAGTGGGCCGAGCAGCAGCACCAGCGCGGGGCCGCGCCCGGCGAGCTCCCGCCCGCGCCCCCGCCCGAGGC
>NZ_LAVK01000406.1 GCF_001083795.1 Streptomyces sp. SBT349
GAGGCGGGTCCAGCCGGCGGGTGGGGCCAGGAGTGTGCGGACGTGGGGCTTGCGGGTGCGCAGCCGCACGTGTCCCCGGTGGCCGTGAAGGATGAGGTGGGCGAGGTGTTCGAGAGCTTTGACGGCGAAGCCGTTCGCCGGGCACATGCCGTCGCCTCGGCCGAAGGGGAGGTAGGAGCGCCGCTGGCCGTCGGTCGGCCGCTCCCAGCGCGAGGGACGGAAGTCCAGCGGCCTGTCCCATACGGCCGCCGACCGGTGGATCGCGTGCGTGCCGATCAGGACGTGCTCGCCCTCGTGGACCCGGACGCCGGCGACGTCGTGGTCGGCGGCGGCCACCCTGATCAGGCGCCATGCGGCCGGATACAGCCGCAGCGCCTCCCTGACCAGCCGATGGACCTGCTCTCGCCGCACCGCCGGAGTGTCGTAGCCGTGCAGGATGCCGAGCAACACCACCCATTCGAGAGTCACCCCGGTGAAGCCGACCGTGGAGAGGACGAGGCGTTGCAGCACCTGTGCGCGATCGCCCGGGGACAGCTCTCCGGGCAGGCCGAGCACCAGGTCGACCAGGTCCTGCGCGCCGCCTTCCCGCGCCGGCAGCCGGCCGAGTTGTTCGGCGAGCCCGGCCCTGACGGCGGGCACCGTCCGGTGCGACCGCCTCAGCACGTGGCCGACGATGTCGTCGGCGACGACGCTCGACGTCACGTAGGCGTCGACGAGGGCGTTGATCTCGGTGTGCCGCCGGTGGGCGATGACGGGGGCGAAGTACCGCCGGACCAGCTCGACGCCCCAGCGCTGGTGTCGCAGACGGCCGCGCCTGTCACTCACCTCGCCGAGCGCGGAATCGAGGCCGAACGACGACGGGAGGTCGTGCCGGGCCAGAACCCCGAGCAGTTCGCGGGAGGCTTCGCTGCGGACCGCCGGGGGAAGGGAGTGCGGCCCGAGGCGGAAGAACCCGGACTGGGACAGGTAGGCGCCGGCCGAGTCGACGAGTACGTCCCGGGCCGCGTCGGCATCGGCCACGAAGAGCGTCCCGAAGCGGAGCCTGAACGGGCCGTCGCGGTCCGCGGCCTGCTCCTCCCACCGCCGCAGATGCGGCCACAGACTCTTCCTGTCCAGGAACACGGTCGTCGTCCGCCCATCTGACGCAGGATGGGACGTCAGGCGTTGTGCCCGTACCTGTCGCCGTACTGGTTGCGGCGCGTACGCGCCTCGCCACTGAGCGCCCGAAGCCTCCTGATGACCCATGACATCGCGGCTGTCCTCCCCGCCGGTCGGGTTGCGCCTGGTCCGGCTGCCGAGCGTCAGTCCTGCTGCCCGTAGCCGACGAAGTACCCGTGCCACCGTGCACGCATCTCACCGCTGAGCGCCCGAAGGCTGCTGGTCACCCATGACATCGCGGTCCTCCTTCTCCTCCGGTGCTCCTGGCTGTGCCATGTGATAGGACACCCGCGGCAGCTCACCCGAGGACCCGCCCGCCGCAGGGGCAATCTCACGCTACTCCCGCGGCAGAACCGGGTGAACTGCCGGATTCGGCCAAAGACGGTGGCGCGCCCGGTGACACCAATCCCCCGCATGCGACAACCATCACGCATCGACTCACTGACGCGCCATCCGGACCGGCGGCAGGCCATTCACGTCAGACCCACACGCGGTCGCGGAAACAGGCGAACCCCCACCCCGTTGCCGTCGGGAGCGAGCTGCCCGGTGACCCGCCACGCCCACGGGGCCGTCCGCGGACCCGCCCGCGTCTCCACCTCGCACCCGGCCGCCGGGCGCGCGCGGGGGCGGGGCGCCCGGGACCGCGGGCAGAGCGCGGCAGCGGAGCCTCCGTTCCATGGTGCCCTGTACCCGGGACCGGATTTGCACCGGCAACAGCCCGAAGGCCAGCGAGTTTTAAGCTCACCGTGTCTGCGTTCCACCACCCGGGCACGATCCGACCGGGTGGATCCCGGCCAGGTCTACTGCCTGTATGACTTGAAACGGACGGAAGGTGTGACGCGTGAACAACAACGAGACGCTGGCCAGCCGATTCGAGACGGAACGGCCGAGACTGCACGCGGTCGCCTTCCGGATGCTCGGCACGGCCAGCGAAGCCGAGGACGCCGTCCAGGAGACATGGCTACGCCTGGCCAAGACCGACGCCAGCGATATCCGGAACCTGAGCGGATGGCTGACCACGGTGACCAGCCGGGTCTGCCTGACGATGCTGGGAACGCGACAGGCCCGAGGTGAGGAACCGCTCGACACAGCGGGGCCCGAGGACATGGACCACACAGCCGACGCAGACCCCGTCGAACAGGCCGTGATGGCCGAGTCGGTCGGACGGGCACTCCTGGTGGTGCTCGACTCGCTGACACCAGCCGAACGGATCGCGTTCGTCCTGCACGACCTGTTCACCGTGCCCTTCGAAGGAATCGCCGCAATACTCGAACGCTCACCCACAGCCACAAGGCAACTCGCCAGCCGCGCCCGCCGCCGCATCACCGGCACCACAACAGCCACCACCACCCAACCCGCCACCACGACCAGAGCGGGCCTGGAACGGCAGCGGCAGCTCGCGAATGCCTTCCTGACCGCCACCAGACGCGGGGATCTCACCGCTCTGATGGCCGTGCTCCACCCGGAGGTGGAGTACCGGGCCGACGCCACGGTCGGTCCCACCCGCGCGCCGGCCGTCCTGCGCGGGATCCAGCAGGTGACCCGCGGCACCCTGGCCGGCGCGCAGCGGGCCCAGCACGCCGCCCTCCTGCGCGACGCCGAACCCGCCCTCGTCAACGGCAGGCCCGGAATCGTCTGGGCACCCCTCGGACGCCTGCGCCTGGCCATGGCCTTCACCGTCACCGACGACCGGATCTCCAGAATCGAGGCCATCGCCGACCCCGACCGCCTGCGGCACGTGGAACTGGCCCTACCCGACATGGCGGTGAACCACGACACCACACCATGACACCAGCACGGTCCAAGCCACTGAGCAAACCCGGAACGCAGCCGGGCCCTGCCACGGGCGCCACCGTCATCACGGCGCTCATTGTCCTGCTGGTGCTGGGCCTCGTCTCAGAGGTGCTGTGACGCTCAGGCCAGGCCGAGGCGGCGCATGACCCGTCGTTCGGCAGCCTCGACCGCCCACCGGCCGGAGGACTCGTCGCCGTGCTCGATCACGGCGTCACGCACCAAGGTCAGGTAGAACTGCGCCGGAGCCAGCGGGGTCCATCGCTCCTCGGGCTGGCCCAGCATGAATTCCAGCACCGACTCGGGGGCGGCGTCCACGAAGGCGTGACCGTCGTGCTCCCACTTGTCCTCGACGCCCTTGCTCCACCGGTCGCGCAGCTCCGGCTCCGTCAGCCGGGGGGCGATGGCGCGGAAGAAGCAGCCCAGTTGGTTGTTCACCAGGTCGAGCGCGAAACCGAGCAGTTCCAACTCACCGATGTCGTCGCGCCGGACGGCCAGTTCCTCCCTGAGGGCGCGGTACGCGACGGCGTGCAGGCTGATCGGGGACCCGTCGGCCGGGAGGTCGTGGTGACGTGCCAAGCCCTCGTTGGCGGACGAATTCCACTTCAGCGCATTCGGACCGGCGACGTGCTTGCTGCGGTGGGACATGACCATCATGTGGTCGGCGCCGGTTTCCAGGGCGACATTGACGCCGAAACTGCACCGCATGAACGCCGGGGCCTCCACCGGGTCCCGGTCCTCCAGGTATTCCTGCCGGAGGCTGATCCCATTCGCCTGGTTCCGATCAAGATTGATGGAGGTGGCCAGGAAGTCGTAGTAATCCGCGTCGCACAGCGCCAGGATCGCCCGCGGCTCCTCCTCGTTGTGGGTCCGGGAGATGACCAGGTGCTCGACAGCGAACCGTGGATTGTTCCAGTAATACCGTTCGCCGGCGGCCTCGGCCCGCTTCTGGCCCTCGTCGATCTCGCGCCGCCAGGCGCCGATCTCCTCGGGGAACGCGACCCGTTCGGGTTGGTAGCGAACGCGCATGTTCTCTTCCCTGATGGGGGAAGTGCCGTCTCCCTCGATAAGGTGGCAGCCGGTCTGCCGGCCGCCCACGGTGAACTGGTCCCGGTACGCCATCGCTCCCCCATTGCCGATTTCCGCTGGGCCACTCCCGATTCCCCTTGGCCCCTCTAGGATCATGCCATGGAACCGTGGGGGCGACACGCGGGCGCGTTCCTCGATCGCGCCGAACAGGTGGGGGAAGGGCTGGTCGGAACGGTCGCGGTGGGGCGCTACGGGCAGTCGCGGCTCAATCTCGCCGGGGTGGAATCGGCGCGCGAGCTGTTCACGGAACTGGCGCGGGACCGGCTGGGGTTCGGGCAGGCGGAGGAGCTGGAGGGTGATGGCACACGGGACGCGGTGTGGACGGGCATCGACCGGTTCGCGCGCTCCCCGGCCAAGCGCAAGATCCTCTACTGGACGGGGCACGGCGAGACGACGGAGAACGGCTACGTGCTCGCGTGCGCCGACACGCACGAGGAGGGGGTCGAGGGGCTTTCGCGGGCGCATCGGGCCGTCTCCGTTGTGGAGTTGGTGCGTGAGCTGAGTCAGGATCCGGCCGATGTGCTGCTGATCGTGGACGCCTGCCGGGCGGGCAGGCCGCTGCCGTGGATTCGAGCGCATCTTCTGGTGGACGACCTGGTACGAAGGGCGCCGGACCCCGGGGCGGGCGGTTTCGCGGTGGTGTTCACGGCCGCGGAGAACCAACCCGCTGAGGAGGGGCGTTGGGTGGAGTGGCTACGGCAGGTCCTCGACGATCCGTCGACGACGGCGGAGGACAGGGTCCGGCCCTTTCAGGCGAGCGCGCCCTATGTGCCGTTCTCGCACTTGATGAGCGCGGTGGAGATCCTGGCGAGGCGGGAGGGGGCGCCCGAGGCGGTGCAGTTGCCGTATGGGCATGAGTTGCGGCGGCTGCGGTTCAGCTTTCTGCACAACGAGTACTTCGACGGGGAGCTGCGGCCGACGGCGACGCGTGACGAAAGGGCTGACTGGTTGGGCAAAGGGCTCAGCCAGCCGGCGGTCAGGCCGTTGACGGGCGGCGGCGTGGGCCGGCGATCCGCGTTCACCGGGCGGCGCAGGGCCCTTGCCCGGATCGTGACATGGCTTGATACGCACGCGAATGGGCTCCTGGCGGTGACGGGTCCGGCCGGTTCGGGGAAGACGGCGCTGCTGGGGCATCTGGCACAGCTGACGAAGCCGGGATTCCACGCGTCGCTCGAGGCGCCCCCGCCTCTGGACGCGCAGCCGCGCCTGAGGTCGGTGCACGCCGCGTTGCACTGCCAGGGCCGGACGATGCGGGATCTGTGCGGGGACCTGCGGCGGGCGCTGGAGTTCCTGGCGCTGCGGGCCGGGGTGCAGGACGGGGAGTCGTCTCCGGAGGGGTGTGTGCGGTGGGTGGGGAGGATCAGCGAAAAGGTGGGCGCGCTGAACCTGGTCTTCGACGGCTTGGACGAGGCGGCGGCCGGGCAGCCGTCGGACATCGCGCGGGACCTGCTGAACCCGCTGGCGGCGCTGGGAGCGGTGAAGGTCCTGGTCGGGACGCGGATCCAGCCGCGACAGATGCTGCCGGGGAGGGTGCCCGAGGAGACGCTGTACGAGGTGCTCGACCAGACCGTGCCCGCGGTGGCGCTGGATCAGGACGAGGACGCCGAGCGGGACATCGCACAGCATGTGGCTCGGGTGCTGGCGGAGGCACCGGGGTCGCCGTACGCGGCGGTGGAGCCGGCGGAGGTGCGGCAGGCGGCGGAGGAGGTGGCGGAGCGCAGCGGCAGGCTGTTCCTGGTGGCGGATCTGTGGGCGCGGGATCTGGCTCGGGGGCCGGAGACGCGGGACGGTGAGGCGCTGCGCGAGTATCTGGGGTCCGGGAACGACGCGTTGAACGTACTGATGGAGCGGGAGCTGGCGCAGCTGGACCAGGGTGGGCGGCTGCGGGCGGTGGAACTGCTGCGGCCACTGGCGCTGGCGCAAGGGGCTTGGCTTCCGGAGTCGCGGGTGTGGCTGGCCATGGCGAGCGCGGCGGCGGAGGGGGTGGAGGCGTTCACCGAGGAGCAGCTGCGGACCGTTCTGGCCTATACGAGCGGGACGTTGCTGATACGGGTGGTCGAGCAGGAGGGTGCGGTGTACCGGTTCCAGCATCCGAGCTTCGGACTGCATCTTCTGGAGTCGGCGCCGTTCCCTCAGGCGGTGTTGCACCGGCAGGTGTTCGAGCGGCTGGTGGGGCTGTGCCGGGG
>NZ_LAVK01000407.1 GCF_001083795.1 Streptomyces sp. SBT349
GGTCGGGCCCCCGCGCCACGCGGGTGCCCGACCCGTGGCGCGTACCCTGGAACCCCCGGCCCGCGGAGCGTGCCGGGCGCTTCGCGTTGCCACCCCCGGATGGAAAGCCCGCCATGAGTCTGTACGGCCTGCTCGACGCCGTCATCGAAGAGCCCGCCCTCGCCGGGGCGGTCACCGCAGCCGCCGAAGGCGAGCGCCGCCATGTCGACCTGGTCGGCCCGCCCGCCGACCGCCCCTTCGCCATCGCCGCGCTCGCCCGCGCCGCCTCCCGCCCCGTGCTGGCGGTCACCGCCACCGGGCGCGAGGCGGAGGACCTGGCCGCCGCGCTCCGTTCGCTGCTGCCCGCCGACGGCGTGGTGGAGTACCCGGCCTGGGAGACGCTCCCCCACGAGCGCCTCTCGCCCCGCGCCGACACCGTGGGCCGCAGGCTCGCCGTGCTGCGGCGGCTGGCCCACCCCGCCGCCGACGACCCGGGCGCGGGCCCGGTCTCGGTCGTCGTCGCGCCCGTCCGCTCCGTCCTCCAGCCGCAGGTCGCGGGCCTCGGCGAGCTGGAGCCCGTCGCCCTGCTGGGTGGGCAGACCGCCGATCTGGCCGCCATCACGGAGCGGCTGGCCGGGGCCGCCTACACCCGCGTCGAGCTGGTGGAGAAGCGCGGCGAGTTCGCCGTGCGCGGTGGCATCCTCGACGTCTTCCCGCCTACCGAGGAGCATCCGCTGCGGGTGGAGTTCTGGGGCGACGACGTGGAGGAGATCCGTTACTTCAAGGTCGCCGACCAGCGTTCCCTGGAGGTCGCCGAGCACGGGCTGTGGGCGCCGCCCTGCCGCGAGCTCCTGCTCACCGAGGACGTGCGGGCGCGCGCCGCCGAGCTGCGCCGCCACCACCCCGGGCTCGACGAGCTCCTGGGCAGGATCGCCGAGGGCATCGCCGTGGAGGGCATGGAGTCGCTGGCCCCCGTCCTGGTGGACGACATGGAGCTGCTGCTCGACGTGCTGCCCGCCGGCAGCATGGCCGTGGTCTGCGATCCCGAACGGGTCAGGTCGCGCGCGGCCGACCTGGTCGCCACCAGTCACGAGTTCCTCCAGGCGTCCTGGGCCGCCGCCGCCATGACCGACACCGGCGAGGCGCCCATCGACGTCGGCGCCGCCTCGCTGCGCGGCCTGGCCGATGTCCGCGAGCACGCGGCGGAGCTCGGCATGCTCTGGTGGTCGGTCTCCCCGTTCTCGCCCGATCTGGAGGAGGACTCCGAGGACGACACGGTGCGCCTGGGCCTGCGCGCCCCCGAGACCTACCGCGGCGACACCGCCCGCGCGCTCGCGGACACCAAGGGCTGGCTCGCCGACGGCTGGCGTGTCGTCTACCTCACCGAGGGCCAGGGCCCGGCCGCCCGCACCGCCGAGGTGCTGGGCGGCGAGGGCATCGCGGCCCGGCTCCAGACGCCGCTGACCGGCGCGCTCCCGCCCTCCGTGGTGCAGGTGGCGTGCGGCGCGGTCGAGCACGGCTTCCTCGCCCCGGCGCTGCGGCTCGCCGTCCTCACCGAGACGGATCTCACCGGCCAGAAGGCCGCGGGCCGCGAGGGCGCCCGGATGCCGGCCAGGCGCCGCAAGACCCTCGATCCGCTGACCCTGGAGCCCGGCGACTACATCGTCCACGAGCAGCACGGCGTCGGCCGCTATGTCGAGATGGTGCAGCGCACCGTGCAGGGCGCCACCCGGGAGTACCTGGTGGTGGAGTACGCGCCGGCCAAGCGCGGCCAGCCGGGCGACCGCCTGTTCGTGCCGACCGACCAGCTCGACCAGGTCACCAAGTACGTCGGCGGCGAGGCCCCCTCGTTGCACCGTCTCGGCGGCGCGGACTGGACGAAGACCAAGGCGCGCGCCAAGAAGGCGGTCAAGGAGATCGCCGCGGACCTCATCAGGCTGTACTCGGCGCGCATGGCGGCGCCCGGGCACGCCTTCGCGCCGGACACCCCCTGGCAGCGGGAGCTGGAGGACGCCTTCCCCTACATCGAGACGCCCGACCAGCTCACCACCATCTCCGAGGTCAAGGAGGACATGGAGAAGTCAGTGCCCATGGACCGCCTGGTCTGCGGTGACGTGGGCTACGGCAAGACGGAGATCGCGGTGCGCGCGGCGTTCAAGGCGGTGCAGGACGGCAAGCAGGTCGCCGTCCTGGTGCCCACCACGCTGCTGGTGCAGCAGCACTTCGGCACCTTCTCGGAGCGGTACGCGCAGTTCCCGGTGAACGTGCGCCCCCTCTCGCGCTTCCAGTCGGACACCGAGGCCAGGGCGGTCACGGACGGGCTGCGGGAGGGCGCGGTGGACATCGTGATCGGAACGCACCGGCTGTTCTCGTCGGAGGTCAGGTTCAAGGACCTGGGCCTGGTCATCGTGGACGAGGAGCAGCGGTTCGGCGTCGAGCACAAGGAGCAGCTGAAGAAGCTGCGGGCCAACGTGGACGTGCTGACCATGTCGGCCACGCCCATCCCCCGCACGCTGGAGATGGCGGTGACCGGCATCCGCGAGATGTCGACGATCACCACGCCGCCGGAGGAGCGGCACCCGGTGCTGACGTTCGTCGGCCCCTACGAGGAGCGGCAGATCGGCGCGGCCATCCGGCGCGAGCTGCTGCGCGAGGGGCAGGTCTTCTACATCCACAACCGCGTGGACTCCATCGACCGGGTCGCGGCGCGGCTGCGGCAGCTGGTCCCCGAGGCGCGGATCGCGACGGCGCACGGGCAGATGGGCGAGTCGGCGCTCGAACAGGTGGTCGTGGACTTCTGGGAGAAGCGCTCGGACGTGCTGGTCTCCACGACGATCGTGGAGTCGGGGATCGACATCTCCAACGCGAACACCCTGATCGTCGAGCGCGGCGACACCTTCGGCCTCTCGCAGCTGCACCAGTTGCGCGGCCGGGTGGGGCGCGGCAGGGAACGCGGCTACGCGTACTTCCTCTACCCGCCGGAGAAGCCGCTGACGGAGACCGCGCACGAGCGGCTGGCCACCATCGCCCAGCACACGGAGATGGGCGCGGGCATGTACGTGGCGATGAAGGACCTGGAGATCCGCGGCGCGGGGAACCTGCTGGGCGGCGAGCAGTCGGGCCACATCGCGGGCGTCGGCTTCGACCTGTACGTCCGGATGGTCGGTGAGGCGGTGGCGGACTACCGCTCGACGCTGGAGCAGGGCGGCGGCGAGCCGGACGAGTCGCTGCTCGAGGTGAAGATCGAGCTGCCGGTGGACGCGCATGTCCCGCACGACTACGCGCCGGGGGAACGGCTGCGGCTCCAGGCGTACCGCTCGATCGCCGCGGCCACCACGGAGGAGGACATCCGCGCGGTGCGCGAGGAGCTGACCGACCGGTACGGGCCGCTGCCCGAGCCCGTGGAGAATCTGCTGCTGGTCGCCGGGCTGCGGATGCTGGCCCGCTCGTGCGGGGTGAGCGATGTGACGCTCCAGGGCAGCCGGATCAGGTTCTCGCCGGTGGAGCTGCGGGAGTCCCAGGAGCTCAGGCTCAACCGGGTCTACCCGGGCTCGGTCGTCAAACGGGCCACGCGTCAGGTGCTCGTGCCCCGGCCCACGACGGCGAGGATCGGCGGCAAGCCGCTGGCCGGGCGCGAACTCCTCGCGTGGACCGGCGAGTTCCTGACGACGATCCCCGGGTCGTGACGGCGCCCCGCCGATGACGGTTCCCGGGGCGTGAGGCCGAGGGGGAACTTCGGTCTCACGCCCCGGGAGGGCTGGGCCCACGGGGGCGGGGCTCAGCGGTCCGGTGCCCGCCTCGGCGGTCCCGCCGCCCGCCTCAGCGGCGGATGCGCCTGGCGGCCTTGACGTCCCGCGCGTAGCGGTTGTTCGGCGGCAGCCAGCAGACCACCAGCGTGGCCAGGCAGGCGAGGGCGGCGACCGTGACGCACGCCCTGAGGACGCCGGGCGGGTCGTCGCCCGCCACGGCGAGGGTCACGATGAGCGTGATCGCCGCCGCGATGGTGACCAGGACCCGGGCCCAGACCGCCGCCTTGAGGCTGAGCAGCGTGAACAGCAGCAGCGGCAGGGCGAAGATCAGCAGGATCGCGGCCTGGCCCGCGAGCTGCGTCTGGCGCTCGTCGATCAGCAGCTCCGTGAAGCCGTCGATCTGGCCGTCGGTCAGCTCGCCGCCGAGGATGTCCTCGACGTTCGCCTCGGCCGTCGCCCGGCCGCCCGCCAGGACGGCCACTGCCCCGGAGACGGCCGACACGGCGGCGAGCAGCCCCGTCAGCAGCAGGACGGCCACGGTCGCGGGCCGCTTCGGCACCGGCGGTGGCGCCGGGGCGCCACCGGGGTGCGGGTGGTGCCCGAACGGCGCCCCCTGCGGATGCGGCTGGTGTGGGTGGTGCGGCTGGTGCGCGGAGAGATGCGGTGAGCTCACGGTCCGTCTCCCTTCTCGGTGTGGGGTGGGTGCTCGCGTCAGAGCGTGATGTCCCAGGTGGCCCCCCACTCGAGGAGCTCCTCGACGGTGAGCGAGAAGGACGGCTCGCCCGCCGGGATGTCGAAGGCGAAGTCGGCGGTGGCGGTCTCGCCGGGCGGCAGCGAGCCGTTGTAGCCCATGCCGACCGGGTCGTCGATGATGCCCTCGGCCTCGACCCCGTCGGCCCCCACCCGCGCGGTGGTCACGATGAAGGTGGTGTCGTACGCCTCCGCGCTGTTGTTGGTGACGGTGATCGACACCTTCTGCGGCTCGTTGCCCTCGGTGTGGCCGAACGCCCACTCCGTCGGCGTGTAGGGCTCGGCGGCGGAGACGGTGTACTCGATGCCGTTGTCGAAGACGGCGGTCTCGCCCGCGGCGAAGATCTCCTCGTCGGCGGCGGGCTCGTCGCCGCCCTCGGCCTCCCCGGCGCCCGCGGTCTCGCCCAGTTCCTCCTCAAGGTCGTCGAGGACCTCCTCGGCGGCTTCCTGGGCCTCTTCTTCCTCGCTGGAGCACGCGCTCAGCGCGCCCATGGCGAGTATCGCGGCGGCGACACCGGCGAGCGCGGGCATCCGCTTCCCAGCGAAACGGCGTGAGCGTGTGGCGGTCATGGTGCAGGTCCCTCCCTGAATCAACCGACTCCTTGTGAACCGGCTCGGTTAATCAGAGCACAGCCTGTGAATCGAGTCAACAGGAACTCTGTTGGACGTCAAGGCGTTTGATGTGTATCGGTGGGGACAAAGACACCGGTAGGGTCAAGAACACGCCACGGAGAACGGAGGCAGACACGTGCCGGGGCAGCACACCGAGGTCACCGCGGCCGGAATCGCACGGCTGGCCGGCGTCGGCCGCGCCGCCGTCAGCAACTGGCGCCGCCGCTACGCGCACTTCCCCCGCCCCGTGGGCGGGACCGAGACCAGCCCCACCTTCTCCCTGCCGGAGATCGAGGAATGGCTCCGCGACCAGGGCAAGCTCGCCGAAGTCCCGCTGCGGGAACGCCTGTGGCAGCTCGTCGGCTCCGACCCCGCGGGGCCCGCCGACGCCCTCGGCCGCGTCGGCGACCAGCTCCTCGCCCACGGCGAGGGCGTCCCCGAGGAGGCGGGCGAGGACCCGCTGGCCCGCGCCGCCGCCGCGCTGGCCGGTGAGGCGGGACCCGCGCCCGCCTACGAGTTCCTCATGGCCCGCTACCTGGACACCGCGGGCCGGCAGCTCACCCTCACCCCGCCCGAGACCGCCGAGCTGATGGCCGCCCTCGCCGGGCCCGCCGACACCGTGCTCGACCCGGCCTGCGGCCCCTGCACCCTGCTCGCCGCCGCCCGCTCCCGCGACGGCGGCCCGCCCCGCGAGCTCTACGGCCAGGACACCGACGCGTCCCTCGCCCGCCTCGGCAGCCTCAGGCTCGCCCTGCGCGGCACCGCCACCGTCCGCGCCCACGACGGCGACACGCTCCTCGCCGACGCCTTCCCCCAGCTCGCCGCCGACGCGGTGCTGTGCCACCCCCCGTTCAACGAACGCAACTGGGGCCACGACCAGCTCACCTACGACCCCCGCTGGGAGTACGGCATCCCCGCCCGCACCGAGTCCGAGCTCGCCTGGGTCCAGCACGCCCTGGCGCGCCTGCGCCCCGGCGGCACCGCCGTCCTGCTCATGCCGCCCGCCGCCGCCTCCCGCCGCACCGGCCGCCGCGTCCGCGCCACCCTGCTGCGCCGCGGCGCCCTGCGCGCGGTCATCGCCCTCCCCGCGGGCGCCGCGCCCCCGCACAGCCTGCCGCTGCACCTGTGGATC
>NZ_LAVK01000408.1 GCF_001083795.1 Streptomyces sp. SBT349
AAGGAGACGGGCCCCCGCCGCTGGGCGGGGGGCCGCGGGGGGCCTCGGGGGGCATCGGGCCCCCGTCGTGCTTTCCGCCGTCCGCCGCCTGAACAGGCACCACAAACGGAATTCCCCGCCAGCCTGTCGGGTCTGGAACACGCGTTTCGAACGTGTCAACGGGCATTCGGAACACCTCCTTTCCCCAGCACGCTAGGAAAGGCGGGAAGGCATGCTCCATGTGCTTGCGTGGACTTGCGCAGGCTCACCCGAGCGCGTCATCGCCGCCGTGTCAACGCGCCTACGCCGTACCGCGGTTCAGTGCCCAGGCCCGTAGATCGTCATCGGCCCGGTGCGTCCTTTCCGGGGCAGCCGGCGGACCGGTTCGCTCGGCGTCACCCCAGCGAGGAGAGCGACTCCGTGATCAGCCTGCGGGCCGCCGCGCCATGGACCGCCATCTCGGCGAGCCTGGCGAACGCCCGCGCGTAGACACGTATCTCGCCCGGGGCCGACACGTTCACCGCGGCCGTCAGCAGTTCGGAGCTGACACGCTGATCGTCGAACAGGTAGAACGCCTCCAGCGGCCAGACCAGGCGCGGCGCTGAGAACGGGATGACGCCGAGGCTGACGTTCGGCAGAGCGGCCACCGACAAGAGGTGCCCGAGCTGGTCGGCCATGGTCTCCGCGTCCCCGATGCGGTACCGCAGCACCGCCTCCTCCAGCAGGAACGCGAACGTGTGGTGGCCGCGGTAAAGGACGCGCGAGCGCTCGACGCGGGACGCCGCGGCGTGTGGCGCGTCGTCGGGAGTGCCCTGGAACCGCGCGATGGTCGACAGGAGGGCGGACGCGTACTGCTCGGTCTGAAGGACCCCCGGCACGACGTTGGAGACGTAGACCCGCAGGTGCCTGGTCCGTTCGTACAGAGGCAGAACGTCCTCCTGTGCCCTCCTCATGCCGTGGCCGTGGAGCCTCTTCCAGCGCACGTACATCTCGTCGACCCGGCGGTTGGCCGCGATGAGCTCGGCGGCCTCGTCCTCCGCTCCACAGGCGGCGCACCAGGCGCGGATATCGGCGTCGGACGGCGGTGTCTTCGCGTGCTCGATCCGGGAGGACTTCGCCTCGCTCCAGCCGCAACGGGCCGCCAGTTCCCGCGCGGTGATCTCCGCGTCGAGGCGGAGATCACGCAGACGACCGGCGAGGATGAGGCGTGCTTCCCGCGCGCGGGATGACGGGTTGGTGGACATCGGCGGGCCGGCGGGCCGGGTCAGACCTCGTACCGCTCATGGGGTACGGCGCGCTCCCACACGGCTTCGAAAGCCGCGCGGACCCGGGCGATGAGGCCCGTTTCCCTGCGCACCTCCCACTTCGGTGTGGCCCAGTTGCCCTCGCCATCGAAGTGGTTGAACAACACGGCGCTCTCGTCGAACACCCACAGATCGTTGCCGGGCAGGAGCAGGTCGGAGGCCCTGCCCCTGGGCAGCCAGCGCACCAGCTCTCCGGCCGCGACGTTCACCGAGGCGCCGGCATGCTCGTACCGGATGTAGTCGCTCACCGGCTCGGAGACCACCCGGGCGCGACGGACGGTGACACCACGGCCGGTGGTCGCGCCGATCAGCCGCACCCACGGCGCCCAGTACGCCGATTCGGGGTCCGTGTCCCGCTCGCCCGTACGCCGCCAGTGCTCGTAATCGGCGGTCTCGTCGCCCACGTCGTAGACATCACGCATCTCCAGGTGCATCGCCGAGTGCCGGGCCCTGGCGAGCAGGTCAATGAAGTCGTTCTGCGGCATCGCATGCCTCCCTCAGCATCGGCACCATACGGGCCGGGATGCGCACCACGGCCTCGTGCGGCGGGATGCCCGGGGCATGGCCCGGCGCCGGGTTCGCGGCACACTCGGCGGCCAGTTCCTCGGACGCCTTCCACCCCTGGACGACGATCTCGCCGGTCGTGTCGTCCACCCACAGGGTTGGCGATCCCTGCTGTCCGGTGTCCGGATCCACGCCGATGAACCTCAGCCCCATGGCCACCTCTCGCGTAGAGGAGCTCGCGCCGGCTTGGAGAGCCGTCTCGGTCTTCTTCTCCCCACACGCTAGAAGAGGCGAGGAGTCACGTTCAACGCGCTTGCGCGGGCTTGCACGCATTCACCCGAGCGGGAGTCGCTACCGCAGGTGGGCCGTTTCGTTGACGCGGCGGATGCTCGGGTTGCCGTCGGGGTAGTAGGCCACCTCGGACAGGGAGGCCGGGGAGAGCTCCATGCGGAACATCGACAGGGGTGGGGCGTCCAGGGCCAGGCGCAGCAGGGTCTTGACCGGCGTGACGTGGGTGACCACCAGGATCGTCTTGCCGGGGTGGCGGGCGATCGTCTTGTCGCGGGCCACCGCCACGCGGCGGGCCACCGCCGTGAAGCTCTCGCCGCCGCCCGGGGGTTCGGCCTCGGGGGAGGCGAGCCAGGCGGCCATCGCGTCCGGGTACCGCTCGCCGGCCTCGGCGAACGTCAGGCCCTCGAACGTGCCGAAGTCCGTTTCGCGGAAGCCCTCCTCGTAGCGGACGTCGAGCCCCAGGCGCGCGGCGACCGGCTCCGCGGTCTGGCGGCAGCGGGCCAGGGGCGAGCTGACCACCGCGTCGACCCCGTCGAGGGCGGCGGCCACGGCGTCGGCCTGGGCGCGGCCGGTGGCCGAGAGGTCGGGGTCGGTGCCGCCGCTGCCGGAGAAGATCTTGCGGGGCGTGAGCTCCGTCTCGCCGTGGCGCAGCAGGAGGAACGTGGTCGGGGTGCCGGTGGAGGGGCCCCAGCCGACCGCGGGTGGCCTCTCCGGCCCGCGCGCCGGCTCGCGCAGCCGCGGGCGCCACTTCTCGCCGCGGCGCCCGGCGTCCATCGCCTCGTTGGCCAGGCGGTCGGCGTCCTTGTTCCGCTCGCGCGGGATCCACTCGTACCGGACCGCGCCGCTCGGGAAGACGCCCTGGGCCTCCAGGGCCAGGGGCCGCATGTCGGGGTGCTTGATCTTCCAGCGCCCCGACATCTGCTCCACGACCAGCTTGGAGTCCATCCGCACCCGCACCGCCGCGCGCGGGTCGAGCGCGGACGCCGCGCGCAGCCCGGCGATCAACCCCCGGTACTCGGCGACGTTGTTGGTGGCGGTGCCGATGTACTCGGCGGTCTCGGCCAGCAGTTCGCCGGTCGTCGCGTCGCGGACCAGGGCCCCGTATCCGGCGGGCCCCGGGTTCCCCCGGGAGCCGCCGTCGGCCTCGACGATGAACGTGCGCACGCGGCTCAGAGCCCGGACTGGGGTGTGCGGACCAGGATGCGGCGGCAGTTCTCGCAGCGCACCACCGTGTCGGGGGCGGCGGCGCGCACCTCGTTGAGCTCGGTGATGTTCAGCTCCAGGCGGCAGCCCTGGCAGGCCCGCTGGTAGAGGCGGGCGGCTCCGACCCCGCCCTGCTGCTCGCGCAGCTTCTCGTAGAGCTTCAGCAGGTCGGCCGGGATCGTGGCGGCGGCCTCGGCGCGCTGGGCGCGCACCTGGTCCGACTCCGCCTCGATCTCCGTGAGCGCCGCGTCGCGGCGGGCGGTGGCTCCCGCGACCTTCGCTTCCAACTCCTCGACGCTCGCCGCCAGTTCCTTGGCGCGGGCCCCGGCGGTCTCCTGCCGTTCCATGATGTCGAGGACGATGGTCTCCAGGTCGTCCTGGCGCCTGGCGAGGGAGGCGATCTCGCTCTGGAGGGACTCCAGGTCCTTGGGGTTGGTGACCATGCCCGAGTCGAGGCGCTGCTGGTCGCGGGCGGAGCGCTGGCGGACCTGGTCGACGTCCTGCTCGGCCTTGGCCTGCTCCCGGGCGGTGTCGCCCTCCTCGGTGCGCGCGGCCACCAGCAGGTCGCGCTGCTGGGCGATCTCGCTGTCCAGCGCGCGGACTTCGGCGTGCTCGGGCAGGGTCTCGCGCCGGTGCGCGAGCTGGGTCAGCCGGACGTCCAGACCTTGGACGTCGAGCAGTCGGATCTGATCGGCGGGCGCGGCGTTCAGTTGGGGGCTCCTTCGCTGACTCGCAGAGAGGGGGAGGGCTGGTGGGCGGTCCAGGGGTCGGTGACCCGGTGGGATACGTGGGTGGCCAGGCCCCAGCCGTTGCGTTCGGACACGGCGTCGAGCTGGGCCGCGGCCTGCTGGCACCAGGGCCACTCGGTGGCCCAGTGCGCCGCGTCGAGCAGGGCGAGCGGCGCGTGCTCGCGCGCCTCCGAGGCGGGGTGGTGGCGCAGGTCGGCGGTGAGGTAGGCATCGGCACCCGCGGCGCGTACCTCGGCGAACAGACTGTCGCCGGAGCCGCCGCAGACCGCGACGGTGCGCACGGGCGCGTCCGGGTCCCCGGCGGCGCGGACGCCCTGGGCGGTGCCGGGCAGCCGGGCCGCGGCCAGCGCGGCGAACGCGCCCAGGCTCAGGGGCCGGTCGAGGACGCAGAGGCGGCCGAGCCCCCGGCGGCCCGCGGGGTCGGTCGGGTCGGGGACGAGCGGGCCCGTGACCCGCAGGCCGAGGGCGCCGGCGAGGGCGTCGGAGACGCCCGGGTCGGCGCGGTCGGCGTTGGTGTGGGCGACGTGCAGGGCGATCCCGTTGCTGATCAGGGTGTGCACGACCCGGCCCTTGAACGTGTCGGCCGCGACCGTCGTGGTGCCGCGGAGATAGAGCGGGTGGTGCGTGACGAGGAGCGAGACGCCGAGTGCCACGGCCTCCTCCGCGATCTCCCGCACCGGATCGACGGCGAACAGCACGCCGTTCACCTCCGCGTCGGGGTCACCGCAGACCGGGCCGACGGCGTCCCAGTCCTCGGCCCGCTCGCGGGGCCATAGGGTGTCGAGCGCGGTGATCACGTCGGAGAGTAGGGGCACGGGCCCAGGCTACCTGTCCCGTCGGCCCCGGGAAGTGCCCCGGCGGACTTGGCGGGACAAGCACACCGGACCCCGGTTGATCTTGTGAATCCGGCAACAGTCACCCTTATGTATGAAGCCGTCCAAGCCGAGTTGGGCCGGCTCGCTGTGCGAACCTAGCGTCCTCGCTGGAGGTGAGCGGAATATGAAGGGCCGACCGGCGTTACTGCCCGCGCCGCTGACGATCGCGGCCGGAGGGTCCTACGCGGCCCGGCTGGTCGCCGGGTACGGCGACGGCGGCTGGTGCCCCGAGCGCTGGACGCTCGACGGGCCGGAGCCGTACGCGGTCCGGCTGCCGGGCGGCCAGCCGGAGGACTCCGAGAGCAGACTCCAGCCGCTGGCCGACGGGCGGGTGCTGATCGCCCGCCGCACGGACGGCCGTTACCACTTCTCGTTGCTCTACCCCTCGACCCCCGACACCGGCGAGCTGCCGCTGGGGGCCGTGGAGAGCGAACGGCTGACGCTGCTGCCGCCCGCCCCGGACGGGGCGCGGGTGTACGCGCTGGCGCCGCAGGCCGAGGACCGGACGGCGGGCCGCCCCTCGGGCACCGCGCTGTGGCTGGTCTGCGGCGGAACGTTCGGCCCCGAGCTGGTCACGGTGCTGGCCGGGTCCTGCGAGGGCGGGGCGTGGCTGGACACGGACGGACGGCTGCTGGCCCTGGACCGCACGGACGAGGCGGGGCAGACGCGGACCGTGACCGTGGACGTGGAGCACGGCGGGGAGCCGACGGAGCTGCTGCGGATCTCCGAGGACAGCAACGACCGGCTGCTGCTGGCCGATCCGGACAGCGGTCTGCTGCTGGTGAGTTCGGACGCGCCGGGCACCGAGCGCATCGGGTGGGGGGTGCTGGGCAGTCATCGCCCGGTCCGTTTCCCCGAGGCGCTGCACCCGGAGGGGGTGCGGGTGACGCCGTTCGCGGCGCAGCCGGGGCAGGTGCTGCTGCCGGAGGCGTGCGCGGTGGCGCTGCGGATGACCACGCCCGAGGCGGAGTGGGTGGCGGTGTGGTGGCCGCAGCAGCGGGAGGTGCGGCATGTGCCGGTGCCCGAGGGGTGGCTCGCGGGCGCGGGGCGGTGGACCGCGGACGGGCAGCTGCTGCTGCCGTACGCGTCGGCGCAGACGCCGTGCGGCCTGGCCCGGCTGAACGTTCCCGAGCCGGAGGGCCGCCAGGCCGCCGCGTCGGGGCAGGCCGAGCCGCCCGCGCTGCGGCCGGCGGAGGCGGGAACGGACGCCAGCCGGAGGACTCCGAGAGCAGACTCCAGCCGCTGGCCGACGGGCGGGTGCTGATCGCCCGCCGCACGGACGGCCGTTACCACTTCTCGTTGCTCTACCC
>NZ_LAVK01000409.1 GCF_001083795.1 Streptomyces sp. SBT349
CCCCGGTTCCGCCCCCAACGGCTCCGGCCGACGCGGCGGCCTGGCGTTCGCCGCCCTCGGCGTCACCGCCTTCTCCCTCACCTTTCCGGCCACCGCCAAGGCCCTCGACGGCTTCGGTCCCTGGACGGTGACCCTCGCCCGCACCGTGCTCGCCGCGCTCATCGCCGCCTGCTGCCTGGCCGCCGCCCGCGTTCCACCGCCGCGCCGCCACCACTGGCCGGGCCTCGCGCTGGTCGCGGTGGGCTGCGTGCTGGGCTTCCCGCTGCTGACCACCCTGGCCCTGCGGACCTCGGACACCGCGCATGTCGCCGTCGTCACGGGCCTGCTGCCGCTGACCACCGCCATCTACGCGGCCGCCCGCACCGGCAGCCGCCCGCCGCCCCTCTTCTGGGCCGCGGCCACGGCCGGCGCCGCCGCGGTGGCCGCCTTCACGGTCGCCGACAGCGGCGGCGCGCTCGCCGGTGGCGACCTGTACCTCTTCGCCGCGCTGCTGCTGTGCGCCGCCGGATACGGCGAGGGCGGCAGGCTCGCCGGGCTGCTCCCCGGCTGGCAGGTGATCTCCTGGGCCCTGATCGCCTGCCTGCCGCTCGCCGCCCCCGGGCTCGCGCTCGCGCTGCTCGCCGAGCCCGCCGCCCCCACCGCGGCCTCCGTCGCGGGGCTGGCCTGGCTCGCGGCGGGCTCCGGGTTCTTCGGCCTGCTGGTCTGGTACCGCGGCCTGGCGCAGGCGGGGGTCGCCAGGGCCAGCCAGATACAGCTGGCCCAGCCACTCCTCACCCTCGTCTGGGCGGTGGCGCTGCTGGGCGAGGAGCTGTCCCCCGCCGCGCCCGCGACGACGGCGGCCGTGCTGGTCTGCATCGCCGTCACCCAGCGCGCCCGCCGGTGAACGCGTCGGGCGAGGCCGATTGCGGGTTCCGCGAAGGGGTGTCCCATCGCGAGGCGTTGAGCCGGCGTTTCGGGCTGGCTGCCGGATAGTCCTCGTGGCTACTGGCTCCACAGGTACGGAGCCGTTCTCCATGGTGCTGCGATGTGGAAAGCCCCGAACCCGCCCTCGCCGCCTCGGATCTGCACGTGGTGATGTGCCGTGCGATGTGCACCATTACCTGTACGCGTTGCTGAGCTGCACTGTTGATGGGGAGTCGAACCCCCGCGTTGCTCTTCACGCACCAGGAGTGGGCTGGAAAACCGCCGGCCCTCGGTGTGCGCACGCCTCCGAAGCAGCTACCTGCTCCACATCGTCCCAGCTTGCCGGACCACTCAGTCCAGGAGATCGGCCTCCCAGTTCGCACGCTGGATCCGCACATCCACCTCGCGGATCTCCCGGGCGAGTGCATCCGCCTGACCGCGCAGTTCCGCGACCGGCAGCGCGGAAAGCATCATCAGCTCGGACCGAAGCTGCCGACCGTATCCCCGCTCACCGTTACCCGCCGCCGCATCCGCCGCCGCGGTGACCACGGAGTGACGCAACCGCAGGACATCCCGGCGTGCGAGGGCGTCGGTGAGCGTGCCGTCCTGGCCCATCTCCACGGTGGCATTGGTCCGGTTGATCCGCCGGATCAGCTTTTCGAGAGCGTCCAGCACCTCACCGGCCTCGGCCAGCAGCTGAGCTGCGTCCTCGGCGGGTGTCTCCCCTTCCTGGTACCGCGCACTGCTGACGACGCGCGCTCGCAGCTGTTCTACGCGGCGCGTCGCCTCCGCACGTTCCGCCAGTGCCTCAGCAAGCTTCACCGTCGCCACCTCCCCCTCCATGAGCTCGCACGAGTATACGAGTGGGAATCCGACAGCCGATGGCGTCCGGCGCCGGGGCGCTCCGCCCTCAGCCGCGGTAGTGGTCCTCGAAGACCCGTGTCATCGCGCCCAGCGGATCGGACACGACCTGGCTGGCGGAGTAGAACACATTGCCGCTCACCTGCGGATGGTCCGCGCAGAGCGTCAGGTGCCGGGACAGCTCGCCCGCGTCCTGCCACGCCTCCGGCTGCGCCGGGTCGCCCACCTTGTAGATCGCCTCGCCGATCCAGAGCGCGACATCCGTCCCCTCGGCGACGTCCGACCACCAGTCCACGAGGACGGCGTAGTCGGCCACCTCGTACCCGATGTTCCAGTAGACCTGCGGGATCACATAGTCGATCCAGTTCTCCCTGACCCAGGTCCGCACGTCCGCGTAGAGGTCGTCGTAGGTCTGCACGCCGCCCCTGGTGTCGGAGCCGAGGGGGTCGGTGCTCTTGTTCCTCCAGACGGCGAACGGGGAGACGCCGAACGGGATTCCGGGCCTGGCCGTGGCCACCCGCTCCCGCATCTCCCGGACCAGCAGGTCGATGTTGTTCCGTCGCCAGTCGCCGAGGTCGCCGAAGTCGCCGCCGTGCTCGCGGAACGCGTCCGCGTCGTCGAACTCCTCGCCCGCCACCGGATACGGGTAGAAGTAGTCGTCCCAGTGCACCCCGTCGATCTCGTACCTCTCGACGGCGTCGATCATCGCGTCCTGGACGAAGGCGCGGACCTCGGGAAGTCCCGGGTTGTAGTACAGCTGCCCGCCGTACGCCACCGCCCACTCCGGGTGGACCCGGACCGGATGGTCGTCGGCGAGCCGCGCCGGGTCGTCGTGCTGCGCCACCCGGTACGGGTTGAACCAGGCGTGCAGCTCCAGGCCGCGTTCGTGCGCCTCGCGCACCGCGAAGTCCAGCGGGTCCCAGCCCGGGTCCCGTCCCTGGGTGCCGGTGAGCCACTCCGACCACGGCTCGTGCGGCGACGGCCAGAACGCGTCGGCGGTCGGCCTCACCTGGAGGAAGACCGTCGTCAGGTTCCAGTCGACCGCCGCGTCCAGCAGCCCGGCGAGCTCCGCCTGGGACTCCTCGGGCGCCAGGTCGCGCCCGCCCGGCCAGTCGATGTTGGCCACCGTCGCGATCCACATGCCGCGCACATCGGTCGGCCCGGCGGCGCCGGCGCCGTTCCTCGACCGCTTGGCCGAGGGTGACGCCGACGATGACGCCGACGCCTGATTCAGGGTCAGGGCCCCGGCCAGCGTGCCGAGCGCGGCAACGGCCAGTCCCCTGCGTGTGATGCGTGCCATCTGCGGGTGCCCCCTGTCGTGTCTCTACGTTATGCATGCCCCGCCCAGGGTGACCACGTAACCCGGTGGAGGGCCGGTCGACACACCCTGACCCGGACACCATGCGACAACGGGCGGCGCCACCGGAACCCCGGGGGCACCGGCGGAGGTGCCGGGAGCCGGACACCGCGGCGGTTCGAGCCCCCGCGCGCCCGCGCACGCCGTGCCTCCCCCGCGCCGCCGGGGTACCGTCGGGTGGCGACGACGGAGCGCGGGGCGGCGAAGGGGCTGGGCATGGCCGATATCGAACGGGTCGGTGTGGTGGGCTGCGGGCTGATGGGCTCGGGCATCGCCGAGGTGTGCGCGCGGTCCGGGCTCGACGTCCGGGTGGCCGAGACCACGGGCGAGGCGCTGGAGTTCGGACGCACCCGCCTGCTCAGCTCGCTGGGCAGGGCGGCCGAGCGCGGGCGGCTCAGCGAGGAGGACCGGGACGCGGCGCTCGGCCGGATCACCTTCACCACCGACCTGGGGGAGCTGGCCGACCGCGACCTGGTGATCGAGGCCGTCGTGGAGAACGAGCAGGTGAAGACCGAGATCTTCCAGGTGCTCGACCAGGTGGTGACGCGCCCCGACGCGATCCTGGCGTCGAACACCTCGGCGATCCCGCTGGTGAACCTGGCGGTCGCCACCTCGCGCCCGGCCCAGGTGCTCGGCATCCACTTCTTCAACCCCGCGCAGGTCCAGCGGCTGGTGGAGGTGATCCCGGCGCTGACCACGGCCGAGGAGACCGTGCGGCGGGCCGAGGCGCTGGTCTCCGGCCTGCTGGGCAAGCACCCCATCCGCGCCCAGGACCGTTCGGGCTTCGTGGTCAACGCGCTGCTCATCCCGTATCTGCTGGCCGCGATCCGGATGCTGGAGTCGGGCGGCGCCGGCCGGGACGACATCGACAGCGGGATGGAGCTGGGCTGCGCGCACCCGCTCGGGCCGCTGAAGACCGCGGACCTGATCGGGCTCGACACCGTCGCGTCGATCGCCGAGTCGATGTTCGCCGAGCTCAAGGAGCCGCTGTACGCGCCACCGCCGCTGCTCCTGCGCATGGTCGCCGCGGGGCACCTGGGCCGTAAGTCGGGCGCGGGCTTCTACCCCTACGACCCGCCGCGCTGACCGGAGGCGGCGGTGACGGTCACGAGGCGCGTTTGCGTCCGCCGGCCTTCTTCGCCTGGGTCTTCTTGGCCCGGGTCCCGCCGCCGCTCTCGGCCTTCTTCGCCTGCGACTTCTTGGCGGCGGTCTTCTTGGCCGCCGCCTTCTTCTGCGGCGCCTTCTTGGCGGCGGTCTTCTTCGCCGTGCTCTTCTTCGCCCCGCTCTTCTTGATCGGCGTCACCGTCGCCTCCTCCCCCTCGCCCTCCTCGCCCCGGCCCTCACGGGCGCTGCGCACGCTGTCCTCGAGCGCCGCCATCAGATCGACGACCTTGCCGCCGCGCCCCTCCTCCGCGGCGCTGATCTCCGGGACCTTGCCGGTGAGCTTCGCGGTGACCAGGGCCTCCACCGCCTCCCGGTACTCGTCGTGCAGCTCGGCCATGTCGACCTCGCCGAGGGTGTCCATCAGCGTGTAGGCGAGGTCGAGCTCGGCGTCCCTGACGGAGACGTTCTCGCTGGGCGCCAGGCCCCCCGCGGAGCGGATCTCGTCGGGCCACAGCAGCGTGTGCATCCCCAGGACCTCGTCCTCCTCCAGGGCGCGGACGAGGGCGAGCGTCTCCCGGCCGCGCATCGCGAGCTTGGCGATGGCCCCCTTGTCGGCGCGGCGCAGCGCCTCGCGCAGCAGCACATAGGGCTTGGCGGCGCCCGAGTCGGCGGTCAGATAGTAGGAGCGGTCCAGCTGGTAGGGGTCGATGCTGCTGACGGGCACGAAGCCGAGGATCTCGACGGTCCTGGCGGTGGGCAGCGGCAGGGCGCCCAGGTCCTTGTCGGTGAGCTGGACGACCGTGCCGTCGGCGGTCTCGTACCCCTTGCCGATCTCGTCGCCCGACAGCTCCTGGCCGTCGATCTCGCAGACCTTGCGGTAGCGGATCCGCCCGTCGTCGGCGGTGTGGATCTGGCGGAAGGAGACCGAGTGGTTCTCCGTCGCGCTGACGACCTTGATCGGGATGGTGACCAGCCCGAACGAGATGGACCCCTTCCATATGGTTCGCATCGTCTGCCCCTTTCGTGCCACTCTCAGGGTATGCCTGTCGTCACCGTCGGGGGTCGCCGCCTGACGCTGTCCAACCTGGACAAGGTCATCTATTCCGACGGCACCACCAAGGGGGAGCTGCTGCACTACTACGCCTCCCACGGCGACGCGTTCCTCCCGCATCTCCGCGATCGGCCGCTGAGCCTGCTGCGGTACCCGGACGGCCCGGAGGGGCAGCGCTTCTTCACCAAGAACGTCCCTCCCGGCACCCCCGAGTGGGTGAACGTCGCCGAGGTGCCCCGCTCCGGCGGGGCCGAGCCGATGCGCCAGGTGACGATCGACGACCTGCCGGGCCTGATGTGGGCGGCGAACCTGGTGGCCGAGCTGCACACCCACCAGTGGCGGGCCGGGTCACCCGGGATCGCCGACCGGCTGGTCTTCGACCTGGACCCCGGGCCGCCCGCCACCGTCGTCGACTGCTGCCGGGTCGCGCTGTGGCTGCGCGACCGGCTGGCGGCGGACGGACTCACGGCGTACCCGAAGACCTCGGGCTCCAAGGGCCTGCACCTGCTGTGCCCGCTGCGGCCCACGCCCTCCGAGCGGGCCTCCGCGTACGCCAGGGCGCTGGCCGTCGAGGCCGCCGCCGGCCTGCCGGGGCTCGCGATCTCCGAGATGGCCCGGCGGCTGCGCCCCGGCAAGGTCTTCATCGACCACAGCCAGAACGCCGCGCGCAAGACCACGGCCGCCCCCTACACGCTGCGCGCCCGCCCGCTCCCCACCGTCTCGGCGCCGGTGGCCTGGGAGGAGGTCGAGGCGTGCCGGGAGCCGGCCCAGCTGGACATCACGATGGCCGACATCCCCGGGCGGCTGGCCGGGGCGATCGCCGTCCGCCGTGCCCGCGCCGGGGAGAAGCTGACCACCCTGGACGGCACCGCGAGGACCCTCGACCCCGAGGACCTGGTGATCGCCGACGACAGCGGGCCCATCGG
>NZ_LAVK01000040.1 GCF_001083795.1 Streptomyces sp. SBT349
CAGAGGTGTATAAGAGACAAATCCGGACCGACTGGAGCAGCCCTATGGCGATCCACGCCGCGAACATCGCGGTGCCTCCGTAGGAGAGGAACGGCAGCGGCACCCCGGCGACCGGCATGATGCCCAGCGCCATGCCGATGTTCTCGAAGCACTGGAACGCGAGCCAGGCGACGATGCCCGCCGCGATGATCGTGCTGTACAGGTCGGGGGCGCCCCGGGCGATCCGCAGCGCGCGCCACAGGATGATGCCGATGAGGGCGACGATGCCGCCGGCGCCGAGGAAGCCGAGCTCCTCGCCGGCGACGGTGAAGATGAAGTCGGTGTGCTGCTCCGGGACGAACTGCCCCGTGGTCTGCGTGCCCTGGAAGAGGCCCTTGCCGTCGAGTCCGCCGGAACCTATGGCGATGCGGGCCTGGTTGGTGTTGTAGCCGACGCCCGCCGGGTCGCGGGAGGGGTCGGCGAACGCGGCGAACCGGTCGATCTGGTAGTCGTCCAGGAGGCCCAGCGCCCAGACCAGCACCGCCCCGGCGACGCCCGCGAGGATCAGTCCTATGGACCAGCGCATCGCGGCGCCCGAGGCGAGCAGGATGCCGAGCACGATGACGGAGATCACCATGGCCATGCCCAGGTCGTCGACCACCACGATGGCCAGCGGCGCGGAGGCCAGCGCGAGCGACTGGAGAACGGCGCGGCTGCCGGGGTAGTCGCGGTCGCCCGCGTCCACCTGGGCGGCGAGTATCAGCGCCATGCCGAGCACGATGGCGACCTTGGCGAACTCGCCCGGCTGGAGCGTGTACCCGCCGATGGACAGCCACGCGCGCTGGCCGTTGATCTCGGTGCCGAGCGGGGTGAAGACCGCCGCCATCGCCACCATCGAGAAGGCGAAGAAGAACGGCACGGCGGCGCGCAGCCGCTGGTGGCCCAGCCACATCACGCCGATGGCCAGGGCGAGGCCGATGCCGAGGTTGATGAGCTGGCGGGTCAGGAAGAACTGCGGGTCGCCGCCGGTGATCTCGGTGCGGGTGCGGGTGGCGGACCACACCAGCAGCGTGCCGAGCACCGACAGCGCCAGGGCGGCCAGCAGCAGGATCCAGTCCACGCGCCGGGCGACGGAGTCCCGCGCCGCGATGCGGCGCAGGGCGCCCTTGCGCGGGGTCAGCCGGTCCAGGGCCAGGGTGTGCACACTCACCGGGGTCGTCCGTCCCTCAGGCCGTCGTCGTGGTCGTTCACTCGCCCAGCGGGTCGTCCCGCCGCCCCTCCCTCGGGGGATCGGCGCCGGGTGGCTCCTGCTGCTCGACGGGCTCCTGCGGCTGGCCCGGCGGGCCGGGGGATGCGGGCTGGTCGCCCTGGTCGAGGCCGCCCGGCTGTTCGCCCGGCTGTTCGAAGCCCGGCTCGGCACCCGGCTGGGGCAGGTCCTCCTGGCCGCCCTGCGGCTGCTCGCCCTCCTCGCCGCGGTCGCGGCCCTCCTCGCCGTCCTCGCCCTCCTCGTCCTCGTCCAGCTGGGGAACGATGGAGCCGGTGTCGTCGATCGGGGGCAGGTCCCGGTGCGGCTCGGGCAGCAGCGCCGCCTCCTCGTCCACGGAGCCGCCCGAGACGCCGTAGATGGACTCCCAGATGTTCCGGACGGCGTCGCCCGAGGCGCCGGAGCCCGTGCCGGCCTGGTTGATGCTCATCACGACCGTGTAGTCGTCGGTGTAGGTCGCCAGCCAGGACGTCGTCTGCTGGTCGCCCGACGCCTCCGCCGTACCGGTCTTGGCGCGCAGCGGGATGTCGCTCTGCGGCCAGCCGCCGAACTTCCACTCGGCGCTGCCGGAGGTGACGACGCTGGCGGTGGCGTCGCGCAGGTCGTTGATCGTCTCCTCGTCGGCCGGGAGCTCGCCCGCGACGACCGGGGCGAACTCCTCGATGTCCCGCCCGTCCGGGCTCACCACGGCCCGGCCGACCTGCGGGCTGTAGAGGGTGCCGCCGTTGCCGAGGGCCGCGTAGACGGTGGCCAGCTGGAGCGGGGTGACCAGCACGTCGCCCTGCCCGATCGAGAAGTTGAGCATGTCACCGGCGCGCATCTGCATGCCCTCGGTGCAGTTCTCGCGGGCGACCCGGGCCTCGTAGTCCTCGCGGTCCGTCTCGGCGATCTCGCACCACGTGTCGCGGTTGACCTCCCAGTAGTCCCGCTTCCACTGGCGGTCCGGGATGCGGCCCGCCGCCTCGTTGGGCAGGTCGATGCCGGTCCGCTCGCCGAGGCCGAAGTCGTGCGCGGTGCGGAACAGCCAGTCCTCGGGGTTCTCCACGGGGTCGATCCCGCCGTCGCGCCGCCACTCCTGGTGGGCGATGCCGTAGAAGACGGTGTTGCACGAGACGCGGATGGCGTCGGCGAGGGTGATGGCGCCGTAGGCGGAGGACTCGAAGTTCCGGAACCGCTGGCCGCCGACCTCGTAGGAGGAGGGGCAGTTGTAGCTGTCGTAGAAGTCGTGGCCCGCGTTGACCGCGGCGGTGCTGGTGATCACCTTGAACGTGGACCCGGGCGGGCCCTGTCCCTGGATCGCGCGGTTGATCAGGGGGTCGTTGGCGTCCTCGTCCGTCAGGGCGGCGTAGTCGTCGGTGGAGATGCCGCCGACCCACACGTTCGGGTCGTAGTCGGGCGCGGAGGCCATGGCGATTACGCGGCCCGTGTCGTTCTCCAGGACGACGGCCGAGCCCGCGTCGGCCTCGAAGTTCCGTTCGGAGACCGGGTCGTGGGTCCTGCGGGCCAGCTCCATGGCGCCCACCAGCTCGCGTTCGACCACGGCCTGCACGCGGGTGTCGATGGAAGTGATCAGATTCGCCCCCGCCTCGGCGGCCTCGTGCTCGGACTGGCCCAGCACGCGACCGAACTTGTCCACCTCGTACCGGGTGACGCCCGCGTCGCCGCGCAGATAGCTGTCGTAGCTCCGTTCCAGACCGGAGCGGCCGATCTGGTCCGAGCGGAGCAGCGGCGCGTCGGTGAGCTCCGCCTCCTGGACCTCGTCGTCGGTGACCGGCGAGAGATAGCCGAGCACCTGCGCGGCGTTGGCGCCGTCGGGAGCGGGATAACGCCGCACCGCCGTCGGCTCCGCGCTGATGCCGGGGAACTCCTCGGCGCGCTCGCGGATCTGGAGCGCCTGCTGCGAGGTGGCCTCGTCGGTGATGGGGATCGGCTGGTAAGGAGAACCGTTCCAGCAGGGCTGCGCGGTCTCGGCGTCGCAGAGCCGCACCTGGTTGGTGACGTCCTCGACGGGCATGTCCAGCAGCTCGGCAAGGTCGGCCAGCACCTGCTCCCCGTCGCCGGGCAGGCGGCTCAGCTCGGTGCGGTCGGCCGAGACGACGAGCCGCGTCTCGTTGTCGGCGATCGGCACGCCGCGGGCGTCGAGGATGGCGCCGCGCACGGCGGGCTGCACGGCCTGCTGCACGTGGTTCCCCGCGGCCTCGGCGGCGAACTCGTCGCCCTGGCGGATCTGGAGGAACCAGAGCCGCCCGCCCAGGGTGAGGAGCAGCGAGAAGACCAGTATCTGGATGACGACCAGACGAATGGTGATCCGCGAAGTCCGCCCGGTCTCCGGAATGTTGGTCACAGCGCTCCCCCGCTCAGGGCCTCTTCGCTTCCCACGTGCTCCTCCGCCCTCGTCACAGCCGCTTCACTCCCTTGATGCGCCCCGTCCGGTTGCGGACGGCGCGGCGGCTGAGGAGGGTGGAGCGCTGGCCGCCGAGGCGGGTCGCCTTGCCGTAACGGTTGCGGCGGGGGGCGCGGGGCCGCAGCCCCACGCCGCCGCCGCTGAGCCAGCTGATGGCCGCGTCCGGACCGGCGGAGCCGCCGGAGCCGCCGTCCCCGGCCAGCGGGTCGCTCTCCAGACGGCGGGCCATGGCCATGACCAGCGGCACGGTGAACGGCGCGAGCAGCAGGTCGTAGATGGTCGCGGTGGCCAGCAGGTTGCCCAGGCCGACGTCGCGGGCCGCGGTGTCGCCGACCAGCGCGCCGACGCCCGCGTACAGCAGCGTGGAGGTGGCGGCGCCCGCCGCGACGACCAGCATGGGCACGGTGGCGGAACGGTGCTGGCCGTTCTCCGGCTTGGTCAGCCCGGCCGCGTACCCGATGACGCAGAGCACGAGCGCGTACCGCCCGACCGCGTGGTCGGCGGGCGGCGCGACATCGGCCAGCAGCCCGGCCGTGAAGCCGACGAGGCAGCCGCCGACATGGCCGTAGACCAGGGCCAGCCCGAGGACGGTGAGCAGCAGCAGGTCGGGGGTGGCGCCCGGCAGTTGGAGCCGGGCCAGGACGCTGACCTGGAGGACCAGCGCGACGATCACCAGAATGATCGCGAGCAGGGTGCGGGAGACGCGCATCGGTCGTTACTCCTGGGTGGCCGGGTCGTCGTCGGGCGGTACGCCGGGGCTCTCGTCGGCGCCTTCGTCCGCCTCGGGCCCGGCGCCGGGCCCGACGCCCGGAACAGCGTCGGGATCGGCGTCGGGATCGGCGTTCGGGTCCACGTCGGCGTCGGCACCGGGATCGGCGTCGGGATCGGCGTCGGTCGCGCCGCCGTTCGGTTCGACGTCGTTCTCCTCCGCCTCGTTCCGCGTGGCGTCCTCGGGGCGGGGCGGGAGGACCGTGTCGCGCGGGTTGTCCCGCGGCGGCTCGACGACGACGCCGACGAGGTCGAGCTGGGTGAACGCCACATAGGGGCGGACCTCGACGGTCCGGGTCAGGTCGCCGTTCGAACGGTCGACACTGACCACCTCGCCCACCGGCACGCCCGGCACGAACGGCCGGTTCTCGGCGGAGCCGAAGGTGACCATCCGGTCGCCCTCCTCCACCTCGGCCTTCTGGTCGAGCAGCTGCACGTCGAGGGTGTTGTCCCCCCGGCCGGTCGCGAACCCGAGCTCCTCGCTGCCCTCCAGGCGCGTGCCGACGGTGAAGTCCGGGTCGTTCGCCAGGAGCACGGTGGCGGTCCCCGGGCCGACCGTGGTGACGCGGCCGACGAGGCCGTCCCCGTTGAGCACGGTCATGTCGCGGGCGATGCCGTCCTCGCGGCCGGCGTCGATGGTGACCGTCCAGGAGAAGCCCTGTGCCGATCCGATGGCGATGACCTGGGCCCCGACGATCCCGTACTGCCCGGCGCCCGAGGTGCGCAGCAGTTCGTCCAGTTGCTCTATCCGCGAATCGCGGTGCGCGTCGCTGCCCAACTGCTGCCGCAGCTCCGCGTTCTCCCGCTCCAGCTCGCTGATCCGGTCGTGCCGGTCGCCCGATTCACGGACGGCTGAAATGGCGTTCGCCACCGGGTCCACCGCCCCGGACACGCCCTCTTCCACGGGTCCGAAGAAGGAGGCCGCGGCCTCCCTCGCACCGTCGAGCGGGGAGTTCTCGCCGCTGCGGATGTCCATCGTGATCAGGGCGAAAGCGATGGAGACCAGCAGTACGAGAAGCAGCCGGCTCTCTCGGGTGTCCCTCACGTGCGGCGGCCGTGCCTTTCTGGTCGGTCCTTGCGTCCTTGGATCGTCCGCGGATCACCGGACTAACGATCCGCGCCGCGGATCGGTGTCCTGACCGCGGAAGTTCAGCGCCGGGGCTGGGCGTCCAGGACCTGCTGAAGCGCCTCGAACTCCTCGACGCACTTCCCCGAGCCCAACGCCACCGAGTCCAGCGGGTCCTCGGCGATGTGGATCGGCATCCCCGTCTCCTTGCGGAGCCGCTCGTCCAGGCCGCGCAGCAGGGCGCCGCCGCCGGTGAGCACGATGCCGCGGTCCATGATGTCGCCCGAGAGCTCGGGCGGGCACTTGTCCAGCGTGGTCTTGACCGCGTCCACGATGGCGTTGACCGGCTCCTCCATGGCCTTGCGCACCTCGGCCGACGAGATCACCACGGTCTTCGGCAGGCCGCTGACCAGGTCGCGGCCGCGGATCTCCGTGTGCTCGTCCGCGTCCATCTCGTGGGCGGAGCCGATGGTGATCTTGATCGACTCCGCGGTGCGCTCGCCGAGAAGGAGGCTGTACTCCTTCTTGATGTGCTGGATGATCGCGTTGTCCAGCTCGTCGCCCGCCACCCGGATCGACTGGGCCGTCACGATGCCGCCCAGCGAGATGACCGCCACCTCGGTGGTGCCGCCGCCGATGTCCACCACCATGTTCCCCGTGGCCTCGTGCACCGGCAGCCCGGAGCCGATCGCGGCGGCCATGGGCTCCTCGATGATGTGCACCTGGCGCGCGCCCGCCTGCGTCGACGCCTCGATCACCGCGCGGCGCTCGACGCCCGTGATTCCCGAGGGCACGCAGACGACCACCCGGGGACGGGCGAGATAACGCCTCTTGTGGATTTTGAGAATGAAGTAACGGAGCATCCGCTCGGTGATCTCGAAGTCGGCGATGACGCCGTCCTTCAGCGGGCGGACCGCCACGATGTTGCCCGGGGTACGGCCGATCATCTTCTTCGCGTCCGAGCCGACCGCGAGAATATTGCCCGTGTTGGTGTTGATCGCAACGACCGACGGTTCGTTGAGGACAATCCCTCGACCTCTGACGTACACCAGCGTGTTGGCCGTCCCGAGGTCGACTGCCATGTCACGGCCGATGAACGACATATTGTTCGCCATAGGGATGCATCTGGCCTTCCAGCTGGAGCGATTTGTGCGGGGAGGTCGGCAGCGGGTGCGATGAACGGTGCGCCTCAGGGGGTCCCGCGGGTGCGGGGGAAAGTGGCGTCGGTGCCATCGTATCCACGGCCGGTCGAACACGGAGCGCCGGAGCGCCGCTTTCGCCATTGTCGGCGGAACGGGGCCGACCCTCCATCATGGTGACGGCGTGTTCGGGGGATGGGTTCCGCCGTTCGACTGTACGGGCCGGGCGAGAGGACTGCATTCAGGCGAGCTTCGCAGGTCACCCGGGTGGCACCGTCGCCGGGCGGAGCGTCGTCAGGCGCGGTCCGCGAAGAAGACCTTCAGCTCGCGCTCCGCGGACTCCTCGGAGTCCGAGGCGTGGATCAGGTTCTCCCGGACGACGGTGCCGAAGTCACCCCGAATGGACCCGGGCGCGGCGGCGATGGGATCGGTCGGCCCGGCCAGCGCGCGCAGTCCCTCGATGACCCGCTCGCCCTCGACCACCATGACCACGCTGGGGCCCGACGCCATGAACTCGATCAGCGGCTCGTAGAACGGTCTGCCCACGTGCTCGGCGTAGTGCGTCTCCAGTGTCGCCCGGTCCAGCGTGCGCAGTTCGAGCGCGGTGACCGTCCAGCCCGCCTTCCGTTCGACGCGGCCGACGATCTCGCCGATCAGCCCCCTGGCGACCGCGTCCGGCTTCAGAAGGACAAGGGTGCGCTGGCTCATTTCAGGCGGCTCCTCGGGAAGGGGTCGATGCGAGGCCAGCAAGAGATTACCGGTGCCCGGACGCCGGTCAGCGCACGGGTGCCGTGGGGCCGGGCTCTCCGGCGGCGCGCTCCGCCTTGAGCTGGTCGACCAGGCGGCCGTAGTGGACCGCGGCCCACCACAGCGCGGCGAACGCGGCGCCCAGCAGGAACATGGCCGGCAGCACGAAGCCGCTCACGATCAACGCGCCCTGGAGGACCCAGCCCGCCTGCACCGCGCCCGGCCGGCCGAGGAAGCCGCACAGCGCCAGGCACAGCACCATGGCGGTGCCGCTGACCGCCCAGAGCGTGCCGGTGGGGATGTCGTCGGAGAGCCGCGTCAAAGCCAGCCCGGCCAGGCCGATCAGCAGGAACTCGCCCATGAGCGTGGCGGAGCAGAGTGTCCGCATCAGGATCCCTTCCTCAGCAAGAGCCTGGCCTCTCCCGCCGTGATGACCGAGCCGGTGACCAGCACCCCGGCCCCGGCGTACTCGTGCTCCTCCTCGGCGAGGGCGATGGCCGCGTCCAGCGCGTCGTCGAGGCGGGGCTCCACCTGGACGCGGTCCTCGCCGAAGACCTCGACGGCCACGGCCGCGAGGCGGTCGACGTCCATGGCGCGGTGGCTCGCGTTGCGGGTGATCACCACCTCGCTGAACACCGGCTCGAACGCCTCCAGCAGGCCCCGCACATCCTTGCCCTCGCTGGCGCCGACCACTCCGATGAGGCGGCTGAAGCCGAACGCCTCGGAGATCCCGGCCGCGGTGGCCTGGGCGCCCGACGGGTTGTGCGCGGCGTCCAGGACGACCGTCGGACTGGTGCGCACGGTTTCGAGGCGGGCGGGCGAGGTGACGGAGGCGAAGGCGGAACGGACCACGTCCAGGTCCAGCGTCCCGGTGTCGCGCCCCTCGCCCGCGCCGAAGAACGCCTCGACCGCGGCGAGCGCCACGGCCGCGTTGTGCGCCATGTGCTCGCCGTACAGCGGCAGGAAGACCTCGGGGTACTCGCCGCCGAGCCCGCGCAGGGTCAGCATCTGCCCGCCGACGGCGACCTCCCGGGCCAGCACGCCGAACTCCAGGCCCTCCCTGGCGACCGTGGCGTCCACCTCGACGGCCCGGCGCAGCACCACGCCCGCCGCCTCGACGGTCTGCTGGGCGAGCACCACGCGGGCGTTCTGCTTGACGATCCCGGACTTCTCGACCGCGATCCGCTCCGGCGTGTCGCCGAGCCGCTCGGTGTGGTCGAGGCTGATCGGGGTGATGACCGCGACCTGGGCGTCGACGACGTTGGTCGCGTCCCAGGTGCCGCCCATGCCGACCTCGACCACCGCGACATCCACGGGAGCGTCGGCGAAGACCGCGTACGCCATGCCGGTGAGGACCTCGAAGAACGAGAGGCGGTAGCCCTGCTGGGCGTCGACCAGGTCGAGGTAGGGCTTGATGTCCTCGTAGGCGGCGACGAAGCGCTCGGCCGGGATGGGGGCGCCGTCCACGCTGATGCGCTCGGTGATGGACTGGACGTGCGGGCTGGCGAACCGGCCGGTGCGCAGCTCGAACGCGCCGAGCAGCGCCTCGATCATGCGGGCGGTGCTGGTCTTGCCGTTGGTGCCGGTGATGTGGATGGCCGGGTAGGCGCGCTGCGGCTCGCCGAGCACGTCCATCAGCGCGCTGATGCGCACCACGGACGGGTCGAGCTTGGTCTCGGGCCAGCGCTTGGCGAGCTCGGTCTCCACCTCGCGCAGCGCGCGGTCGGTCTCCGGGTCCTCGGGCCGCGCCGGCAGGTCGCCTCCGCGCGGGGGGCCCGCCTGGGCGCGGAGCGTGCGGCTGCCGGCCGCGATGACCGCGAGGTCCGGGTCGCGGTCGCTCTCCGCGGCGACGATCTCCTCGAAGGGATCGTCGGGATCGGGGGCGCCGGGCGCCGTCTGCTCGCTCACGGTACCCAGTCTACGGACGCCCCCGGCCCTCCTCCGACGCCCCCGATCCTCCTCAGGGAAGCCCGGCCAGCTGGTCCTTGATCCGCTGGATATCGGCCTTCGCGGTCTCCCGCCTGGCGCGGATCTTGTCCACGACGTGGGCGGGGGCCTTGCCGAGGAACGCCTCGTTGCCGAGCTTGGCGCCGGTCTGGGCCAGCTCCTTCTCGGCGGCGGCGAGGTCCTTGGCCAGGCGCTTGCGCTCGGCCTCGTAGTCGATGGCGCCGGACAGGTCCAGGGCGACACTCGCCCCGGCGACGGGCAGCGTGGCCGTGGCCGCGAAGCCCTCCCCGGGCGCGGTCAGGCGCAGCAGGGAGCGGACGGCCTCCTCGTGGGAGGCGAGCCCGGTGCCGGAGAGGTCGAGCGTGGCGGGGACGCGCTGGCCCGGCTGGAGGCCCTGGTCGGCGCGGAAGCGGCGGACCTCGGTGACCAGCTGCCGCACGGCGTCGATCTCGCGCTCGGCCGCCGGGTCGCGGAAGCCGGAGTCCCGCGGCCAGTCGGCGACGACGACGGACTCCCCCGCGGTCAGCGAGGTCCACAGCTCCTCGGTGACGAACGGCGTCACCGGGTGCAGCAGCCGCAGCGTGACGTCCAGGACCTCGCCCAGGACGCGGCGGGCGGCCTCGGCGGCGGGCCCGCCGGCCGCGAACGTCGTCTTGCTCAGCTCGACGTACCAGTCGAAGACCTCGTCCCAGGCGAAGTGGAACAGCGCGTCGCTGAGCTTGGCGAACTGGAAGTCCTCGTAGTACGCGTCGACTTCGGCGACCACCGCGTTCAGCCGGGAGAGGATCCACCGGTCGGTCGGCGACAGCTCCTCCGCGGGCGGCAGCGGCCCTTCGACCGTGGCGCCGTTGAGGAGGGCGAAGCGCGTGGCGTTCCAGATCTTGTTCGCGAAGTTCCTCGATGCCTGGACCCAGTCCTCGCCGATGGGCACGTCGACGCCGGGGTTGGCGCCGCGGGCCAGGGTGAAGCGGACGGCGTCGGAGCCGTAGGCGTCCATCCAGTCCAGCGGATCGACCGCGTTCCCGAAGGACTTCGACATCTTCTTGCCGAACTGGTCGCGGACCATGCCGTGCAGGGCGATGGTCGGGAACGGCGGGACGCCGTCCATCGCGTAGATGCCGAACATCATCATCCGGACGACCCAGAAGAAGAGGATGTCGTAGCCGGTGACCATCACCGCGTTCGGATAGAACCGCTCCAGGCTCTCGGTCTTCTCGGGCCAGCCGAGGGTCGAGAACGGCCACAGCGCCGAGGAGAACCAGGTGTCGAGGACGTCGGTCTCCTGGTGCCACCCCGCGCCGGTGGGCGGCTCCTCGCCGGGGCCGACGCAGACGGTCTCGCCGTCGGGCCCGTACCAGACGGGGATGCGGTGGCCCCACCACAGCTGGCGCGAGATGCACCAGTCGTGCATGTGGTCGACCCACTCGAAGTACCGGCCGGTCATCTCCTTGGGGTGGAGGGTGACCCGGCCGTCGCGGACCGCGTCGCCCGCGGCCTTGGCCAGCGGCTCGACCCTGACCCACCACTGCATGGACAGCCGCGGCTCGATGGTGGTCTTGCACCGCGAGCAGTGCCCGACGGCGTGCCGGTAGGGGCGCTTCTCCTCGACGACGCGCCCCTCGGCGCGCAGCGCGCCGACGACGGCGGACCTGGCCTCCAGGCGGTCGAGCCCCAGGAACGGGCCGTGCGCGGTGATGACCGCGTGCTCGTCCATGACCGTGAGCTGGGGCAGGCCGTGGCGCCTGCCGATCTCGAAGTCGTTGGGGTCGTGGGCCGGGGTGACCTTGACCGCGCCGGTGCCGAACTCCGGGTCGACGTGCTCGTCGGCGACGACGGGGATCGACCGGTCGGTCAGCGGCAGCCTGATCTCGCGGCCGACGAGGTGGCGGTAGCGCGGGTCGTCGGGGTGGACGGCCACGGCGGTGTCGCCGAGCATCGTCTCGGCGCGCGTGGTCGCGACGACGACGGTGTCCTCGGCGGTCTCGCCCTCGCCGTACCGGATGGAGACGAGCTCGCCGTCGTCCTCCTGGTACTCGACCTCGATGTCCGAGATGGCGGTCAGGCAGCGGGGGCACCAGTTGATGATGCGCTCGGCGCGGTAGATCAGGCCGTCGTCGTAGAGCCGCTTGAAGATCGTCCTGACGGCCTGGGAGAGGCCCTCGTCCATGGTGAAGCGCTCGCGGGACCAGTCGACGCCGTCGCCCAGGCGCCGCATCTGCCCGGAGATCTGCCCGCCGGACTCCTCCTTCCAGCGCCAGACGCGCTCGACGAACGCCTCCCTGCCCAGGTCGTGCCGGGACGTGCCCTCCTTGCCGAGCTCGCGCTCCACCACGTTCTGCGTGGCGATCCCGGCGTGGTCCATGCCGGGCTGCCACAGCGCCTCGAACCCCTGCATCCGCTTGCGGCGGACGAGGGCGTCGATCAGCGTGTGCTCGAAGGCGTGGCCCAGGTGGAGACTGCCGGTGACGTTGGGCGGGGGAATGACGATCGCGAAGGGATCTTTCTCGCTTTTCGCGTGCGCCGCGAAATAGCCGCGCTCCACCCAGCGCTCGTACAGCTTCCCCTCTACATCGGCCGGTGTGTACTGCGTCGGCAGGTCTGCGGGGGCGCTGCGTGGCCCGGTCTGAGCGGGCGGCTGGGTGTTCTCGGTCACGGCGCAAGTCTACGAGGCGAGATGTCTCAACTTCGAATCGGATTGCGTGCGCGGTCCTTTGAGGCAATCCGAGTACCCCAGGATGATCGTTCGAGCCGCATTCCGCACGCGCTCGCGCTTGCTTGTTTCCAGGGGGACTTCGTGAGTTACCACCAGCAGGGCCCTTACGGCCCTCCACCACCCGCGCCCGCGCACGGGGGCCCGATGCCGCACGGCGGGCCGGGCTACGGCTATCCGCGGCAGCAGCCGGCACCGTACGGCGGGCAGCCCGCGGGCCCCGGCGGGTACCCGGGACAGCCGGGGTACCCGGGACAGCCGCCCTACGGTCCCGGCGGCCCCATGCCCCCCGGCGCGAGGAACAGGAACGGCCTGGTCCTCGGGGGTGCCGTCGTCGCGCTCGCGGCCATCGGCGGGGTGCTGTTCCTCACCCTCGGCGGTGACGACGGCGGCGTCTCGGACGACGGCAAGCAGTACAGCCTGTCCGCGCCGGCGACGATCGCCGGCCTCACCTTCCAGTTCGACATGGGCACGGTCTTCTCCGAGTCCCAGGCCGACGGTCTGGGCGTGACGACCGCGGGCGACGCCAGCGGCATCTACCGCTCCGACGCCCCCACCGGGGAGGGGGCCGTGGGCCAGATCCAGTACGCCGGGCTCTGGGGCGGCGTCGAGGACCCGGAGGCGGCCGTGGACGCGTTCTTCTCCTCGGGCGCCGGCTCCTACGGGGAAGGCGGCACGACGCGGCTGGCGGGCGAGGTCCGCTCGGTGTCCCCGGACGGCCTGGACAACGCGGTCATGAAGTGCCAGATGGTCGAGGTCATCGAGCCGGTTCCGGGCTACAGCGCCCAGGCCCCGCTGTGCGCGTGGGCGGACTTCGACACGTTCGCCTTCGTGCTCGCCGACCGGAACCTGGACGACGAGGGCGGGGACGTCGCCGAGGGCCTGTCGATCGACGTCGGCGCCGACTTCGCCGCCCAGGTGCGGGAGGCGGCGGTCCAGGAGGTGCCCGGCGGCGAGGGCGGCACGAGCGGCGGCGAGGAAGTCCCGGACGAGGGCGGCCCGTTCGGGGACTCGGGCGGCGGCGAACTCCCCGAGGACCTGGAGATTCCCGGTCCGAGCCTCGACTCCGGCGGCCTGTCGGCGGGTTCGGGTATGCCGGAGGATCTGGAGATTCCGCCGCCCAGCTTCGACTGAGCGCGCCTTCCCCGAATCGATCCCATGCGGCGGACGAATGTACATCACGGCATCTCGTCCGACAGGATGTGTGCGGTAATGCGTATGTTCAGTTCCTCAAAGGGGAAGCAGTATGAGTCACAACCAGCCGGGCCCATACGGTCAACCTGGCCAGCCCGGCCCGTACGGGGGACAGCCGCCTCAGGGTCCGCCACCCGGCGGCGGCGGCCCCTACGGTCAGGGCGGGGCGCCGGGCTCCCCGGGCTACGGATTTCCGCAGCAGCCAGGACCGCCGGCGCCGCCCCAGGGCGCGCCCTACGGCCAGCCGCAGGCTCCCGGCCCCTACCAGGGGGCCCCCGGCGGCGGGTACGGACAGCAGCCGCCGCCTCCCGGCCAGTACCCGGGGCAGGGCGGATACCCGGGCGGACCGCCTCCCGCCGGGGGGTCGGGCAAGAAGACGCCCCTCATCGTGATCGCGGTCGTGGTGGCGCTCGCGGTGATCGGCGGAGGCGCGTTCTTCCTGCTGAGCGGCGACGAGAGCAGCGGCCCGAGCGACGACGGCACGGTGTACACCATCGCCCTGCCGGACAGCAGCGGTGACTTCACGCGCGCCCCCGACCAGGAGGGCATGGACATGCCCACCGCGGAGGAGCAGGCCGAGATCGGTCTCCAGAACATGGAGGGCGAGAGCGGGATGTACGCCAACTTCGACACCAACGCCGAGATGCCCGAGCCGGGTGGCACGGTGGCGATCGTGGGCGGCATGTGGGGCGAGGTCCCCGACCCCGAGGCGGGTGTGGACGGGCTGTTCGGCCTGGCGGCCGAGGAGGCCAGGGCCGGCGACTCCGAGATGGAGCTGGTCGGCGAGCCGAGCGACTTCTCGGACGGCGACGCCTACGTCAAGTGCCAGACCGCGCGCGGCACCGAGCCGGACCCGACCTTCGGGTACGTGATCGAGGCCCCGGTGTGCGTGTGGGCCGACTACAGCACCATGGGCGTCACGCTCTTCCAGCAGATGCCGGAGTTCCCCGCGGACTTCGACCCCAACGCGGAGGAGATGCCGGAGATGAGCGCCCCCGAGCCGATGAGCATGGACGAGGCGGCGACCATCACCAAGCAGTTCCGCGCGGACTCCGTGGTGGAGGCCGGGTGACCTCGCCCGCCGGGAACGCCTGAGACACCACGCGAAGGGGCCCGGACCGGTCACGACCGGTCCGGGCCCCTCACGTCTGTTCCGCCGCGCTGTCCCGCCGCGCTGTCCCGCTCCGCTCAGGCGGTCTTCTCGTGCGGCGGGGCGGTGGTGCCCCGCTGCTTGGTCAGCCGGGAGCGCGGGACGAGCGTCGGGTTCACATTGGAACGGACCACGTCCTCGGTGATCAGCACCTGGCCGACGTCCTGGCGGGAGGGCACCTCGTACATCACCGACATCAGGACCTCCTCCATGATCGCGCGGAGGCCGCGGGCGCCGGTCCCCCGCAGGATCGCCTGGTCGGCGATGGCCTCCAGCGCCGGGAGGTCGAATTCCAGCTCGACGCCGTCCAGCTCGAAGAGCCGCTGGTACTGCTTGACCAGCGCGTTCTTCGGCTCGATCAGGATGCGCAGCAGCGCCTCCTGGTCCAGGTTGTGCACGGAGGTGATCACCGGGAGGCGGCCGATGAACTCCGGGATCATGCCGTACTTGACCAGGTCCTCGGGCAGCGCGTCCCTGAGGAGCTGAGCGGTGTCCCGGTCGCGCTTGGAGCGGATGTCCGCGCCGAAGCCGATGCCGCGGGCGCCCGACCTGGCGCGGATGATCTCGTCGAGACCGGCGAAGGCGCCGCCCACGATGAACAGCACGTTCGAGGTGTCGATCTGGAGGAACTCCTGGTGCGGGTGCTTGCGCCCGCCCTGCGGCGGCACCGCGGCCGTCGTGCCCTCCAGGATCTTCAGCAGCGCCTGCTGCACGCCCTCGCCCGAGACATCGCGGGTGATCGACGGGTTCTCGCTCTTGCGGGCCACCTTGTCGATCTCGTCGATGTAGATGATCCCCTGCTCGGCCTTCTTGATGTCGTAGTCAGCGGCCTGGATGAGCTTGAGCAGGATGTTCTCGACGTCCTCGCCCACGTACCCCGCCTCGGTGAGGGCGGTGGCGTCGGTGATGGCGAACGGGACGTTCAGCATGCGGGCGAGCGTCTGGGCCAGCAGCGTCTTCCCGGAGCCGGTGGGGCCGAGGAGGAGGATGTTGGACTTGCCGACCTCGATCTCCTCGTCGCGCGACTGCCCCGAGTCCTCGCTGGCGCGCACGCGCTTGTAGTGGTTGTACACGGCGACGGAAAGCGCCTTCTTGGCGTCCTCCTGGCCGACCACATAACCTTCCAGGAAATCGTAGATCTCCCGCGGCTTGGGGAGCTCGCTCAGATCCGAGTCGGGCGACTCGGCGAGCTCCTCCTCGATGATCTCGTTGCAGAGATCAATGCACTCGTCGCAGATGTAGACCCCCGGGCCTGCGATGAGCTTCTTCACCTGTTTCTGGCTCTTGCCACAGAATGAGCACTTGAGCAGATCGCCGCCGTCACCGATGCGTGCCACGAGGTGCTTCCCCTTCGCCTGCGCACCGCCGGGAGACGGTGCACTGATGCTTGCTGAAGACGACGGTACCTTGTCGCCGCGGCGGAATGGCCCCCCTTGACGGGAATCCCCCTCCGCGGGGCCTTCCCGTCAAGAGTGGGTGGCCGGTCGTCCTCTTGCGTTGTCCTGTCGGGTGGTGCAGGTGACGCCTCAATCGGCCGTCGATGTGCGAGTCGTCACAATCTGGTCGATCAGACCGTATTCCACGGCGTCGGCGGCCGTGAGGATCTTGTCCCGCTCGATGTCGTCGCTGATCTGCTCGATCGGGCGCGTGGAGTGCTTCGCCAGCATCTCCTCGAGCTGGGTACGCATCCGCTGCACCTCGCGGGCGGCGATCTCCAGGTCGGAGACCTGACCGCGACCGGTCTCGGTGTAGGGCTGGTGGATGAGGATCCTGGCGTTCGGCAGGGCCATCCGCTTGCCCCGGGTGCCGGCCGCGAGCAGCACGGCCGCGGCGGAGGCCGCCTGGCCCATGCAGACCGTCTGGATGTCCGGCTTCACGAACTCCATGGTGTCGTAGATCGCGGTGAGCGCGGTGAACGAGCCACCCGGGCTGTTGATGTAGATCTGGATGTCGCGATCCGGGTCCATCGACTCCAGGCAGAGCAGTTGGGCCATGACGTCGTTGGCCGACGCGTCGTCGATCTGCACCCCGAGGAAGATCACGCGCTCCTCGAAGAGCTTCGCGTACGGGTCGTACTCGCGCACACCCTGTGAGGTGCGCTCCACGAAGCGTGGGATCACATACCGGGACTCGGCCGGGAGCTTGTCGTAGAGGCTGGAGCCGGGAAAGGAGTTCATGGGGTGTGTACCGCCTTGGTATGGGGCTTGTCTGCGTGGACGGGGGCCGGGGCGAGGGGCTCAGGCCCCGGTGCCGCCACCGCCCGCGACATCCGCGGCGCTGGTGATGACCTGGTCGAGCAGGCCGTAGTCCCGGGCCTCCTCCGCGGTGAACCAGCGATCCCGGTCGGCGTCCCGCTCCCACTGCTCCATGCTGACGCCCGAGTGGGCGGCCGAGAGCCTGGCCATCTTCTCCTTGGTGCGCAGCAGCTGCTCCGCGTGGATCCTGATGTCCGAGGCGGAGCCGGCCAGGCCCGCGGAGGGCTGGTGGATCAGCACCTCCGCGTTCGGCAGGGCGTACCGCTTGCCGGGGGCACCCGCGGTCAGGAGGAACTGGCCCATCGAGGCGGCCATGCCCATGGCGATGGTGACGACGTCGTTCTTGATGTACTGCATCGTGTCGTAGATCGCCATGCCGGCGGTGATCGAGCCGCCGGGGCTGTTGATGTAGAGCCAGATGTCCTTCTCCGGATCGGCCGCGAGCAGCAGCAGCTGCGCCGTGATCCGGTTGGCGATGTCGTCGTCCACAGGCTGGCCGAGGAAGATGATCCGCTCGTTGAGCAGCCGGTTGTAGACCTGATCGCCGAGGCTGCCGTTCGTCGGCTCCGCCATGGCGGAGGGCATCAAGAGCGTCACGTATCCACCTGCTCATTTCCGGACGGCCACGCTGTCACCCGGCCGTCACTTGGCATCTGCGTTGTATCTACGGACCCTAACGCGCGGTGCCGAGGGACCCATCCCGACCTGGGAACTGTTCGCTGTGAGCGCAGGGTGGTCAGGAGCCCGACGGCGAGGACTCCTGGCCCTCGGCGGTCTCCTCCGGCTCCCCGGACGGCGCGGACTCCGCCGTGGCCGTCTCCTCGGCCGCCGCCTCGTCCTCGTCGTCGTCGTCGAGGCGCACCGGCTCGCCGTTGGAGTCGGTCACCGAGACGTGCTCCACGACCACCGCGAGCGCCTTGCCCCGGCTGACCTCGCCGACCAGCATCGGCACCTGGCCGCCCTCGACCACGGCCTTGGCGAACTGGTCGGGGCTCATGCCGGAGGACTGCGCGCGGCGCATGAGGTGCTCGGTGAGCTCCTCCTGGCTGACGTTCAGCTTCTCGGACTTGGCGATCTCGTCCAGCACGAACTGGGTGCGGATGCCCTTCTCGGCCTGCTCCCGCAGATCGGCGTCGAACTCCTCGCGCGTCTTCTCCTGGAGCGAGAGGTACGCCTCCAGGTCCATGCCCAGCTGCGAGAGCTGGTGGTGCTCCAGGTTGTGCGTGCGGGTCTCGATCTCGTCCGCCAGCAGCTTCTGGGGGATCGGGACCTCGACCAGGTCGAGCAGCGCGTCCAGCACCTTCTCCTGGGCGTCGGTGGCCTGCTGGTACTTCTTCTCGTCACCGAGGCGGCGGCGGCTGTCCTCGCGCAGCTCCTCCAGCGTGTCGAACTCGCTGGCGAGCTGGGCGAACTCGTCGTCGAGCTCGGGGAGCTCGCGGGAGGAGACCGTCTCGACGGTGACCGTGACCTCGGCCTCCTGGCCCGCCGCGGAGCCGCCCTTGAGCTCGCTGGTGAACGTCGCGGTGGAGCCGGGCTCCAGGCCGGTGACGGCCTCGTCCAGGCCGTCGAGCATGCCGCCCGAGCCGATGGTGTAGTTGACGCCCGAGGCGACGCCGTCCTCCAGGATCTCGCCGTCGACCTTGGCCTCCAGGTCGATCTTGACGACATCGCCCTCGGCGGCGGCGCGCTCGACCACCGTGGTGGAGGCGAAGCGCTCGCGCAGCCGGTCCACGGCGGTGTCCACGTCCTCGTCGGCGACCTCGACGGCGTCCACGGTGACCTCGATGCCCGAGTAGTCGGGGATCTCGATCTCGGGGCGGATGTCGACCTCGGCGGTGAACGTCAGAAGCTCGTTGTCCTTCAGCTCCTTGATGTCCACGTCGGGCTGGCCCAGCGGGTTGATCTCGCCCTCGGAGACGGCCTCGCTGTAGAACTTGGGAAGCGCGTCGTTCACCGCTTCCTCGAGGACCGCGCCGCGGCCGAAGCGCTGGTCGATGATGCGCGCCGGGATCTTGCCCTTCCGGAAGCCTGGCACCTGGACCTGCTGGTTGATCTTCCGGTACGCCGCGTCGAGGCTGGGCTTGAGCTCCTCGAAGGGCACCTCGACAGTGAGCCGAACCCGGGTGGGGTTCAGGGTCTCCACGGCGCTCTTCACGGTCGGTCTCCTTGGGGCTGACATCGGGAGGTCTGGCACGGGTCCTGGCGGCCCGAAGACATGCGGGCACGCCCCAGGCGCGCGAGTTATTCATAGTACGTGGTCGGGGTGGCCGGATTCGAACCGACGGCCTTCCGCTCCCAAAGCGGACGCGCTGCCAAGCTGCGCCACACCCCGCAGAGGCTTCACGACGCGACACGTAGCGTACAGGGCCGCACGCGGTGAGGTGGCGCGGGGACCGGGCAGACGGTGACTCAGGAGAACGCGCACCGCTGCTACGATGCTCACCGTCGCGGGCGTAGCTCAATGGTAGAGCCCTGGTCTTCCAAACCAGCTACGCGGGTTCGATTCCCGTCGCCCGCTCCGCTCGGGCCCGGCCCCTTCCTGGGTGCCGGGCCTTCGCCGTGTGTCAGGCGCCCCGCGTCATTCGCCGCCCGAGTCGTTGATCGAGTCGTCCACGTTGTCGACGGCGTCGCTCACGCCGTTGAGGAAGTCCTCTATGGGGTCGGCCGCGCCGGTGGAGGCGAGGGAGAAGCCGAAGAGGATCGCCACGATGGCCGGTCCCCACTTGATGACCCCGCTCCGGATCATGAAGAACATGATCACGCCGAACAGCAGGGCCAGAGAGAACGAGATAACCACAACTGATCACACCTTCGGAAGGTTCGCCTCTGCTCGTTCAGGGGCTTGACCACGGCCGCCGCACCCCCGCAGAGACCATCGTGCCATCAACACAGGGGCCCGTGGAGAGCGGTGACGGACCGTTCACCGCCGGAGGGAAACGGTCACATGTCCTGCGTACCGAGGTGGGCCGTTACCGTTTCGTGAGGCATGAGGTGGGCGGATACGGGGAATTCGAGAGCCCTTCGTCCATCGGATCGATTTCCCCGCCGCGAAGGGTCACGGGCACATGACCGAGGGGCGTACACGCGTCTGGCGTCGTCGGTCCGTTGGGCGATACGACCCATATAAGCCGGTCACATCACGTCATTTCGGTCACTCTGGCGATCCATGGCCTCACAGCTGGCCGATTCGCGACGTGGCACTCGATAAAGAACGGTCGCCGGGGACCGGGGATTTTCGGACCGAACGGAAAAGCGCTATCGTGCGGACGATGTTGCACGTCCGTAATCAACGAGCCTCCCAGCCCGCGGTCCGGGTGACGGCGGCTGACCCCCCACCGTCAGTCACGGACGACCCGCCACGGGTGAAGACCCGCGACCCTTACTTCGACAACGCGAAGTACCTGGCGATCCTGCTCGTCGCCGTCGGCCACGCCTGGACGCCGCTGCGCGAGGACTCCCGCACGGCCTCGGCGTTGTACCTCTTCGTCTATACGTTCCACATGCCCGCGTTCATCCTGGTCGCCGGTTATTTCTCCCGGTCCTTCACCGGTCGCCCCGATCAGCTCAGGCGGCTGATCACCGGGGTGCTGGTGCCGTTCCTCGTCTTCGACACCGCGTACGTGCTCTTCAAGCGGTGGGGCGACAACGACCCGGACTACCCGATCAGCCTGCTCGACCCGTACTACGTCACCTGGTTCCTGATCGCGCTGTTCATCTGGCGGCTGACCGCGCCGGTCTGGAAGATCATCCGGCATCCGCTGCCGGTGGCGCTGGCCGTCGCCGCCCTCGCCGCCGTATCCCCCCACCTCGGCAACGACCTGAACATCCAGCGCGTCCTCCAGTTCCTCCCGTTCTTCGTGGTCGGACTCCTCATGAGACGTGAGCACTTCACCCGGATGAGGCGGCGCGACGTGCGGCTGGCCTCGGTGCCGCTGGCGCTGTGCGCGCTGGCCACGGCGTACTGGGCGGTGCCGCGGATGGAGGCGGGCTGGACGTACCGCACGTACAGCGCCCAGGAGTTCGGGCAGGAGTGGTGGGTCGGGGTGGTGATGAGCCTGGCGCTGTTCGGCTGCGGCCTGGTGCTCACCGTCTGCTTCCTGTCGTGGGTGCCGGACCGCCGGGTGTGGTTCACCGTGCTGGGCGCCGGGACGGTGTACGGCTACCTGCTGCACGGGTTCGTCGCCAAGGGCTCGCGCTGGTGGGACTGGTACGAGGCGGACTGGGTCGGATCCCCGGCCGGCCTGGTGGCGGTGACGCTGATCGGCGCGGTGGTGATCAGCGTGCTCTGCACGCCGCCGGTGCGCCGGGCGTTCCGCTTCCTGGTGGAGCCGTCGATGGGCTGGGCGTTCCGGCAGGGCGACCGGGACGGCGTGCCGGGGGACCGCCACCCGGCGGGTGCCCGGGGGTCGTGAGCCCGGGGGTCGTGAGCCCCGGGCCCGCGGCCCGCCCGGACCGCCTGCCTCAGACGGTGACGCCGTGGCGGGCCAGGTAGGCCAGCGGGTCCACGTCCGTGCCGTACTCCTCGCCCTCCCGCACCTCGAAGTGCAGGTGCGGTCCCGTGCTGCGGCCGGTGTTGCCCGAGTCGCCCACGCGCGTGCCGCCCTCTACCTGCTGCCCCTCGCGGACGGCGATCTCGGAGAGGTGGGCGTAGAGCGTGTAGTAGCCGTCGGTCATCTTGACGATGACGGCGTTGCCGTAGTCGCCCGCGTACTCGGCGAGGACCACGGTGCCGGGCCCCGCGGAGCTGATCCCGGTGCCCTCGGGCGTGGCCCAGTCCACGCCCGTGTGGTACCCGGCGGCCCAGCCGCCGGGGATGCCGTAGGCGGCGGAGACCGGGTGGCCCGTGACCGGGGCCGTCCAGTCCGCGGCCTGGAAGGCGGGCCAGAACGGGTCGCCCGGCGCCCCGGGCACGAGAGGGGCGAACGGGAGGTCGTACAGGCCCGTTCCGAAGGGCTCGGGTCCGAGCGCCCAGAGCGGTCCGGGCTCGGCGGGGGCCTCGCCCTGCCGCCCCGCGGCGGGCGCGGTCCAGGGACCGGTTATCACCAGGGCGCCCAGCAGCGTGCAGCCGAGGGCGCCGCGGCCCAGCCGCCGCTGAGGGGCGCGCCGGGGAGGCCGCTGACGTCGGGTCACGGCAGGTCCGGGAGGCGCCGCGTGCGGGGCGTCGGGGGAGGTGGTGGTCGTCGCATCGCTCATGGTCCGAGCCAAGGTCAGCCGGGGCCGCGGCGCATCAGCGCGAACGGGCCCGGCACCGCCGATCGGCGGACACGGGCGCGCCGCACCCTGTGTGATCGGCCCAGCTCACCGCGGCCTGGCGTGCCGTCAGCCGCCGTGCGGGGCGATCCGCCCCGCCGGGTGATCACTCCCGGCTGATGAGGAGCAGCGCGCGATCGTCGTTGACGTCCTTGGCGACCGCCTCGATCAGGTGCCAGGCGGCGCCGCGGAATCCGGTGCTCACGTAGCGGTCGGCCTCGCCGGTGAGCCGGTCGATGCCCTCGGAGATATCCCGGTCCGAGCGCTCGACCAGGCCGTCGGTGAAGAGCATCAGCACGTCGCCGCGGCGCAGGGTGCCCTTGGCCGGGTGGAACTCGGCGCCGTCGTAGACCCCGAGCAGCGGGCCCTCGGCGGCGATCTCCTGCCACCGGCCCGTGCCGGCGTTGAGCTGGACCCCGGGCAGGTGGCCGGCGGATATCAGTTCGTAGTCGCCGGTGTCGAGGTCGAGCACGAGGTGGACGGAGGTGGCGAAGCCCTCGTCCCAGCTCTGCCGCAGGAGATAGCCGTTGGCCGCGGGGAGGAAGGCGTGCGGCGGCAGCGAGCCGAGCAGCCCGCCGAAGGCGCCGGAGAGCAGCAGGGAACGGGAGGCGGCATCCATGCCCTTGCCCGAGACGTCGGTGAGGACCACTTCGAGGGTGCGCCGGTCGGGCCCGGTGCGGGCGGCGACCACGAAGTCGCCGGAGAACGACTGGCCGCCGGCGGGGCGCAGCGACATCTCGCGGTGCCAGCCCCTCGGCAGCGGCGGCAGGGCGCTCTGGGCGCGGATCCGTTCGCGCAGGTCGAACAGCATGGTGCCGCCGCGCCGCCAGGGCACGCCGACGCGGCTGCGGAACTGGGCGATGACCAGCCCGATCAGGGCGACCGCGGCCACCACGAGGATGCTGCCGGGGCGGACGGGGTCGGGGGAGGCGTGCCTGGCCTCGATGAGCGCCGTCTCCAGCACCAGCGCGGTGGCGGCGACGGCGTAGAGCCCGAGCAGGCTGGCGGGGCGCAGCAGCAGGCCGCCGGCGACCAGGGGCAGCACCAGGGCCTCGGGCGGGCACCACTCGGGCCAGATGACGGTGGCGCCGCCGAAGAGGGGAACGGTGAGGAACAGGGCCGCGAAGGCGAGCCAGTCGGAGCCGTCGCCCCGGAAGTAGTCCACGGCGGAGCGGCGCAGCGAGGTGCGCAGGCGGTGGGCCGTCTTGTGGGCCCGGTGCCGCCTCGGGCCGGGGGGTGCCGCCCTCCGGGGTGCCCTCTTACTGCCGCGCGCCATGACCTGGGACCTTATCCACCCGTTCGGTCGTGAGTCGAACCCCCGGCGCGAGACGGGCCCCTCCCGCGGGGCCGCCCCCGGCGGGGTGCCGGGGGAAAGTCGGTCGCCCGCCGCGCGGGTCCTTGATAGGGATGGCCGCATGACAACGGAGCCGCGGGTCCTGGCCAAGGACGAGTGGGAGAGCTGGTACGAGGCGCTGGAATGGGCGTTCGGCGGGGTGAAGGAGACCGGCCAGGAGCGCGGGCTGTGGCGGGACCTGACCGAGGTGGACCGCAGCTACGGCGTCTGGGACGGGGACCGGCCGGTGGGCACGATCGGCGCGTTCTCCTTCGGGCTCTCGGTGCCGGGCGGCGCGGTGGTGCCGTCGGCGGGGATCACGATGGTCAGCGTGGCCGCCACCCACCGGCGCCGGGGCATCCTGCGCCGGATGATGCGGCGGGCGCTGGAGGACTACCGGGAGGCGGGCGACACGCTCGCGATCCTGACGGCGTCCGAGCCCGCCATCTACGGCCGCTTCGGCTTCGGCACCGCGACGCAGCGCGTGATCGCCGAGATCGACACGGCCCGGGTGAGCGTGGCCGCGCCGCCGGGGACCGACGGGATGGCACTGAGCGTGGTCGATCCCGCGGCGGCCCTGGGCCGCTGCGAGGAGCTGTACGCGCGGATGGTCCCGCGGCGGCCGGGGATGCTGGAGCGGCGGCCCGGCTGGGAGCGGCTGATGCTGCTCGACCCGCCCCCGGCGCGCAACGGGGCCTCCGCGCGGCGCGTCGTGCTGGCGGAGCGGGACGGGGAGCTGCTGGGCTACGCCCGCTACGCGATGAAGCCCGGGTTCGAGCTGCCCGGCCCGACCGGAACCGTCGTCGTGCACGATCTCGACGCGGTGGACCCGGCCGCCTACGCGGCCCTGCTGCGCTTCCTCGCCGGGATCGATCTGATGACCTCGGTGCAGCTGCGGAACCTGCCGGTGGACTCGGCGCTGCCGCACCTGGTGTCGGACGTGCGCCGGTGCGACCTGCGGGTGCAGGACAAGCTGTATCTGCGCCCGCTGGAGCTCGGGGCCGCCCTCGCCGCCCGCGCGTACACGACCGAGGTCGATGTGGTGCTCGACGTCGCCGACGACTTCTGTCCCTGGAACGAGGGGCGCTGGCGGCTGAGCGGCGGGCCGGGCGGGGCGGTGTGCGAGCGGACCGGGGACCCGGCCGATCTCGCGCTTCCCGTCCGGGCGTTGGGCGCCGCCTATCTGGGGGGCGCGTCGCTGGTGTCGCTGGCGCACGCCGGGCTCGTTGAGGAACGGCGCCCGGGTGGGCTCGCGGTCGCCACCACCGCTTTCTCCAGCCCCGTTGCGCCCTGGCTGCCCCACTCGTTCTGACCGCACGGGCCCACCCCCCTGTAGTCGTGAAGGCCGAGGATACGGGCCCGCACTGACAGCCGGGAGACTTTTGACAGGGTGCGCGGAAAGGGTCAACGGGGTTGGCAGACCGGGCACCAGAAGAGGTTCCTGGCGGCGAGGACGGCGGCGCGGACGGGCGTTCCGCAGACGTGGCAGGCGGAGCCGGCCCGGCGGTAGACGTAGACCTCCCCGCCGTGTTCGTCCTGGCGCGGCGGGCGGCCCATCGCCTCGGGGGTGTGCTGGGGCCTGACGGTGTCGATGCGCCCCAGGCGTACGCCCTCGCGCATGAGGGCCGCCAGGTCCAGCCAGAGGGAGTCCCACTCGGCGCGGGTCAGGTCGCGTCCCGGCCGGTAGGGGTCGATGCCTCCGCGGAAGAGCACCTCGGCGCGGTAGATGTTGCCCGCGCCCGCGACGACGCGCTGGTCGAGCAGCAGCTCGGCGATGGCGATGCGGCGGCCCGTGACGCGCAGCCAGGCCCGTTCCGCGTCGGCGTCCCCGCGCAGCGGGTCGGGGCCCAGGCGGCCGGTGACGGCGTCGCGTTCCGCGCCGGTGATCAGGGCGCAGGTGCTGGGCCCCCGCAGGTCGGCCCAGCCGGCGCCGCCCCCGGGGGCGGCGCTGCCGGACAGCCGGAGCCTGACCTGTCCGACGGGGGCGGGCGCGGGGCCCTCGCCGAAGGTGACCTTGCCGTAGAGGCCGAGGTGGATGTGGACCCAGCCGACGCCGGAGAAGCCGAGGAACAGGTTCTTCCCGTGGGCCTCGGCCGAGGTGAGCGGCTGCCCGTCGATCAGCGCGGCGCCGTCGGCGAACTTGCCCTGCGGGGAGGAGGCGGCGACCGGTCGGCCGCCGCCGAAGTGCCGCCCGTAGGCGGCGGCGAGCCGGTGGATGGTGTGGCCTTCTGGCACCGGGCGTTCTACTCCAGACCGGCGGCGGCGGGGACGGTGCCGTCCGTCTCGTAGGCGCTGAGCATGGCGATGCGGCGGCTGTGGCGCTCCTCGGCCGTGAAGTCGGTGGTGAGGAAGACCGCGACGAACGAGGTGGCCTCGTCGGGGGTGTGCATGCGGGCGCCGAGGCTGAGGATGTTGGCGTTGTTGTGCAGGCGCGCGAGGCGGGCGGTCTCCTCGCTCCAGGCCAGCGCGCAGCGGGCGCCGCGCACCTTGTTGGCGGCGATGGCCTCGCCGTTGCCCGAGCCGCCGATGACGAGGCCGAGGGCGCCGGGGTCCGCGACGGTCCGCTCCGCCGTGCGCAGGCAGTACGGCGGGTAGTCGTCGGCGGCGTCGAACTGGTGCGGGCCGCAGTCGACCGGCTCGTGGCCGTGGCCCTTGAGCCAGTCCGTCAGATGGCTCTTCAGTTCGTATCCGGCGTGGTCGGAGCCGAGGTAGACGCGCATGGTCCGAGTCTGGCATGGCCGCCGGGGGCGGCCGTCATCAGTCTCCCCTACACCCGGTCCGACCCGTCGCGGGAACCGGCGATCCGCCAGGCCAGCGGGAGGGCGCCCATGGCGAGGGCGGCCTTGAGGGCGTCGCCGACGAGGAAGGGGACGAGCCCGTCCTCGACGGCCTGGGCGAGGGACATGCCGGTGTCCAGGGCCAGGTAGGGAACGCCGACGGCGTAGGTGATCGCCATGCCGGCGACCATGGTGGCGGCGGTGCGCGCCACGGTCCTGTCGCCGCCCCGGCGGGCCAGGGCGCCGACCACGGCGGCGGCGAGCGTCATGCCGAGGATGTACCCGAAGGCGGGCATCCCCCAGCCCGAGCCGCCGTCGGAGAACCACGGCGTGCCCGCCATCCCGGCCAGGGTGTAGAGGAGCAGCGAGGTCAGCGCCCGGCCCGTGCCGAGGGAGGCGCCGATGAGGAGCGCGGCGAAGGTCTGGCCGGTGACGGGGACGGGCGAACCGGGAACGGGCACGGCCAGCTGGGCGGCGAGGCCCGTCAGCGCGGCGCCTCCGACGACCAGCGCCACGTCCCTGACCCGGGCCCTGGGCAGGGTCGCGGCGGGCAGCAGATCGGCGAGGACGGCGGTGCTCATGGCGGGCTCCAGCGAAGGCGGGGACGGCGACAACAGGGGCGTGCGCACGGGGAGGTGCGCCCTTGACGCTAACCGACGTGGGGGCACCGGTCGGGGTGATCTTCATGACACCCGGCGCCTCTCGCTGGTAATGTGTTGTTGCAACTGATTCGCAATTAGTGGAGATGGGCAACGGCATGGCCACCTACACCCTCCCCGACCTCCCCTATGACTACGCGGCCCTGGAGCCGGTCATCAGCGGCGAGATCGTCGAGCTGCACCACGACAAGCACCACGCCGGCTATGTGAAGGGGGCGAACGACACCCTGGAGCGGCTGGAGGAGGCGCGGGAGAAGGACGAGTGGGGAGCGGTCAACGGCCTGGAGAAGAGCCTCGCGTTCCACCTCTCCGGCCATGTCCTGCACTCGATCTACTGGCGCAACATGACCGGTGACGGGGGCGGGGAGCCCCTTGAGGCGGACGGCACCGGCGAGTTGGCGGACGCGATCGCCGAGTCGTTCGGCTCGTTCCCCCGCTTCAGGGCACAGCTGTCCAAGGCCGCCGCCACCACTCAGGGATCCGGCTGGGGCGTGCTGGCGTACGAGCCGGTCAGCGGGCGCCTGGTGGTGGAACAGGTCTACGACCACCAGGGCAACGTCGGCCAGGGCTCGGTGCCGCTGCTCGTCTTCGACGCCTGGGAGCACGCGTTCTACCTTCAGTACCGCAACCAGAAGGTCGACTTCGTCGAGGCGATGTGGCGCGTGGTGAACTGGCGGGACGTCTCCGAGCGGTACGCGGCGGCCAAGGAGCGGGCGAACGTGCTGCTCATCGCCCCCTGACCGCGGGGGATCGCTCGGGATTGGTCGGGATCGCTTCTGACCGGTCCGGACCGGTCCGCACCGCGAAGGCCCCGGCCGCCTGATCGTCTTCTCACCTTCCGGGCAGGCGGACGGGAAGGGAGCGGCCCCCGCGCGGAGACATCGCGCGGGGGCCGTCTCATGGCCGCGCCGCCGGACGGGCGCCACCGGACGGGCGCCGCCGGTCAGTCGAACTGCGGCTCCGCGGTCCTGGTGCGCTTGATCTCGAAGAAGCCGGGGGTGGACGCCACCATGAGCGTTCCGTCCCACAGCTTCGCCGCCGCCTCGCCCTTGGGCGCCGGGGTGACCACGGGCCCGAAGAACGCCACCTGCTCGCCCTCCGAGCCGGGAACCGCGATCACGGGCGTGCCGACCTCCTGGCCGACCAGGTCGATGCCCGCCTTGTGGGAGGCGCGCAGCTCGGCGTCGTAGGCGTCGCTGTCGGCGGCGTCGGCCAGCTCGGCGGGGAGCCCGGCCTCCGCGAGCGCGTCGAGGAGCGTGGCGCGGTTCTGCTCCTGCCCCCTGTTGTGCAGCCGGGTGCCGATCGCCGTATAGAGGGGACCGAGGGCGTCGTTGCCGAAGCGCTGCTCGGCGGCGACGCACACGCGCACCGGCCCCCACGCCTTCCGCATCAGCTCCCGGTAGTGCTCGGGCATCTCGTCCAGCCGGCCCTCGTTGAGCACCGCCAGGCTCATCACGTGCCAGCGCACCTCGATCGGGCGCGCCTTCTCCACTTCGAGCATCCAGCGCGAGGTCATCCACGCCCAGGGACACAGCGGGTCGAACCAGAAGTCGGCGGGGGTCTTGTCCGGCATCGTTCTCTCTCCTTGCTCCACATGCTCCAGTCGGACCTGCACACGTCGAGGCCCTACAACGCGACGGGGCCCCGGCGCATTCCGCCGTGCGCGCCGTCCGGACGCCGTGACATCCTGACTCGCGCCCGCGGAGGGACAAGCAGGACAGACAAGACGGCCAGCAGAAGACGGACGAGGGAGTGCCGCCGTGCCAGGAGAGAATCTGACCCGTGACGAGGCCAGGGAGCGGGCCGGGCTGCTGACCGTGCACGGGTACGACGTGGCACTCGACCTGAGGTCCGCGACCGGCCCGGAGCCCGGGGCGGGCGCGGGGCCGCTGACGTTCCGCTCGACCACCACCATCCGCTTCGCCTGCGCCGAGGAGGGCGGGGCGACCTTCGTGGACCTGCTGGCGCCGCATGTGCACTCGGTGACGCTCAACGGGGTGTCGCTGGAGGTGGACCGGGTCTTCGACGGGACGAGGGTGGCGCTGGCGGGCCTGGCCGCGGAGAACGAGCTGACCGTCGACGCCGCCTGCGCCTACAGCCGCACGGGCGAGGGGATGCACCGCTTCCGCGACCCGGAGGACGGCGAGATCTACCTCTACACCCAGTACGAACCGGCCGACGCGCGGCGGGTGTTCGCGACGTTCGAGCAGCCCGACCTCAAGGCGCCGTTCGCCTTCCGGGTCACCGCGCCCGCCGGGTGGACCGTGCTGAGCAACGGGGCACAGACGGGCCGCGAGGAGCTGGAGGGCGGCTGCGCGACCTGGACGTTCGCCACCACGCGGCCGATCTCGACGTACATCACCGCCGTTCTCGCCGGGCCCTACCACTACGTCGCCGACCACTACAGCCGGGAGCTGCCCGACGGCACCACGCTGGAGATCCCGCTGGGCGCGCTGTGCCGGAAGGGCCTGGCCCGGCACTTCGACCCGGAGGAGATCTTCACGACGACGCGGCAGGGCCTCGACTTCTTCCACGAGCACTTCGGCTACCCGTACCCGTTCGGCAAGTACGACCAGGCGTTCGTGCCGGAGTACAACCTCGGCGCCATGGAGAACCCGGGCCTGGTGACGTTCCGCGAGGAGTACGTCTTCCGCGGCAGGACGACGCGGGCCGCGTACCAGGGGCGCGCGAACACGCTGCTGCACGAGATGGCGCACATGTGGTTCGGCGACCTGGTCACCATGGAGTGGTGGGACGACCTGTGGCTGAAGGAGTCCTTCGCCGACTTCATGGGCGCCTTCTCGCTGGTGGAGGCGACCCGTTTCGAGGAGGGCTGGATCGCGTTCGCCAACCGCCGCAAGGCGTGGGCGTACCGCGCCGACCAGCTCTCCTCCACGCACCCGATCACCGCGGACATCCACGACCTCCAGGACGCCAAGCTCAACTTCGACGGCATCACCTACGCCAAGGGGGCCAGCGTTCTCAAGCAGCTGGTCGCCTATGTGGGGCGGGAAGCCTTCTTCGAGGGCGCGCGCCGGTACTTCCAGCGCCACGCCTATGGCAACACCCGCCTGGACGACCTGCTGGCGGTGCTGGAGGAGACCTCGGGCCGGGACATGGGCGAGTGGGCCAGGGCATGGCTCCAGACGGCGGGCGTCAACGCGCTGACGCCGCACGCCACGTATGACGCGGAGGGCCGGATCACCGAGCTGTCCGTGCTCCAGGAGGCGCCCGCGAGCCACCCCACGCTGCGCCCGCACCGGATCGCGGTCGGCCTGTACGGGCGGTCGCGCCCCGGCGGCCCGGTGGAACGGTACGCCCGCGCCGAGGCCGACGTGACGGGCAGCGGTGCGACCGTTCCCCAGCTGGTGGGCGAGCGGCGGCCGTTGTTCATCCTGGTCAACGACGAGGACCTGACGTACTGCAAGGCGAGGTTCGACGAGCACTCGCTGGCCTCGCTGCGGGGCTGCCTGGGGCAGGTCCTGGATCCGCTCGCGCGGGCGCAGTGCTGGTCGGCGCTGTGGAACCTGACGCGTGACGGCCTGCTGCCGGCGCGCGAGTTCCTGGGGCTGGTGCGGGCGCACGCGGGGAGCGAGTCGCAGATCGGCGTGCTTCAGATGGTGCACTCCTGGGCGCTCACGGCGTGGACGCACTACGCGGCGCCGGAGGGGCGCGCGGCGGCGGGCGCGGAGCTGGCCTCGGCGGCGCTCGGCGAGCTCCGGCGGGCCGCGCCCGGCAGCGACCACCAGCTGGCGTGGGCGCGTTTCCTCGCGAGCTGCGCCTCCTCGGAGGCGGACTTCCAGCTGCTGACCGGGCTGCTCGCGGGGACGGCCGTGATCGACGGGCTCGATGTGGACCAGGAGCTGCGGTGGACGCTGCTGCTGCCGCTGGCCGCCCACGGGCACGCGGGCGAGGAGGAGATCGGGGCGGAGCTGGCCCGCGACGACACCGCCTCCGGCAGGCGCCACCAGGTGCGGTGCCTGGCGGCGCGCCCGTCGGCCGAGGTCAAGGCGGCGGCGTGGGCGGAGGTCGTGGAGGCGGACCAGCTGTCCAACGCGCTGGTCGAGGCGACGATCGACGGCTTCGCGCAGGCGTCGCAGCGGAAGCTGCTTGGGCCGTATGTGGGCTCGTACTTCGACGCGCTGGAACGGGTGTGGGAGGAGCGGACGATCGAGATCGCGATGAGCGTGGTGCGCGGCCTCTTCCCCTCCTTCCAGGAGCCGGGGCCCGTGCTGGAGGCGACGGACGCGTGGCTGGCGGCGCACGGTGACGCGCCCCCGGCGCTGCGCCGCCTGGTGAACGAGGCCCGCGACGACCTGGCGCGGGCGCGGCACGCGCAGGCCGCGGACGGCGCCTGACCTCGGCGGGTATCAGGGCGCGAGGGTCCTCAGCGCGGCGGCCAGGGTGGCGACGGCCTCCTCGGCCGCCGCGGGCGGGGTGGCGGCGTAGCCGAGGACCAGGCCCGGGGCACCGGGGCGCTGGGTGTGCCAGGAGAGGGGCTGGGTCTTGACGCCCGCCGCCAGAGCCGCCGCGGCGAGGTCGGCGTCGGTGAACGTGCCGGTGAACGTGTCGGCGAACGTGTCGGCGAAGGTGCCGGTGAACGTGATCAGCAGGTGGAGGCCCGCCGCGGCGCCGTGGACGGTGGCGGTGGGGAGGTGGGCGCGGACGGCCCGGATCATCGCGTCCCTACGGTCGCGGTGGCGGCGGCGCAGCAGGCGGAGGCGCCGTTCCAGCTCGCCCGAGGCCATCAGCCGGGCCAGCACCAGCTGCGGCAGTGCCGCGTTGCCCAGATCGGCGTAGCGCTTTGCGGCCACCAGCGCGTCCCGGTGGCGCGGCGGCGCGAGCACCCAGCCGATGCGCAGGGCCGGGGCCAGCAGTTTGGAGACGCTGCCCGCGTAGCAGACCCGTTCGGGCAGCATCGCGCGGAGCGCGGGGACCGGCGGCCGGTCGTAGCGGTGTTCGGCGTCGTAGTCGTCCTCCACGACGAGCCCGCCCTCGGCGGCCCAGCGCATGAGGTCGCGCCGGCGCGCGCCGCCAAGCACGACACCCGTCGGGAACTGGTGCGCCGGCGTGAGGAGCACGACGGGGGCGCCCAGCGCACGCAACGCGTCCACCCGCACGCCGTCCGCGTCCACCGGGACCGGCGGCGTGTCCAGGCCCCGGCTCGCGAGGTGCTGCCGGGCGCCGAGCGACCCGGGATCCTCGACGGCGACCGCGCGGATCCCTTCCTCGGTGAGCACCTGGGCGAACAGGGTGAGCGCCTGCGCGACACCGGCGGTGATCAGGATCTCGTCGGGGTCGGCCCTGATGCCGCGGTTGCGGGCCAGCCAGTCGGCGACGGCTCCGCGCAGGGCGGGCGTGCCGCGGGGGTCGCCGTAGCCGAGGCCCGCGGGTGAGAGGCCGTCGAGCACGGCGCGTTCGGCGCGCAGCCAGGCGGCGCGGGGGAAGGCGGCCAGGTCGGGGACGCCGGGGGTGAGGTCGATCCTGGCGGGTGCCGCGCGCAGGGCGTCGAACGCGTCCTCGCCGGGGGCATGGGCGAACACCGCCGCGGGGCCCGGCGGTTGGGGCGTTC
>NZ_LAVK01000410.1 GCF_001083795.1 Streptomyces sp. SBT349
TCTCGTGGGCTCGGAGAGTTGTATAAGAGACAGGACCCCGACCACGCCCAGGCCGCCCCGGCCGCCCCGGCCACGCGCGCCGCCATCCCGCGCCAGAGCGCCGCGGCGGCCGTCCCGCTGCCGCTGCGGGAGAGCGCCGAGATCCAGGGCGACATCCTGGCCGGCTTCAAGAAGGACCACGTCCAGCTGCTCTTCCTCACCTTCGGCGACGCCGCGAAGGCCCGCCGCTGGCTCGGGCGGCTGCGGCACCGCGTCGCCAGCACGCGGGACGTGGCCGCGTTCAACGCCAACTTCAGCCGCGCCCGCCGCGTCGCCGCCGGCACCGACCCCGCCGACCTCAAGGCCGTGTGGCGGTCGGTCAGCTTCACCTTCGGCGGTCTGACCGAGCTGATCGGGGGGCCGCCCATCACCGACATCCCGTTCGGCACCACCCAGCACGCGTTCCAGCAGGGCGCCGCGGAGCGCAAGGACATCACCGGCGACACCGGGCGGAACGACCCCGGTGGCTGGCTGTTCGGCGCCTCCCAGAACGATCCGGTGCACGCGGTCCTCACCGTCGCCGCCGACCGGCCCGGGGACCTGCGCGCCGCGCTCGACGTGGAGCACGAGGAGGCGGCGGCCCACCGGGTGGCCATCGCCTTCGAGCAGTACGGCGCCACGCTGGAGGGCGTGCGCCGCGGCAAGGAGCACTTCGGCTTCAAGGACGGCGTCAGCCAGCCCGCCGTGCGGGACTTCGACGAGCCGGAGGCGGACGACCCCGACCACCAGAAGGGCAAGCCGGGGACCAGGATCATCCCCCACGGCGAGTTCGTGGTCGGCGGCCCGACCGACAACCGGCCGCAGCCGGGCCTGCCCCCGTGGATGCTCCAGGGCTCCTTCCACGTGGTGCGCCGGCTCGGCCAGGACGTCCCCGGCTGGTGGGCGCAGGTCGCCGACCAGCTGGAGATCCTCAAGGCCAAGGGCGCGGTGCCGCCCGAGGCGACCAGCGAGTGGCTGGCCGCCCGGCTGGTCGGCCGCTGGCGCTCGGGCACGCCGGTGGCCAAGAGCCCCGACACGGACCTCCCCGCCCACCCGGGCGCCGAGACGGACAACGACGTCAGCTTCGCTGACGACCTGGAGGGCCGCGTCACGCCGCTGTGCTCCCACGCGCGCAAGACGAATCCGCGCGACGGGCTCAAGGTGCGCCCCGAGGACCGGGCGACCGTCGCGCAGAAGGGCGCGCTCGACGGGACGCGGATCATGCGCCGGGGCATTCCGTTCGGCATGCCCTTCGACCCGGCCGGCGGCCCCGGCAACGGCCCGGACGCGCCGCGCGGCATGATGTTCGTCTGCTACCAGGCGGACCTGGTCGCGCAGTTCGAGTTCGTCCAGCAGACCTGGATCGACGGGGAGGACTTCCCCGAGCGCCCGGCGAAGGTCGGCCGCGACACGATGATCGGCCGGGAGGGCGAGGTCTCCTTCCCCGCGGGCGGCGAGGGGTCCACCGACAGCGTCCAGCTGAGCATGCGGCAGTTCGTGCGGACCGAGGGCGCCGTCTACGCCTTCGCGCCGTCGCTGCCGGCCCTGAAGGACCTGGCCGCGGGCAAGGTCCCGCCCGGCGGCGCGCCGCCCCAGGAGCTGGTCATCACCGCCCCCCACCCGATCAGGCGGGGCGAGGTGCTGAGCTCGGGCAAGGCCAGGCTGCGCTTCCGCGACTCGACGGGGGACCTGACCGTGCACGACGAGAACGAGGAGTTGCGGTGGGACTCGCGGCTCAACGACCCCGACGCCATCCGCGGCGAGTTCAGGACCGGGGGAGAGCTGGTTCTGCACAACGCGGCGGGCGAGGCCCTGTGGTCCACCCCCACCGCCGGGAACCCGGGGGCCACCCTGGTCCTGCGGACCGACGGCGACGTGGTGATCCGCGCGGCGGACGGCACCGTGCTGTGGCACACGGACACGGCGCACTGAGGTGTGACCCGGGGGTGCGATGACACGGTGGCGCGGGGGCGCCGCGGTCAGTGCCGTGCGGTCAGCTTCCGCAGCGGCCCGTCCAGTTCGCGCCGGTAGAAGTCGATGAAGCCGTCCGGGTCGGGCCCCGCGTTCTGGAGGACCAGGTGGTCGAAGCCCGCGTCCACATAGGGCTGCGTGACCTCGGCGAACCGGTCGGGGTCGGTGCCGCAGGCGAACTGGTTCAGGATGTCCTCCTCCCGGACGGTCTTCGAGGCGGCCTCGAAGTTGGCCGGGTTGGGCAGTTCGCTCATCACCTTCCAGCCGGTGACCGCCCAGCGGGAGGTGGCCAGGGCGGCCCGTGCCCCCGTGCCCGCGTCGGGGGCCCAGGCCATGGGCACCTCGGCGTAGCGGGGCCCGGCGCCGCCCGCCTCCCGGAAGGTGTGCACCAGTGAAGGCTTCGGCTCGGTGGCGAACAGGCCGTCACCGAGCTCTCCGGCGATCCGCGCCGCCTCAGGACCGCCCGCGGCGACCGCGAGCACGGGCGGGGCCGAGGGCAGGTCGAAGACCCGCGCGTCCTCCAGGGACAGGTGGCGCCCCTCGTACGACTGGTACCCGCCCTGCCACAGCAGGCGGATGATCTCCAGCGCCTCGCGCAGCATCTCGTGCCGGACCCGGGCCGCGGGGAAACCCCGGCCGGTCACATGCTCGTTGAGGCGCTCCCCCGCGCCGACGCCCAGCGTGAACCGTCCGTCCGCGACCAGCGCGAGGGTGGCCGCGGCCTGGGCGATGATCGCGGGGTGGTACCGCATGGTCGGGCAGGTCACGCCGGTGGCGAGGCCGATGCGCTCGGTCCTGGCCGCGATCGCGCCCAGGACCGTCCAGGCGAACGGGGAGTGCCCCTGGTTGTCGAGCCAGGGGTGGTAGTGGTCGCTGATCTCGACGAAGTCGAACCCGGCCTCCTCCGCGCACACCGCCTGACGGATGAGCTCGGCCGGGCCGAACCCCTCGGCCGCGAGCTTGTAACCGATCCGCATCTCCGCTCCTCTTTCCCGTTTTTCCCGCTTTCGGCTTTTCCGTCTACCCCTGGGGCACGGTGCCAGTCCGGCGCGGGCCGCCCCGGCCGACAGGCCGCCCGCCGCGCGGCGTGTCCTTCCGATGGCGCAGTGCGCGGCGATCTCCCGGCGCGAGCCGCCGCGGTGAGGGGGCTTTTGGGGGGGATATGGGTGGGATTCCCCGCGCGGAGGGGTGTCGTGACCATGAAGATTCCCCGCTGGTCAGACCAAGTAAAAGGATTTATCAGTTCACTTCTTGAAGGCGAATTCCCAAGTAGAGCGCTCTCAAAAGAATTTGGTGTGATCTATTGACGCCTCAGATGCGGAGCGGTTAACTCCCACGCAACATCGCCGGAACCGGTTCCGGAACCGGTGTCGGCGCTGCCGCCCCGTGCCGTGCGGCAGCCTGGTCAGCGTGCCGAGGAGTCCGTCCCATGCGTGTCACCATCGCCGATGTCGCCCGTAACGCGGCGGTCAGCAAGACCACCGTCTCGCGTGTGCTCAACGGCAAGGGTGAGGTGGACTCCGAGACCGCCGACCGGGTCCGCGCGGTCATCGCCGAGCTCGGGTACGTGCCGAGCTCCCGCGCCGTCGGCCTCGCCCGCGGCAACAACCGCACCCTCGCCATGCTGGTGCCCTCACTGACCTGGCCCTGGGTGGGCGAGGTGCTCCAGGGCGTCGCGGACACCGTCGAGGCCGCCGGATACGGGCTGTTGCTCTTCACCTGCAACCGCGGTGAGGTGTCGATGGCCCAGTTCACCAGCCAGGTCTCCGCCCGCGCCTTCGACGGCGTGCTGGTCATCGAGCCGGAGAACACGCTGCGTTCGATCGCCGCGCTGCACCGCCAGGGCCTGCCGCTGGTCATGGTGGACGACCGCGGCCAGCGCCCCGACTTCCCCTCGGTCTCCACCACCAACGCCGAGGGCGCCGCGGCGGCGGCCGGCCACCTGCTCACCACCGGGCGGCGGGCCCCCCTGATCATCACCGGGCCGCGGCACTTCGGCTGCGTCCAGGACCGCCTCTCCGGCTTCCTCGGCGTGCTGCGCGAGCACGGGGTGCCACAGCCCGTCGTCCGCACCGCCGAGGGCGACTTCACCGTGCGCTGCGGGCAGACCGTCATCGAGCGCGCGATCGCCGAAGGCGTCCCCTTCGACTCGGTCTTCGCCCACAACGACCTCAGCGCCACCGGCGCACTCCACGCCCTGCGCGCCGCGGGCAGACGCGTCCCCGACGACGTCGCGGTGATCGGCTTCGACGACATCCCGATCGCGGCCTACACCGAACCGCCCCTCACCACGGTCCGCCAGCCCATGCGGGCCATGGGCGAGGCGGCTGCCCGCAGGATGCTCGACCACCTCGGCGGAGTGACCCCGCTGGAGGCGGCTCCCACCGTCCTGCCCACCGAGTTCGTCATCCGGTCCTCCGCCCCCGGGTGACGGGTCCCCCCGACACGCTCCACCGCACGGTTCCCACCAGCACAGACCACCGGGAGTTTCCCCATGAGAGTCCGCGCGCGTTCGCGCCGCACCATCACGACCGCAGGCAGCGCCCTGCTGGCCCTCGCGGTCCTGGCCGGCTGCTCCGGCTCCTCCGGCCCCGAGGGGCCGGGCAGCGGCGGCACCGGCGTCCTGAACGTCGGCATGCCCAACGGCCCGCAGGCCAACAACAGCAACCCGTTCCTGGACACCTCGGCCGGCGCCTCGCTGGGCTACCGGGCCATGATCTACGAGCCGCTGGCCATGACGAACGTCGTCAGGCCCGAGCAGGAGCCCAAGCCCTGGCTCGCCTCGGAGTGGCAGTGGTCCGAGGACTTCCGGCAGGTGTCCTTCACCATCCAGGACGGGCCCACCTGGTCCGACGACGAGGAGTTCAGCGCCGAGGACGTGGCGTTCACCTTCGAGCTCCTGATGGGGAACGACGCGCTGAACACCATCGGCATCCCCTACGAGGACGTGGTGCTCGACGGGAACACCGTCACCGTCTCGTTCGGGGCCTCCCAGTTCGTCAACCAGAACCGGATCCTCGACACCTACATCGTCCCCGAGCACATATGGTCCGAGATCGACGTGCCGGAGACCCACGAGAACCAGGAGCCGGTGGGCACCGGCCCCTACGTGCTGGACACCTTCACCCCGCAGACGGTGACGTTGACCCGGCGCGACACCTACTGGCAGGACCTCCCGGCGGTCGAGGAGCTGCGCTACACCTCCTACAACGACAACAACGCGCAGACCACGGCCCTGGCCAACGGCGACAGCGAGTGGTCGTTCGTCTTCATGCCGGACTACGAGAACGTCTTCATCAACCGGGACCCCGAGAACCACAAGCTCTGGTTCCCCACCGGCCTCGGCATCCACGGGCTCTGGATCAACAACGAGCGCGAGCCGTTCGACGACCCGGAGCTGCGGCGCGCGATGAGCATGGTCATCGACCGCCAGGCCATCCACGAGCAGGCGCACGCCGGCCTCTACCCGGCGCTGGAGAACCCGACCGGCCTGCCGCTGCCCGCCGGTGAGTCGTTCCTCGCGCCCGAATACCAGGGCACCACGCAGGAGATCGACGTCGAGGGCGCCCGCCAGGTCCTGGAGGACGCCGGCTACGAGCTCGACGGCGACACCCTCAACACCCCCGAGGGCGAGCCCGTCAGCCTGACCCTGATCGACCCCGCCGGCTGGTCGGACTACCTGACGGCGCTGTCCATCATCTCCGACAACCTGGCCGAGATCGGCATCGAGGCCACCGTCGAGACCCAGACCGTCGACGCCTGGACCAACGCGGTGAACGCCGGCGGCTTCGACGCCACCCTGCACTGGACCAACACCGGCGCCACCCCGTACGACATGTACCAGCACATCATGGACGGGGCGAACTACAAGCCGATCGGCGAGGCGTCCCCCGCGGGCAACTTCGGCCGCTTCCAGAGCGAGGAGGCCGACCAGGCGCTCCGTGACTACGCCGAGGCCACGAACGAGGAGACCCGCACCGAGGCGCTGTACACGCTCCAGCGCATCCTCGTCGAGGAGGTGCCCATGATCCCGACCGTCGCCGGGCCCATCGGCGCCGAGTACAGCGAGAAGAACTGGGTCGGCTGGCCGACCGAGGAGGACCCCTACGCGCCTCCGCAGCCCACCCAGCGCGGCGCGCTGGACGTGGTGCTGCACCTCGAGCCGGCCAACGCGGCCGACTGACACCGGCACAGCCGGTCCCCTGCCC
>NZ_LAVK01000411.1 GCF_001083795.1 Streptomyces sp. SBT349
TTTGTTCCGGTGGTCATGGCGGGAGGGAAACGCCCGGTTACATTCCGAACCCGGAAGCTAAGCCTCCCTGCGCCGATGGTACTGCATGGGGGACCGTGTGGGAGAGTAGGACACCGCCGGACAATTATTGGACAAACAGTTGAAGGCCCTGCCGGGATAACCGGCAGGGCCTTCAACTGTTTTCCCGTTTCTTTCACCGCGAAAATCGTTGCGGGCCGCCGTTGCCGGTGGAAGCATCGGGCCATGGCGTACACGATCCGGCAGACGCGTCGCGAGGACTGGCGGCAGCTCAGGGAGCTCCGCCTGGCGGCACTTCAGGATCCCGTGGCGCCGGTCGCGTTCTACGAGCCCTACGAGGAGGCCGTGCGGCTGACCAGGGGCGACTGGGAGCGGCGCGCGTCCGGAGGGCGGCGGGTCACGTTCATCGGCGAGACCGAGGACGGCGTCTGGGGCGGCATGGTGGGCGCCTACGTCCGGGACGGCATGGTCTACGTCATCGGCGTCTACATGCTTCCCGAGCACCGCGGCACCGGCCTCGCACGGGAGTTGATGATCGCCGCCATCGAATGGGCCGGCGGCCAGGAAGTCCGGCTCCGCGTCCACGAGAACAACCCGCGCGCCGCCCGCTTCTACGCGTCCCTCGGATTCCGGCCGACCGGGGAGACCGACACCGATCCCCGCGACCCCGCGCTGCACGCCTACGAGTTGGCGCTGCGCACGGTCACGGGATGAGATCCGCGCCGACCACCGTCAGCGCCGGCCGGGCCGTGACCAGGGCGTCCACCAGGGCGCCGCGGAGGCCCGCCGTCTCCCGCTGGTCGCCCACCACGTAGAGCGTCCCGTCCTCGCCCGCCAGGTTGTCCAGAGCCAGGGCGTCGACCCGGCCCGGGCTGCACGACTGGCGGATGTGCAGCTGGTCCAGGCCGGCGAGGGCCTTCCCGATCAGGACCAGCGCGGCGTCACGGCGCACCGGATGACCCGTGAGGGTGCTCTCCAGCTCCATCGACGCGCCGCCCGCCGCCCGGGAATGGGCGCGCAGGACCTTCGCGGGCTCGTTCGCCGACCTGCCCTGCGCCCAGCGGTGCACCTGGGTCAGCGGCTGCCCACTGAGGGCCGCCGCGTGCAGGTAGCAGCGCAGCAGCGTCTCCGCCGCCTCCGCGTCGAGCCGGAACACCGGCTCGCGGGGCCGGACCGGGGCCAGCAGCGCCGCCGCGCGGCTGCGGGCCACCGGCATCTCCTCGCAGCCGCGCTGCGGCGCCCAGCGCAGCCGGACCGGCGCGTCCGTCGCATGCTCCGGGTCGTACACGTGCACGGGCCCCTGCCTCCCGCGCCGGCGGGCCGTCCTGGAGCGGAGAGCGCCGTCCGGGTCCAGGACGATCGCGCCACCGGGGGCCGCCAGCACCGCGGCCACCACATCCGGCACGGGCTCGGGCTCGACCTGCGGCGGCTCGGGCACCGGCACCGGCACGGCCAGCGGTACGGCCAGTGGCGTGGGCACCGCCTCCACCGGCCCGGGGAGGTCGCGGAGGTCGGGAACCTCGGGCGGGGGCGGCGCCGCACGGCGTTCCGCCGCGCGGGCGTCGCGGGCCTCGCGGCGGGCCCTCCACCGGGCGACGCGGATCATGATCACCAGGACCGTGGAGAACAGCAGCACCAGCTGGGTCAGGAAGACCAGCCACAGCATGGTCGCGCTCGGCAGCGCGGCCGGGGACGCCTCGGGCCAGGCCGCGGGAACGTCGGCGGGCGCCATCAGCAGGGAACGGATCGCGTGGGCGGTCCGCACGAAGGTGACGCCCTCGGGCCACGCCCCGTGGCGCAGCACTCCCGCGAGCCCCGTGCCGGTCCAGGTGAGCGCCGTGACGCCCACCATCAGCGCCAGCGTGCCGACCAGCAGCGCGTCCGGGCCGCCGCGCCCGCGCCGCCGCTCGGCGCCGCCGGGCCCGGGAACGCCCTGACCCGGACCCCGCGGCTGGTGGAACTCCTCGGGGCCGTGCTGTGCGCGCCGGTCGTACGCCATCTGCCGATCCGCCTCGTTACCCGACGCCCTGCCGCTTTTCGAACGACATGACCCGCGCCTCGGTCTCCGCCTCGAAGGGGTCCTCGTCCTCCGTCAACTGCTCCTCCGCGAGCACCATCGCCGAGGATTCGGTCATGGCGCGGTCGGTGAAGACCAGCGGGCGTTCGGCCTCGGTCACCAGGTGCTTGACGACCTGCACATTGCCGTTGACGTCCCAGACCGCCATGCCGGGGGTGAGGGTCGGGATGATCTCGACCGCCCAGCGGGGCAGGCCGAGGACCTGGCCGGTGGATCTCGCCTCGTCCGACTTCTGGGCGTAGATGGTGCGGGTGGAGGCCATCTTGAGGATCGCCGCGGCTTCCTTGGCGGCGGCGCCGTCGACCACGTCGGAGAGGTGGTGGACCACGGCGACGAAGGAGAGGCCGAGCCTGCGGCCGAACTTCAGCAGCCGCTGGAAGAGCTGGGCCACCGAGGGCGAGTTGATGATGTGCCAGGCCTCCTCGACCAGGAAGATGCGCTTCTTCCGGTCGGGCCTGATCCAGGTGTGTTCGAGCCAGACGCCGACGATGGCCATCAGGATCGGCATCGCGATCGAGTTGCGGTCGATATGGGACAGGTCGAACACGATGAGCGGCGCGTCCAGGTCTATGCCCACCGTCGTGGGGCCGTCGAACATGCCGCGCAGGTCGCCGTCGACGAGCCGGTCGAGGACCAGCGCCACGTCCAGGCCCCAGGCGCGGACGTCCTCCAGGGCCACGTTCATCGCGTCGGCGGCCTCGGGCAGCGGGTGCCGCAGCCGCTCCACGATGTCGGTCAGGATCGGCTGGCGGTCGGTGGTGGTCTGGTGCACGTAGGCGTGCGCGACCTTCAGCGCGAACCCGGAGCGTTCGTCCAGGGAACGCCCCAGCGCCACCTCGATGATGGTGCGCAGCAGGGCGAGCTGCCCCGTGGTGGTGATCGAGGGGTCCAGCGGGTTGAGCCGGACGTTGCCGTCGATGGCGGCCATCGGGTCCAGGCGGATCGGGGTGATGCCGAGCTCGTGGGCGATCAGGTTCCACTCGCCGACGCCGTCCTCGCCCTGGGCGTCGAGCACGACGATCTGCCGGTCCTTGAAGCGGAGCTGACGCAGCACGTACGTCTTCTCCAGCGCGGACTTGCCGTTGCCGGACTCGCCGAGGACCAGCCAGTGGGGGGCCGGGAGCTGCTGCCCGTAGAGCTGGAAGGGGTCGTAGATATAGCCCTTGCCCGAGTACACCTCGCGGCCGATGATCACCCCGGAGTCGCCGAGGCCGGGGGCGGCGGTCGGCAGGTACACCGCCTGGGCCTGGCCGGTCGAGGTGCGCACGGGGAGCCGGGTGGTCTCGGTCCTGCCGAAGAGCAGGCTGGTGAACGCCTCCGTGACGAGGCTCAGCGGATCGCGCGGCGACATGACGGCACCTCCTTTCGCCGGGACTGCGCGAGAGCCTTCATCGCCTGATTCCCGTGGCGAAGGGCAGGGTGTTGACGAAGGCGCGGTGGTGCTCGCGGTCGCACCATTCGAGCTTCAGATAAGACTTACCCGCTGAGGCGCGGATCGTGCGCTTGTCCCGGGAGAGCGATTCGGGGTGCGGCGAGGAGACCGTGATGTAGCCGACCAGGTTCACCCCGGCGGCTCCCGAGGCGAGGTCGTCGCCGCGCTGGTCGACGCGGCTGTGGGCGGCCACGTCGCGCGGGTCGACGGTGCGGTTCATCTTGGCGGCGCGGGATGCCTCCGCCTCGTCGTTGGTCTTCTCGGTGAGCATGCGCTCGATGGCGATCTCGGTGGGCTCCAGGTCCATGCAGACCGCCACGGTGCGGATCACGTCGGGGGTGTGGACGAGCAGCGGGGCCAGGAAGTTGACCCCGACGGGCGTCATCGGCCACTCCTTGACCCACGCGGTGGCGTGGCACCAGGGCTCGCGGGTGTCCGACTCGCGCGTCTTGGCCTGGAGGTACGTCGCCTCCCTGGCGTCGAGCTCGGCGGGCCACGCGTTCCGCCGGGACATGGCCTGGATGTGGTCGATCGGGTGGTCCGGGTCGTACATCGAGTGGACGAGGGAGGCCAGCCGCGCCTCGCCGAGGGGCTGGCGGACCCGGATGTCCGCCTCGGTCAGGCGGGCGCAGATGTCGGTGAGCTCGCGGGCCATGATGACGGCCAGCGCCTCGTCCTGGGACATGCGGTGGCGGCGGCTCTCGCGGCTGGTCTTGGAGGCGCGGGCGATGGTCTGGGCCTCGTGGCTGAGCTCGCGCGAGTGGTGCATGCAGGCGACCAGGTAGGCGCGGTGCTGCTCGCTGGAGGTGGAGACCATGGAGGCGAGGTGCTCGTAGGACTCCTGGATCCACCCGGGGGCGGCTGTGTCGCCGCGCTCGCGCACGTCGTTGGCGTGGGCGTCGGGGTCGGCGGGGAGGGTGCGGGCGAGCATCTGGAGACGGGTGACGTGGCCGTCGCCGTTGGCCACATGCTTGAGCAGCGTGCCGAACCGCTCGACCAGGGCCTCCTGGTCCTCGCTGTCGCGCAGGCCGACGCCGGGTCCCTCGATCTCTATGGCGGCGGTGATGGTCCTGCGGTCGCTGTGCAGCAGCACGGCGAGCTCGTCGGGGCCGAACGCGGCGGCCAGCCAGCGGATCCGGCCGACGCCGGGGGGCGCGCCGACCTCGATCTCGCGGCCGTCGAGACGGACGCCGGCCTCGGCGGCGTCGGAGCGGTAGGTGCCGCCGCGCTGCTGGGTGCGGCGGAACGACCGGTTGATCTCGAACCACTTGTAGAACGTGCGGCCGTTGTAGGGCATGTAGACGGCGGCGAGGGCCAGGAAGGGGAAGCCGACCAGGCCGACCAGGCGGAGGGTGAGCGCGGGGATGAGGATGCCGCTCATCATGCCGAGGAACGCGCCAGCGACGATGAGCGCGATCTCCCCGGTCTCGCGGTTCCTGCCGACGAGCGCCTGGGGCCGCGACCGGCCGATGAGGTAGGTGCGGCGTCGGCCGAAGGTCTGGGGCGGGGCTGTCACCGGCTACCTCCTCGGTTTCCCTCGTTCCCCGTGCGGCCGCCTGAGCCGCCGGGGGTCGAAGACGATGATGACCCGGACTGGCCCGTGCGGGTACCGTGCGCGGCGACTCCGCCCGCCACCGGGTTGGCCGGGCGCTGCCCGCCGCCGGGACCGGAGGCGCCGCCGCCACCGCCGGCGCCGTCGCGGGTGCCGTGGGTGCTCATGCCCTGGCGCAGCATGGAGGCGGGCGTGGACACGGCGGCCTTGGCGGCGCGGCTGGAGGTGTCCTGGCGCATCTGGCGGTGATTGACGATCTCGTCGCCGAAGCCGGGAACGAAGCGGTAGATCATCGCGGAGGCGAAGATGGCCAGCAGGATGATCGAAAGGCCGGAGATGATCGAGGAGACGGCGTTGGGGCCCTCCTCCTCGGCGGTGGTGAGCGCCCCGGCCAGGCCGAGGACGATGACGATGACCGGCTTGATGAGGATGACGGCGATCATGATGCCGGCCCAGCGGCGGACGTGGCCCCACAGGTTCTTGTCGACCAGGCCCGCGTAGACGGCGGTGCCGAGGAGGGCGCCGACGTAGAGCATGGCGGCGCGGATCACCAGCTCCAGCGCGAGGACGCCGGCGGCGAGGATGGAGATCAGGGAGACGACGATCAGCATGATCGGCCCGCCGCCGATCTCCTCGCCCGCTTCGAGGGCGGCGGCGAAGTCGCCGAAGAACGCGTCCGAGTTGTCGCCGGTGCCGACGACGATGGCGTCGGTGATGCCGTCGGTCGCGGAGACGACGACGTAGAGGGCGAGCGGCGTGAAGGCGGAGGCCATGACGGTCAGCCAGAGGAAGCCGATGGCCTCGGAGATGGCGGTGGTCAGCGGAACGCCGCGGATGGCGCGCTTGACGATGGCGAGGATCCACAGGATCAGAGTCAGGACGGTGGAGGCGGCGAAGACGACGGCGTACTGGCGCAGGAACGAGGTGTTGGTGAAGTCGACGGCGGTGGTCGAGTCGACCAGCTCCGACAGCTCGCCCACGATCCAGGCGGCGGCGTCGGCGCAGCCGCGGGCGAGGGAGGAGAGCGGGTCGAGCGAGGAGGTGGTACCCGCGTCGGGCCCCCCTCCCCCCCCGGACTCGGGG
>NZ_LAVK01000412.1 GCF_001083795.1 Streptomyces sp. SBT349
CCCCGCCCCCGGCGCGCGGGCGGGGGGTGGGGGGCCCCCCCCCCCCGCCCGCGCCCCCGCCCCCCCCCCAAGAAGCCCCCCGACCGGGCGCTCCCCCGGGGGGGGGGGCCGCTGGGGGTGCTCGCCGGGTTCGCCCCCGGGGGGCGCGCCGTGGCCAGCGGGGGCGCGGATGAAGCCCGCCGCGAGCAGCGCGAGCAGGGACAGCCCCGTGCTGATCCAGCTCGCCCCGAGGAGCTGGCCGCCCAGGTACCCCAGGCCGACGCTGTAGCCGGTCCAGACGACGGCGGCCAGCGCGGACCACGGCAGGAAGTCCCGGGTCCTGCGGCGGGCCACGCCCGCGCCCAGGCTGACCACGGCGCGCCCCGCGGGGGCGAACCTGGCGAGCACCACCAGCGGCCCGCCGCCGCGGGTCAGCGCCGTGTCGAGGCGCTTCTGGGCGGCGGTGAGGCGGCGCGAGCGGGCGATGGCGTCCCCGAACCTCCGGCCGCCGCGCAGGGCGAGGCGGTAGGCGAGCAGGTCGCCGACGATCGAGGCGGTGGTCGCGCAGACCACGAGCAGGAAGAGGTGCGGGAGCCGGGGGTCGGCGTCGGGCGTCGGCAGACCCGCCACGTCGGCGGCGGTCCCCGCGGCCACGGTCGCGGCGGTCACCACGAGGGCGCCGCTCGGCAGGACGGGGACGAAGACGTCGAGCAGGATGGACACCGCGACGATGACGTAGATCCACGGGGCGTACAGCAGTATCCCCAAGGTCTCCTGCACGGTCTCCCCGATTCCCCTGCCATGGTCGCACTCACACGGTCGGCGCCATGTGTCCGTGTCCTTGTTGTTCCCCGTGGTGACGCGATCCAAGACGGTTGGTTGCGTCTTCCGGTTCCTCCGTACAGCGTACGCCCGGGACCTCCGCCGGGTGCATGCGGGTGCGTGTGGTGACTGTCTCACCCGGGGCCCCCGGCAGGGTGATCCCCCGGGAACCATGGACCGGACCTCCGCGGAGCGGCGGAACGGCGCAACAGCGAGGAGCGAGGAGCGCGATGAGGGCTTGGACGAGGGGCGCGGCGGCGCTGGCCGCCGCGATCGGCTGCGTGGCGACGGCGGGCACGGCGGGGACCGCGGTCGCGGCGGGCGGCCAGGGCAGGACGGTGCTGTGGGAGGCGGGGCGGTTCGCGCCGGCGGTACCCGGGGACCCGCGACCGCCGGAGGCGCTGACCTACGACGAGGACCTGGTGCCGGCGGGCGCCGAGGTCTTCGTGAGGCAACGGGTCCTCGGCGACCGGATGCGGGTGGAGGTGACGGTCGGCGGCCTGGTCCCGGGCCACACCTACGGCACCCATGTCCACGTCGCGCCGTGCACGGCCGACCCGGCCGCCTCGGGCGGGCACTACCAGAACGTGCCGGGCGTCGTGACCCAGGAGAACGAGGTGTGGCTCGACTTCACGGCGGACTCCGCGGGCGTCGGCAGGGCCGTGGCCGTGCGGGAGTGGGTCTTCCGCGAGGGCGGGGCGGCCTCGGTCGTCCTGCACGAACGGGCCACCTCGCACGGCCACGACGGGCACCCGCCGGGCGACGCGGGCGGCCGGGCGGCGTGCTTCACGGTGCCGTTCCTCGGAACCGGGGCGGGAGCGGGGCCGGTCCCCGCCGTCTGACCCGGTGTTCAGCCTCACCGTCACCGCCGCCGTCTTCGGCCTGATCCTCCTCTCCGAACTGCCGGACAAGACCGCGCTGGCGGCCCTGGTCCTCGCGACGCGCTACCGCGCCTCGTACGTGTTCGCGGGAGTGGCCGCGGCGTTCCTGGTGCACGTCTGCCTGGCGATCGCGGCGGGCAGCGCGCTCAGGCTGCTGCCGGGGCGGCCGTTGCAGGCGGTGGTGGCGGTGCTGTTCATCGTGGGCGCGCTGCTGCTGCTCCGGCAGTCGCGCAAGGACGAGCGGGGGAACGGGGGCGAGGGGGAGCGGGCGCGGGAGCCGGGCGGCCCCTCGTTCTGGCGGGTGGCGGGCAGCGGCTTCTCGCTGATCCTGGTGGCCGAGTTCGGCGACCTCTCGCAGATCCTCACCGCCAACCTCGCCGCCCGGTACCACGAGCCGCTCTCCGTCGGGGTCGGCGCGGTGCTGGCGCTGTGGACGGTGGCGGCCATCGGGGTGCTGGGCGGCAGGGCGCTGCTGAAACGGGTGCCGCTGCGGCTGATCAGCCGGGTGGCGGCGGGGGTGATGCTCGTGCTGGCCGCGTTCAGCCTCTACGAGGCGATCAGAGGCTGAGGCCGGGCCGAACGGGCGCCGTGTCCGGGCGCCGTCAGGGCGCGGCGACCGTGATCGTCACGGCGCCGTCGGGGTGCGGGGTGAGCGTCACCCGCTCCAGGGTGGCGGCGTACGCGGTGGGGGCCAGGGCGGCGGCGCGGGGGCCGATGCCGACGACCCGCATGCCCGCCGCGCGGGCGGCGGCGATTCCGGCGGCCGAGTCCTCGAAGACGACGCAGTCGGCGGAGTCGGCGCCCAGCTCGGCGGCGCCCTTGAGGAAGCCCTCGGGGTCCGGCTTGCTGGCGCTGACCGACTCGGCGGTGATCCGGATCCCGGGCATGGGCAGCCCGGCCGCGGCCATCCGCGCCTCGGCGAGGGCGGTGTCGGCGGAGGTGACCAGCGCGTGCGGCACGCGCCCGCAGGCTTCGAGGAACACCCCGGCGCCCGCGATGGGGACGACGCCCTCCACGTCGGCGGTCTCGATGGCGAGCAGCCGGGCGTTCTCGGCGCGGTTGACCTCCATCGGGCGGCCGGGGAGCAACTCGGCCATGGTGGCGTACCCCTGGCGGCCGTGCATGATCGCGAAGACGTCGGCGGGGTCGATGTGGTGCTCCACCGCCCAGGCGCGCCAGACGCGTTCGACCACGGCGTCCGAGTTGACGAGGGTGCCGTCCATGTCGAGGAGCAGGGCGCGGGCCGTGAGGGTGGTGGCGGTCGGCATCGAACGTGCTCCCGAGGTGGTGCGGACGGCGACGAGCCAGTGGTCCCGCCCGAGCGGTCGGGGACGGGCGGAACCACTTTGTTTCTCTACGGTACAAAACGCGGGGCCCTTCCCGCCACCCCCGTCCGGGATATGGCGACAAACCGTCGGTCCGCGTTCGGGCCGCGTTCACCCCTGCCCTCACTCTTTCGGGTGAGCGTGCGCCGTTCAGCGGATGGTCTGTGCGCCGGCGTGGACAGTAAAGGGGGGATCACAACGGAAGGTGGGGAACGATGCGGGCAGAAGCGGTCCAGCGGGTCAAGCTGGTGTTCGGCCTGTTCGACGCCGATGGGAACGGCTTCATCGAGGCGGACGACTTCGAACTCATGGGGGAGCGCGTCGCCGAGGCGGCGGCCGGCTCCGAGGAGGGGGCGAAGGGGGCGATGCGGGACGCCTTCCGCGGCTACTGGGCGGCCCTGGCGGCGGAGTTGGACGCGAACCAGGACAACAGGATCGACCCCGACGAGTTCACGGCCATCGTCCTGGCCCCCGAGCGCTTCGACGCGGCGCTCACCGCGTTCGCTGAGTCGCTGGCCGCCCTGGGCGACCCGGACGGCGACGGGCTGATCGAGCGGCCCCTCTTCAGGGCGCTGATGCTGGCCATCGGCTTCGCCCCGGCGAACATCGAGGCGCTCTTCGACGCCTTCGAGCCGGACGGGGAGGACCGGATCACGGTGGACACCTGGGTCACCGGCATCAAGGAGTTCTACGCCCCCGACAAGGCGGGCATCCCGGGGGATCGCCTGGTCGGGGATCCCACCGGCTGAAGGCGCCGCCCGGCGGGGGCAGAAGGCGGCCCGCCGCCCCCGCCGGGCGGTCCGGCCGCCGGGCTCAGCCCTCCGCCCGGCGGCCCCACGCCGTGAGGACGGCGAGGGAGAGGTCGCGGAAGTCGGGGGAGGCGAGCTCGCGGTAGGCGGCGGCGAAGTCGGCGTCGGCCGCGAGCCCGGCGGCGACCATGGCCTCCCGCGACTGCTCCAGGTTCAGCCGCCACCACTCCGCCTCGTCGTCGCCGCCGTTGACCGGCTGGATGCGGGCGTCGAGCCCGACACCGACGAGCCCCGCCCGCTCCAGCGGCACCGGCAGCGTCCGCGCCCACCCGGTGTCCGTGCCCACGGTCCGCTCCAGGTGGGTGCGGAAGGCGCGCATCACGGTGCGGTAGGCCGGGTGCGGGGAGTCCATCACGGGGAACGAGGCGGGCTCCTCGATCAGCAGCGTGCCGCCCGGCCGCAGCCAGGAGGCGAGCCGGGCGACCGCCTTGTCGGGGTCGGGGAGGTGGATCACCACGTACCGGGCGTGGACGAAGTCGAAGGAGCCGGGCGGGAAGTCCTCGGTGTACAGGTCGTGGCGCAGCACCCGCACGCCCTCGTCGGAGAGCTCTTCGAGGAAACGGGTGTCCAGGTCCGTCGCGGTCACCCTGGCGCCCTGACCGGCCAGCCACCGGGCCACCGAGCCGCCGCCCCCGCCGACCTCAAGCACCGCGTCGTCCGGCGCGAGCCCGAGGGCGGTGAAGCGGGCCCGGGTGTGCCCGTCGAGGACGGACTCCAGAAGGCGGAGCCGCCGCCGTTCGCTGGCCGTCCCATGGCTGAACACGCCGCCCAGATACCGCTCGCGCGTCCACTCCCAGCGCTCTCCCCGCGTCCGTTCCACCTGGCTCCTCCGCGTCTCCGGGCCCCGCCCCGCTGCCGTGGCCCCGCGTGCACGGTGGCAGTCGCGGGGGGCCGGGCGGGCGTGCTTCCCGGCGTGTGGCGCGAATTCGCGAGGCCATGACCGGCGGCGGCCCGTTGCCAGAACGGCAACGATGTGCGGGACTCGGCCCGTGGGTGCCGCATGATCCGCGGAGAGCGTCGGGAGGTCGCATGGAGTGGGACGGGAACGCAACGCATCGGGTGGTCACGGGACCGGCCGGGCGGATCCATCTGGTCGAGCAGGGCAGCGGGCCGCTGGTGCTGCTCGTCCACGGCTTCCCCGAGTCCTGGTACTCGTGGCGCCGCCAGCTCCCGGCGCTGGCCGCGGCCGGGTTCCGGGCCGTGGCGCTCGACGTGCGGGGCTACGGGCGTTCGTCGAAGCCGGCCGCGGTGGAGGCGTACCGGCTGACCGAGCTGGTCGAGGACAACGTGGCGGTGGTGCGGGCCCTGGGGGAGGAGACCGCGGTCGTCGTGGGCCACGACTGGGGCTCGCCCATCGCGAGCACCAGCGCCCTGCTGCGGCCCGACGTCTTCACCGCGGTGGGGCTGATGAGCGTCCCCTACGCCCCTCCCGGCGGGGACAGGCCGAGCGAGGTGTTCGCGCGGATCGGCGGGGACGATGAGTTCTACGTCGGCTACTTCCAGGAGCCGGGGCGGGCCGAGGCCGAGATCGAGCCCGATGTGCGGGGCTGGCTGGCCGGGCTCTACCGCGGGCTCTCCGCCGACACCATGGACCGGGACGGCGGGGGCGGGAGGCTGTTCTTCGTCCCGCCCGGCGCGCGGCTCTCCGACCGTTTCCCCTCCGGGCCCCTGCCGTCCTGGCTGGACGAGCGCGAACTCGACCTCTACGCGGCCGAGTTCGAGCGCACCGGGCTCACCGGGGCGCTGAACCGCTACCGCAACGCCGACCGGGACTGGGAGGACCTGGCCGCGCTGGCCGGGGCCCCGGTGACCCAGCCCTCGCTGTTCGTCGGCGGCGCGCTGGACGCCTCGCTCGGCTGGCTGGCCGACGCGGTCCGCGCGTTCCCCGTGACGCTGCCGGGGCTGGCGGCCTCGCACCTCCTCGACGGCTGCGGGCACTGGGTGCAGCAGGAGCGTGCCGAGGAGGTCAACGGGCTCCTCGTCTCCTGGCTGGGCGGCCTGGACCTCGGCCCGGGAACGGGCGGCCCGGGGACGGGCGGCCCGGGACGTTAGGCGGACGCCCCGTCACCATGCCCTCACGCGTCGGGCCGGGGGCGGTCCGCGTTCGAGCCGCCGAGCTCGGCGCTCAGGGCGTGGACCAGCTCGGTCAGGTCGCGGGGGCGTTCCGGCGTCCACCAGTCGCCCAGCAGCTCGGCCAGGGCACTCTCGCGCGCCTCGGCGAGCCTGGCCGTGACCTCGCGGCCCGCCTCCGTCGCGTTCAGCGTCCCGCCCTCCCCATCCACCC
>NZ_LAVK01000413.1 GCF_001083795.1 Streptomyces sp. SBT349
TGAGCGAAACGGATGGCAGCCTCCGAGCGGCAGGAGGATGCGAAACCCGCATGCCGCTCGAATCACCGCAAAGCAGGTCAGCGACGAAATGCACTTTTCCGAACAAGCCTAAGTAAACGCCCTCTGAGATGTTTCGTCACGGTTGGGGCGAGTGGCGCGACGGCATACAAGTGCCATGAGTGCACACAGTCCGGAACCCAGCAGTGCTGGGCTCAGTCCAGCGCTTCGTCAGTATGGCAGTAACGCACCCAGTCATGTCGAGGGATGACCTGCCTGACTCCCGGGGTCTGGCAAGAGCACGGTTGCTGATCTCGCCGTTGCTCCTTGGGTCCCTCTCACTGCTGTATGGCGGCTTCTCCGTCCCGAAGCAATCTCCCAACCTTCGGTGCCTCCCGACCTGCTGGCCGTGACCTGCACGAGCCGTGTACACGCGTCCGCTGACGTCCAGCGCGGTGCGCGGCCGCCGTCACGGAGTCCGTCATGCGCCCCTGCCGCATCTGAGCTGGTCGGGGCCCACGCTCTCCAAGTCTGTTGGGATCTCGCCGCTGCCCTTTCGGGTTCGTTCACCTGCGTACTTCCCTGCTTGATCGCCTCGCCCAGCGTCCTTGGTGGGGCGTCGCGACCGCCTGCGGACGTCTCCGAATGAGACAGAAACTGAGACGACGCCGTCTATTCTCAGCTCGTGAGCGCCGACACAGTGGCCGAGTGGGTCGAGGACCACGGCGCCCGTCTTGCTCCGGTCAGTCTGTCCGCTGCCTTTGACGGCTTCCTCCGGACACTGCCCTGGGCGGGCGCCGGCATCGACTGACGGACCCTGCCGCACCTGACGCTCAGGCTGCCCGGTGTCCCGGACGATGCGGTGGTCAACTGGGCAAGGGGCACGGCTCTGGGCACCCACGCCCACGTGCTCCTGATCGACTCGGCCACGAAGCCGGGCATCATCTGCCGCTTCGGCGACGCGCTACGTGACTTCGAGCTGCTGTCCCCGCGCCCCGAGCTGTACATGTGCGGCGTCGACCTCATCAGCGAGACCCCACAGCCAGCCTTCCCCCACCTCATCGAGCGACGCTCGTTCACGACCCTCTACGCCTCGCTGACCACCGGCAGCGACGCCGTGACCTCCTGATCCGTAGCTCAAAGCAGACCGGTCATGTGCGGTCGTTGTGGTCGCCATCCGGCCAGTGAGGACCACGTCCGGCCGCCGCTGGCCACTGCGGTTGCGGTACTGCGCTGCTGTACGCCAGCCGCTCTCAGAGCGAGGCAGGTAGTTCATCAGCAGAGGCTCGGTACTTCGGCCGTTGGTTGTACCCGATGCGGGGGTCGTTCGATCGGTGCTCAAGAATGAGCTCGATCTCCTTCCGCAGCACTTCGCTCTTGGTGGCTGTCTCGGACTCCCAGAGGATGCGCTTCCGGATCGTGAAGTCGCGGAGGGCGTCGCGGTCGATGTCCTGCTTCAGGAGTTCCTTCGACGGACTTCCGAAGTAGGTCAACCGGCTGTCAGTGAGGTCCGAGCCGACGTAGATCTTCCCGTTGGGGTAGGTGATCATGTAGACGACCTTCATGCCCGGACCATAGCGGTACCCACCGACAGCGGCGCCCGAGGTGACCCCAGCGATACCTCAGCCGACGAAGGTGCGCCCAGACGGCGCGGCCAGCCAGGGTGAGCTTGCATGGTCACCTGAGTCTTCACCGGCACTGACCACGTTAATCCAGGGTCGCCGTCTTGGTGAGCATGGGCGAGGATGGCGACGAGTTGAGCGTCTGGCGTGCCTTCTGCTACGCGAGCGACGCTTGACCACTTCGAGCCCGGCGTGGGGCAAACGAATTGGCTCGCTGTCGGCTCAGCACCCGCGCGCCTCGCGTCTCAGTCGGACCGGACGCTGCCCTGGGTGGATGCTGACATTGGCTGACGGCCCCTGCCGCACCTGACGCTGAGGCTGCACGGTGCCCCGGACGATGCGGTGGTGAACTGGGCAAGGCGCAAGGTGCTGAGGATCCACGCCCATGTGGTCGTGATCGACTCGGCCACGAAGCCCGGCATCACGCGCTACACGACTTCGAGCTGCTGCCCCCGCGCCCCGAGCCGTACACGTGGGGCACCGATGCTGCGACGTCTGATCCGTGTGCTATCGAGGTCTGCTGTTTGTGGTCGTGCAGGTCTCATTATGGCCTTGAGCAGGTGTCGCCGGTGTGGCTTCCTTGGCGCGGACACTCGTCCAGCTCGCCTGGTCGCGGTCCCCATCGTGTTGCTTCGTTACCGGCGGTGGGCTGACAGCCGAACAGATGCATCGACGGACTAGTGTCCTCCTATGGGTGACGTGACGTTTCTGAGCCAAGTGGAGCCGGTCGATGAGTATGGGCGTGCTCTCTATGCAGTCGCAAGATCCATCATTCGGGCACAGTTGGACCAGCTTGGCCAAGATGATCTAACTGACTTGAACTGCGATCGGGCAGACGTCACAATGCGTCAGCTCAGCAAAATCGCTCGCCTGGATCGAGATAAAGGTATGCGCGGTGACGGCTTCGAGTGGGCCGTCCACGAAGCGATCGTGGGCAAGGAGCCGAGTGTTACTGATTTTGTGGCACGAGCCATGGGCAGAATGTCTCGACGCTTCAAGGATATGCACGAGCCCGAGTCGCTCCTGTTCGGCTACGAGAGGGCCAAGTATCTCGGATTCCTTGACGCAGTCGTGGAAGATGCAGGCGAAAGTGCACTGCTGCTCCCCGACGGACAGGGGCGACCATTCGGGTTTGGGCCTTGGGTCACTGTGGCGGCACAGGGGGCGCGCGCGGAGCCGCTACTCGGTGATCGGATCAAAAAGGTCTGGAAAACCGATCTATTTTTCACGGACGAAGAGGGCTTTCGGTATGCTGCAGCCACGATCAAAAGTAATTGGAAGCAGCTAGAGAGCGGCCCCGGTCTTCGCCTCGGAGTCGTTCCTGAGGCTAAAGATCTCCGGGCGGGAATCCGACATCAGGACGGACTCTGGCTTGCCGTGCTCCCGGATCCTGACGGATTCATGGGTATGTTCAATGACGCCTATTCTGCCGTCGCTGCGGCAGTATGTACGCTCGGTAAGCACAGCAAGCCAGCATACTATTTGAAGCCGACCGCTAAGGCACAGCGACTTCAGCAGCAGCTTGAGAAGTATCCCACAGCTAGAGTGGTCGACATTGAGCATGCCCTCGATGAGGCTGCTCAACAGCACCTTATCTCGATTGACCACAGACTTCTTTCCGTCCAGGCCCCGCAGTGGTTGCACATGAACGAAACTCGAACACCTATTATCGCGCCGCGTCCACGCTTCGAGCCGCTGGATTGACATGTGGCGGTGAGGTGGCTTTCAGGCGAGAGCTGACTTCGGGCGAGAGATCGGGGCCGTACGCTGATGGGCGGATCGGTAGGTTGCGGGACCGCCCATTAGTGACCGATGTGGGCCCGATCTAATGGCTCGTCCGAAGCTGGCTGCTCATAGCCATAGGATCGATCGCCCCTTGCCACGATACGCCCCCCGACAGCTGCCGGCCGATGTGCCAGGCAGCAGCGTGGACCGACGCGGAGCAGATGCAGAAGCCAGCGACCAGGGTGTCTAGGCCACCGCAGTTCCCGTTCCCCAAAACGGTTGCCTGGCTGGTGGATGGACTGCTTCCCTTGGCTCATGAACTTCTCATACCATCTTGGCGCATGGAATCAACAACCAGGTCAGCGGGGCATGGATATTCGCCTCGCGCGGGAGATTTCCGAAAGCGAATGCGACAATCTCATTGACGCGATCAACGCTTACGAATCACTGACAGAAAGAGGGGCCTTCAATCTAGTCATCAGAGGCTACTCGAATATAAAGATGATGCTGCACGCATTTTCGAATGCGGAGCAATTTGGCGGAAACTTCCGCCGCTTGAACAGAGACATCCTCAAGGAATCCTTGATCTCCGAACTGACCAATTGGCTTGCCGCCAGGAGGCTCTATCTGGAAAATGAGAGAAATCTCATCCTGTCCCAGTACAGCGACGCAAGTGGCGAGATGGATGAATTCCGACAGGCGACTTCAGCAGCGTTTGATTCTCGCGAGGGTTATCGCTTCTTGTACAATCTTCGTGATTACGTGCAACATTGCGGCCTTCCCCCAGGCAGCCTGCACGTCTCGGGTTCAACTGAAAAACGGCGAGTGGTTTTAACGCTCGACAAATCGCGCCTGCTGACGGCTCGATTCAATTGGAGTAAGCATGCCAAGACTCTGCTCCTCAGCTGGCCGGCTGCCATTCCACTACTGCCACTCATGGATGAAGCAATGGATGGGTACGCAAGGATTGAAGAGCGCATGCTGAGAATCAATCTGCGTCGGTGCATTCAACTTGCCCCTCTCTTGCTGCAATCCTTGAGATCGTTCGATCATTCCGGTGGGGCGCCCGCTCTATTCAAATTCTCCAGCACTCCCCTTGGTGCGGATTCCGTGAATATTGCAACCCGAGGAATTCCTGCCATCTCAGAACTGGGAAAGGTAATTTCTGCGGCGAGCACTGAGGATGCCTTTGAGTCCCTTCGCGTGACCGAAGTCGAGCCGCCCCCTAAGATGCCATCGGATGGCGGAAGATCGTCTGCTGTCCTAACCGCACTATTTGGCGCGAATGACCCATCACGCGCCACCGAAGCGATCAACGTCATCTTGCAGCGCGACGGCAAGGTCGATTTTCTCATCAGCGATCTGGTGAATACTTCAGCATTGTTGACTCATATGCTGAGTCAGATTCTTGGGGCTTCATCGTATAGCCTTTTGGGAAAGATCGGCCCTGATTCCAACAATCAGTAGCGCAAGGGCAACTTCTACGGCCTCAGATTGGTGCGCGGCCGGTGGGCCTGGGCCGGAGCGGGGCGGAGACAGGAGCGGCGGCCCGGGGGCCGCCGCTGCTGCGCGCGCCGCGCGGATGCGCGGCGCCTTGAAGACGTAGAGAAGGTTGTAACTCAGTGGCTCATGGTGGGGTCGGTGAGGGTGAAGTGGTCGAGGCGCATGACGAGTTGGGTGGCGATGGTCCAGCGTATGGCGGGGTTGTCGAAGGGGATGCCTGCGGCGTCGGTGAGGATGGGGCCTTGGTGGCCTGGGCGGTAGAGGGCGCCGTGGACTCCCGCCGGGGTCCAGGAGTGGACGCGTAGAGCAACGTAGCGTTGTCGGAGGTGTGGGCAGGTGCGGACTGAGACGGATGCGCAGGGTTGGCAGACCGGGGGGTGGGTGGTTTCCAGTCCTTGGGGCCAGGTGCCGGGTGCGTCGGGTGCTTCGCCCATGAGCCATAGGACGCCGCGGTCGTTGTGGTCGGCGGGCTTTCCGCAGACTTGGCGGAGGAGGCCGGCCATGGCGACGCGTTGACGGAGGGCGTGGACGGCGCCGAATTCGGGCTTGCCTTTGCCTGGGGTGGAGGGGATGCGGCGCCACAGGACGCCTCCGGTGTCGCGGTCGTATGAGCGTTCGTCGGCGTAGGCCAGGCGTCCCCGTCGCTCGATGACCTGGACGTTGGCGGGGCGTTCGCTGCTCCACTGGGTGATGTAGGGGACGGTCCTTTTGGGGGTTGTCGGGTTCATCGGGCGTCTGCGGCTTCTCTTGCGTACTCGTGCATACGAGTGTCTCCGGGCTGATGGGTGGCCGTTCTCGGGATGGGGCGGGCGGTGAGGAGGTAGTGCAGGGCATGTTCGTGGATGGTGTGGGCGTACATGCCGCCGGTGGTCAGCAGGTCCAAGGCCTATTGGTGTTCGCGGTCGTCGCGGAGCCAGGCGTTGATGGGCCAGCGTTCGGGGGTGTCGACCTGGTCCCGGATGGCGAGGGCTCGGGTGTGTATCCAGCGCAGGGCGAGACGGGGTGTGCTGGTGGCGTGGGCGCCGAGCCAGTGGGTGTGTCCGGTGGCGGAGTTGAGGGCTATCGCCTCGCACCAGAAGGTTCTGGTCGTCATCGCGGTCACCTTGCTGTGGTCGGGGTGGCGTGGATTTCGGCGGTGACGGTGTGGCCGTGGTTGTTGCCCGTGATGGTGAGCGCGGTGGCGAGTGCGGTGAGTGCGAGGCCGCGGCCGTGGTCGGTGGTGGGGTCGGGCGTTCGAGGTGGGGG
>NZ_LAVK01000414.1 GCF_001083795.1 Streptomyces sp. SBT349
CCCTTCGGCCCGCCGGCCGCCGACCCGGTCGCCGCGGCCGCCAGGGGCGCGCACGCGCACCGTGCGCGCCCCACGGGTCGCACCGCGGGCGCCGGAGGCGGTCAGAGCACCGACAGCTCGGCGACCAGGTCGTCCAGGCCGAGCGCGCCCTGCGACAGCGCCGCCATGTGCCACTTCTTCGCGTCGAACGCCGCGCCGTGCGCCGCCTTCGCCGCCTCCCGGCCCCGGAGCCAGGCGCGTTCGCCCAGCTTGTAGCCGATGGCCTGCCCCGGCATGCCCAGATAGCGCACCAGCTCGCTCTCCACGAAGTCCGCGGGGCGCCCGCTGTGCCGGTTGAAGAACTCCTGCGCCAGCGCGGGCGTCCAGCGTTCGCCCGGCTCGAACGGGGAGTCGTCCGGGATCCGCAGCTCCAGGTGCATCCCGATGTCGATGATGACCCGCACCGCGCGCATCATCTGGCAGTCCAGATAGCCGAGTCGGCGCTCCGCGTTGTACAGGAAGCCCAGCTCGTCCATCAGCCGCTCCGCGTACAGCGCCCAGCCCTCGGCGTTGGCGCTGACCCCGCCCACCGTCGTCTGGTAGCGCGACAGGTCGTCCGCGACGTGCACCCACTGCGCCAGCTGGAGGTGGTGGCCGGGCACGCCCTCGTGGTACCAGGTGGAGACCAGGTCGTAGACGGGGAAACGGGTCTGGCCCAGCGTCGGCAGCCAGGTGCGGCCCGGACGGGAGAAGTCGAGCGAGGGGCTGGTGTAGTAGGGCGCCGCCGCGCTGCCGGGCGGCGCGATCATCGACTCCACCCGCTTGACCCGGTCGGCCAGTTCGAAGTGCGTGCCGTCCAGGGCGCCGATCGCGTCGTCCATGAGCCGCTGGAGCCACTCCCGCACCGCCTCGACGCCCTCGACCGCCTCGCCCTCGGTGTCCAGGTGGTGCAGCACCTCCCACGGCGAGGAGCCCGGCAGGATCTTCCCCGCCTCGGCCCGCATCTCGGCGTGCAGCCGGTGGAACTCGGACCAGCCGTAGGCGTAGGCGTCCTCCAGATCCAGGTCCGTTCCGTTCCAGTAGCGCACCCAGCGGGCGTACCGCTCGCGGCCGACGATCTCGGGGGAGCCCGCGACCGCGGGCGCGTACCGGTCCCGCAGCCACTCCCGCAGCCGGACGACGCCGCCGGTCGCCTCCCGCGCCGCCGCGTCGAGCTCCGCGCGGAGCGCCTCGGGGCCGTCGGCCGCGAACGCGCCGAACCAGCCGCCGCCCGCCCCCTCCGTCCACTCGCCGAGCTGCCCGATCACCGTCTCCACCTGCCGGGGGCCCGCGTGCAGCGAACGGTTCAGGCCCTCGGCCAGCGACGCCCGGTATCCGTCCAGGGCCCCGGGCACCGCGCGCAGGCGGCGCGCCACCGCCGCCCAGTCCTCCTCCGTCTCGGTGGGGGTGATCGTGAACCCCTCGCGCACCGAGTGGACCGGCGAGTGCAGATTGCTGACCGCGCGCAGCGGTTCACCCGCGTCGTGCACCGCCAGCTCGGCGGTCAGCCGCTCGCGCAGCAGCCGGCCGCAGCGCCGCTCGGCGTCGCCGTCGCCCCCGGGAAGCGCCTCGGCCGCGGGGAGCCGGGCCAGCGTGCGGCGGGCGAGGTCGGCGAGGGCCTCCTGGCCCGCCGGGGAGAAGTCGGGCAGGCGGTCAGCCGTGCCGGGCACGCCCAGGTAGGTGCCGGTGAGCGGGTCGAGCTCCACCAGTTCGTCCACGTAGGAATCGGCGAGCCGACGGGGAAGAGCAGCGCGTAGATCTGACATGGACCCATCCTGGTATGCGAAGCCGCGTACGTCACCACCCGGCCGGCGCGGGGAGCGCGGCGGGCGGCCGGGGGTACCTGCCGCCGGGAGCGAGCCGGGCGGCGATCACCAGCGCGCCGTCCTCGGCCCGGTGGTCCACCGGCAGGCCGGTCGCGCGCATGACCGCGATCATCCCGGCGTTGGTCTCCTGCGTGACCGCGTACACCACCTCGCTGCGGGCGCGGGCGGCCAGGCCGATCAGCGAGCGCAGCACCGCCGTGCCCACCCCGAGCCGCTGCCAGGCGTCCGCGACCAGCAGCGTGACCTCCGACTCCTCCTCGTCCCACAGCAGATGGCCGAGCGCGACCACCTCGCCCCCGCCGGTGACGGCGACCACGCTGCGGCCGAGGCTCGGGCTGAGCAGGTTCCGCAGATGACCGTCGGCCTCCTCGGCGCCGCCCCGGTAGCGCCGGTCCAGCGTCCGCTCCGAGCACCGCCGGTGCAGCGCGAGCGCCGCGTCCAGGTCGCCGGGGCCCGCGGCCCGCAGCAGCAGATCCCGGCCCCCAGCCGTCACCACGCGCGGGCGCGGACCGAGGTCCGCCTCGCGCCCCGCGAGCGGCGGGCAGGCGCGCCCCGACACATAGCCCCCGGCGGTCCGCCCAAGTCGGCCGCGGGGAAAGTGAATCGAGGTGCCGGGTGCGTCGGAGTCGTCCATGGGAGCACTCTCGCGCTCAGTTATTGCGTGATCACGAACGCCCTGTGACCGAAGGGTAAAGGGGCCTACGCGGGAAATGTTCTCTTTGGGGTCATTGGGGCGTCGAAAGGCTCCCGGGACGTCTCCGGCAGCAGGCGTACCGCGCAGCGGTCACGGCCGGTGTGTGAGGTGCGTTACCCGGGACCGGCCGCACGTGCCTCGGGCCCGTCACCTCCGCGCCCCGGAACGGCCGCTCCGCACCCTCGACTGGACAGGGCGGAGCGGCCTCGGGTGGGATGAACCCGTGGGAGAACACGCGGATGACGCGGGCGACGCGGACGACAAGGCCCTGGCCCTCTTCGAGGAGCACCGTTCGACGCTCTTCGCAGTGGCGTACCGCATGCTGGGCCGGGTCACCGACGCCGAGGACACCGTTCAGGAGGCGTGGCTGCGCTGGTCGGCGGGCGACCGCTCCGACGTCCAGGAGCCGCGCGCCTACCTGGTGCGCATCGTCAGCCGCCTCGCCATCGACCGGCTGCGGCAGCTGACCGCCCGCAAGGAGACCTACGTCGGCCCCTGGCTCCCCGAGCCGCTGCCCACCGACCGGGCCGTCCTCGGCCCCGAGGCGGCGCCCGACGGCGCCGACCGCGCGGTCCTCGCCGACACCGTCTCCTACGCTGTCCTGCTGGTGATGGAGTCGCTCTCGCCGCTGGAGCGGGCGGTGTTCGTGCTCCGCGAGGCGTTCGGCCTGCCCTATGCCGAGATCGCGACCGCGCTGGGCCGCGGCCAGGACGCGGTGCGCCAACTGGCCGGGCGCGCCCGCCGCCACATGGAGGAGCGCCGCCCCCGGTTCACGGTGGACGCCGACCAGCAGCGCCACCTCACCGAGCGGTTCCTGGCCGCCGCCCTCGAAGGCGACCTGGACGGGCTGCTGACGATCCTCGCCCCCGACGTCACCTTCGTCGGCGACAGCGGCGGCAAGACGAAGGGCCCGCTGCGCCCGATCCGCGGCGCGGGCGACGTCAGCCGCTTCACCGCGGGCATCGCGCGGCGCGCGCTGGTGGTCCCGGAGTTCCACCTGGTCGACCTCAACGGCGGCCCCGCCCTGCTGGTCAGCGAGGAGGGCCGCCTCCCGTACGCCGTCATCCTGCTGGAGGTCGCCGACGGCCTGGTGCGGCGGGTCCTGATGGTCGGCAACCCCGACAAGATCGCCCACCTCCCCGTCCCCGACCACCGGATCCGCCTCGACGACGCGGAGGACCGCCCACGAGCCTGACCCCGGAGGCTCCACGGGCCTGACGCCGGACAGGCCCTAGAGCCCGCCCGCCACCCGGAGCACCGCGCCCGACGTGTACGAGGCCTCGTCCGAGAGCAGCCAGGCGACGGCGCCCGCGATCTCCTCCGGCTCGCCGGGGCGCCGCATCGGCACCCGGTCCGGGTTGCGCCAGGGCCGCTCCGGGTCGCCCATGGCGGCGTGCATGTCGGTGAGGGTCATGCCGGGCTGCACCGAGTTCACCCGGACCCCCTCGGGGCCCAACTCCTTGGAGAGGCCCACGGTCAACGCGTCCACCGCCGCCTTGGTCGCCGCGTAGTGGACGTACTCGCCGGGGCTGCCGAGGGTGGCGGCGCCCGAGGATATGTTCACGATGGCGCCGCCCGAGCCGCCGTGCCGCGTCGACATCTCCCGCGCCGCCCGCCGCGCGCACAGCAGCGTCCCCAGCACGTTGACGTCCACCACCCGCCGCATGACGTCGGTCGGCGTCTCGGTGAACCGGCCGAGCGGGCCGGTCACCCCCGCGTTGTTCACCAGCCCGGTCACCGGCCCCAGACGCGCCACCGCCGCGTCGAACAGGCCGTGCACCTCGCTCTCCACCGCCACGTCCGCGCGGAACGTCAGCGCAGCCCGGCCCGCCGAGCGGACCCGGTCGGCCACCCGCTCCGCCGCGCCGGCGTCCCGCACATAGCCGAGCGCCACGTCGTGGCCCGCCGCGGCGAGCCGTACGGCGACCGCCGCCCCGATGCCCCGGCTGCCGCCGGTGACCACCGTCACCTTCTGTTCCGTCCGGTCCCTCTGCTGTCCCTGGTGCACACGACGACTCTACGGTCGGGCGGATTGGTCTTGACCAAGCCCCCCGACCGGCCTAAGGTCCCATATACGCAACAACCTTTCATAATCGAGCCGCGCGGCGATCGCACGCCCGTGGACGAACGTGGAGGCACGGGTGGGGACCACAGAGCTCGACCAGCAGCCGGAGCCCAAGTACCGGCACCTCAAGGCGGTGCTGTCACGGGCCCTCGACACGGAGTTCTCCGTCGGCCAGGCCCTGCCGAACGAGCGGGAGCTCGCCGCCAGGTTCGGCGTCGCCCGCGCCACCCTGCGCCAGGCCCTCGACCAGCTCGAACTGGAGGGCCGCCTCCAGCGCCGCCGCGGCGTCGGCACCACGGTCGCGCCGCCGCGCGTCGGCGTGGACGTGAGCCCCCGGCAGCACACCTGGCCCGGCGCCCCGGGCGACACCTGGGTCGCGGGGGACTCGGTCACCACCGCGCCGCCGCCCGCGGTGGCGCGCGCGCTCGACGTGCCCGCGGACGAGCCGGTCGAGGTCGTGCACCGCACCCTGGTCGCGCACGGCCAGCCCGTCGCCGCCGAGCAGCTCTACATCGCGTCCGCGGCGCTGCCCGCGGGCGGTGGGCCCCGGCCGGCCCCCGGCGCCGAGCGGGCCCGCGCCATCCTGGCGCGGCTCCAGCGCCTGGAGGCCGGCGGCCAGGACCGGGCCGTCGAGCTCGGCTCGGCCGGCTCGGAGGACGCCCGCCGCCTGGACCGGCTGCCCGGCTCCCCGGTGCTGATCGTCACCACCCGCTACGCGGCCGCGGGCCGCACCGTGGCCGTCGGCGTGTCCACCTACCGGGCCGACACCTGCCGCCTCACCTTCGGCAACCAGGCGCCGCTCTCCCTCAGCGCGAGCTGACCCCGCCCTCCACGGCGAACAGCTCCCGCTCCACCTCGTCCAGCGCCAGCCGCAGCGCCCCGGTGGCGACGGCCGCCCCGCCCAGCGCGGAGGCCACCACCCGGGGCGTGCGCAGGCAGTAACGCTCCAGCTCGCGCCTGACCGGCTCCACCACGCCGTCGAGCCCCGCCGCCCAGCCGCCGATCACCACCAGCTCCGGGTCGAGCGCCAGCACCAGCGCCGCCACGTCGTGCACCAGACGCGCGACGAAACGGCCCACCGCCGCCCCGGCCCGCCGGTCGCCCTCCCTGGCCTCCGCGATCACCCGCGCCACCGCCAGCTCGTCGAGCGGGTCGAGCGGCTCGCCCGAGGTGGACAGCAGCCGCTCCGGCGTCGCCTGCCGCCCCAGCAGATGCAGCGCCCCGATCTCCCCGGCCGGCCCCCGGC
>NZ_LAVK01000415.1 GCF_001083795.1 Streptomyces sp. SBT349
GCCCCCGAGCGGCCCGCCCACCCCCCGCGGCACTGATCCCGACCGTCCCCACCGTTCTCACCATCACCGCCATTCCCACCATCCCCACCGGAGGTCGCACCATGTCCTTCCGACGCAGCCTGCGCAGACTCCTGATCCCCCTCACCGCCGCCTCCCTCGCCGTCGTGGCCCTTCCCGCCCAGCCGGCGCTGGCCAAGAGCGACTTCACCGACCGGCCGTTCATGGGCTGGAGCAGCTGGAGCGTCCAGTCCTCGACCCACGAGGGCTACGGACAGAACTGGCTCAACGAGGAGAACGTCAAGCGCGCCGCCGACGGCGTCGCCACCCACCTCGCCTCGGCGGGCTACGAGTACGTCAACATGGACGCCGGCTGGAACGCCACGCTGGAGTGGGACTTCCACACCGACGCCAGCGGCATCCCGAACGCCGACCCGGCGCGCTTCCCCAACGGCATCACCGAGGTCATCGACTACATCCACGGCAAGGACCTCAAGGCCGGGCTCTACGCCGCCGCCGGCCTGGAGAAGGAGGTCTACGAGAAGAACGCGCCGATCGAGGGCGCGCCCGGCTGCTTCACCGGCGACATCGCCGTCCAGCCGCTCACCCCGACCAACATGTGGGGTGGCAACTGGAAGATCGACTACGACAACCCCTGCGCGCAGGAGTACATCAACTCCATCGCCGACCGCTTCGCCTCCTGGGGCGTCGACTTCGTCAAGATCGACGGCACCACCGAGGAGAACGTCGCCGACATCGCCGCCTGGTCCGAGGCCATCGACCAGTCCGGGCGCACCATGTGGCTGACCGCGAGCGCCTGGCCCGTTCCCCACGCCGCCGCCGGGCCCCTGCGCCCGCACGCCAACAGCGTGCGCGTCGACACCGACGTGGAGTGCTACTGCGACACCCTCTCCACCTGGGAGAGCTCCGCCGACAACCGGTGGGAGGACCTGCCGGCGTGGCTCGGCGACGTGGAGCCCAACTACTGGCCCGACCTGGACACCATGCCGATCAGCAACAACACGGGTCAGGGCATCCAGGACGGGCTGAACGACACCGAGCGGCAGAGCGTGATGACCTTCTGGTCCATGGCCTCCTCGCCGCTCTACGCCGGGGGCGATCCGGCCAACCTCGACGAGACGGCCGTCTCCATCCTCACCAACCCCGAGGTCGTCGCGGTCAACCAGGCCGGGCGCCTGCCCGTCCAGGTCGAGGACGGGACGCTCCAGCAGTGGGTCAAGGAGATGCCCGACGGCAGCCTGGCCGTCGCGGTGTACAACCTGGGCTCGGAAGCCGCCGACATCACCGTGGACTTCGGCGACGTCGGGGCCGAACGCCGCCAGCAGGTCCGCGACCTCGCCGCCCGCGCCGACCTCGGCAGGGCCCATCGGTCCTGGACGGCGGAGGACGTCCCGCCGCACGGCTCGCGCATCGTCCAGCTCACTCCGGCCCGCTGACGCCGGCGGGCTGACGCCGGGGCTGCGGGTCGGCGGGCCGCGTTCAGGGCTCGACCGGCCTGTTGCCGAGCTGTGACAACCGATGAGGCGGCCGCGGGGTCGATGCGGTGTCGCGCGCCACGCGCACCGTTCGACAGAAAGCGAGCCGCCTCATGGGTTCCCCGCCGCACCACCACCGGGACCGGCAGCCCTCCTCCGACGGACAGCCCTACCCCGGCCGGTACGACGCCGGCCGGTACGACGCCGACCGGGGGCACGGCGCGGCGCGGCACCGGCGGCGGGGCCGCAGGGCGTTCCTGCGGCTGGGAGCCCTCGGGCTCCTGGGCGCCGGCGGCTACGCCGTCACCCGGTACGTCCAGGGCTCGGACGGCTCGGCGAACGCGGTCGGGCGGCCCGGCGGAACGGGCGGGGCCGGGGAGGACCCGTCGACCGGGGCCGACCAGCCGCCCAGCCTCGACCACCCGCGGCTCATAGGCGACGGCTCCACGGCCGACACCGGGCCCCAGCCCCACCAGCCGGAGCCGCGCCGCCTCGCGCCGGGGGAGACGCCCCCGCAGTTCGTCGTCGTCTCCTGGGACGGCGCCGCGGCGCTCGGCGACGGCCTCTTCGAGCGCTTCCTCGGCCTGGCGCGGGAGATCGAGGCGTCGATGACGTTCTTCCTCTCCGGCCTCTACCTGCTGCCCGAGGCCAGGGCGGGCGACTACCTGCCGCCGCGCAACGCCCCGGGCGCCTCCGACATCGGCTACCTCAGCGACCCGCACATCCGCGAGACGCTGGTGAACCTGCGGGCGGCCTGGCTCGACGGCCACGAGATCGGCACCCACTTCAACGGCCACTTCTGCGCCGGGCCGGGATCCGTCGAGCACTGGACCCCCGAGGAGTGGCGCAGCGAGATCGACCAGGCCATGGCGTTCGTCACCGAGTGGCGTACCAACACCGGACTCGACGACCTCGACCCGCTGCCGTTCGACTACACCAGGGAGCTGGTCGGCGGGCGCACGCCCTGCCTGCTCGGCCAGGCGAACCTCGCCCCCACCGCCGCCGCGCTCGGCTGGCGCTATGACGCCAGCTCGCCCGGCGGCCTCCAGCGCTGGCCGACCCGCGTCGAGGGGCTGTGGGACTTCCCGCTCCAGACGGTGCCGTTCCCCGGTCACGGCTTCGAGGTGCTGACCATGGACTACAGCATGCTCGCCAACCAGTCGGGAGGCGCGACCGACGGCGACCCCGCGATGCACACGACCTGGCGGGACGAGGCGAGGGGCGCGTTCCTCGCCGGGTTCGAGCGGGCGTACGCTTCCAATCGCGCCCCCCTGTTCATCGGCAATCATTTCGAGCAGTGGAACGGCGGCATCTACATGGACGCGGTGGAGGACGCGCTGCGGGAGATGGCGAGCCGCCAGGACGTGCGTTTCGTCTCGTTCCGTCAGCTCTGTGACTGGCTGGAGGTCCAGGACCCGCGGGTGCTCGACCAGCTGCGGGCGCTGGGGGTGGGGGAGACCCCGGCGGCGGGATGGGAGTCGGTGGTGACGGTGTAGCGGGGGCCGGTCGTGAGGGCGGAGACGTGAGCGGGGAGCGGGAAGCCGAGGAGCTCTTCGAGGACTTCTACCCCCGGCTGGCCGGCTGGTGCCGCGGCCTGGTGGACAGCGACGCCGCCGCCCACGACATCGCCTCCGAGGCGTTCACCCGGCTGTGGTCCCGCTGGTCCACGGTGCGGCGTCCCGAGTCCTACCTGTTCAGCGTGGCCGCCAACCTGGTCAAGGACCACTGGCGGGGCCGCGAGCGGGAACGCCACGCCGCCCGGCGCGCGAGCGCCGGCACCAGCGAGCACGCCCCCGCCGCCGACCAGGGCGTGGACCTGCGCAGCCTGGTCGAGTCCCTGCCCGACCGGCTGCGCGTGCCGGTCCTGCTGTACTACTACGCCGGCCTTCCGGTGGACGAGATCGCCTCGGCCCTCCACCGCAGACCGGGAACCGTCAAGAGCGACCTTCACCAAGCCCGACAACGGCTCCGGAGCGCATTGAGGGGACTGCATGACATCACGACGACATGACCCGCGCGACACCCCGGGCGGGCCGAACGGTCCCGAACGGCCGGGGGAGGCCGAACCGTCCGAGCTCGCCGAGGTGTTCGCGGCGCGCGTGACCCCGCTGGCCCCGCCGCCCGGCGCGTTCGCCGCCGTGCGCCGCCGCGCCGCGACCAGGCGCCGGGGCCGGGTGCTCGCCGCCGCCGCGGCGGCGGCCGTCTGCCTGGCCGGTTCCACGACCCTGATCGCCATGACCCGCGAGACCGGCGGCCCCCTGGGCACCCCCGCCGCGTCCGGCCCCTCGCACGGCGCGACGACGGACCTGGCGCCCACCGGACAGGACGGCGGCGAGGGCCCCGGGGGCGAGGCCGGGGAGGCCGGGGAGCCCTCCGCCTCGCCCGGGGGGACGCCGACCGAGGAGGTGACCACCGAGGGGCAGCCGGCCGAGCCCCCCGGGGACGGGTCGTCGGTGGAGGCCGCCGGCTGCGCGACCGACGCGCTCGCCGTCGAGGTCGGCGCGGCCGACGCGGGCGCGGGATCGATGACGCTGCCGCTGGCGTTCACCAACGAGGGCGAGACCACCTGCGCGCTCACCGGCTGGCCCGGGGTCTCCCTGGCCGAGGAGGGCGGCACGGCCGGCGGGGCGGGGATCGGCAGCCCGGCGGCGCGCGGCGAGGAGGCGGGCCCCGCCGTCCGCGTCGAGCTCGCGCCCGGCGCCACCGCCCAGGCCGACCTTCGGGTGACCCGCGCCGAGAACCACCCCGCCGAGGACTGCGACCCCGTCCCCGCCGGCGGCCTGCGCGTCTACCCGCCCGACGAGACCGCCGCCGTCTTCCTCCCCCGGGAGGGGCTGACCGGCTGCCGGAACGAGGGCGTCACCCTCCTCACCGTGACCGTGCTCCACCCGCCCTCACCCTGACGGCCCGCGGGGCACGAGTCGGCGCGCGACGCGCGCACGATGCCTCGCGCGCCTCGCCCGCCGTGCGCCCCCATCGACCGCCGCGGCCGACCGGCCGCGGCAACGCGAACCCGGCCAGGACGGCACCGCTCGCAGGGGCTCGGCGGAGGAGGACCGGTGCGCCGCCGGCGGCAGCCGCGTGGACCCGCTCGGCGGGTGCTCGCCCTCGCGGATGACCTGTCCGGCGCGGTGGAGGTGGCCGCCGTCCCCCTCTCGCGTACAACGCGCAGCCGTGTGGTGCTCGACGCGCACCACGGCTCCGCGCCACCCGGGTGAGACCACCGTGGCCGACCTCGACTGCCGCCACCTTCCGCCCGGCGGAAGCCCCGTCGCTGCAGGCCACGGCCGACTCCCTGCGCCGCGGCAACCTCGCCGCCCTCGCCGGGGCGTCGACCGAACGCGGCCACCCGGCCGTCGCCACCACCGCCCTGCCCGTCGCCGGACGCGTCGTGCCCGGCCGCACCGTTCACCTGGGCGGCATCCCGCTCCACCGGACCGGCGCCCGGCGCGTCGAGCCGACCCCGCCGCCGCGCTCGCTCGCCGCGGCCTTCGCCCCGGTCCCCGTCGCCCCCGTCGGCCTCCCCACCGTCCGCGCCGGGGTGCGCGCGCCTGGCTGTCAGCAGCCGGTCCTCGGGGTCCCCGGGTCGGGAGCCGGGTGGGCGGCCAGGTCGGCGCAGACGTTCAGCAGGCGGTCCACGTCCGCCGCGTTGGTCGCGATCCCCACCGACGCGCGCAGCGCGCCCTGCGCCCGCACCGCGAGCAGCCTCAGATACGCGTCCGCGTCGGCGGGCCTGCCCCGGCCCAGGGCCCGGCGGACGGTCTCCGGGCCGATGTCGTTGGCCAGTTCGGTCACCCCCGGGTTGCAGAAGCAGCCCGACCGCACGTCGACACGGGCCGCGGCCGCCGCCGCGAGCCCGACCCGTTCGTCGATCACCGAGCCGTCCCGGCGCAGCAGGTTGAACGCGACCGCGGGTCCTCGGCCCGCGAGCCCTTCGGGCCCGAGCACCCGCACCGCGGGCTCGCCCCCCGGGTGCCGCAGCGCGCCGAGGCCGTCGAGCAGCCGCCCGGTCAGCGTCGCCGTGTGCGCGGCCACCGCCGGCTGCCCGACCGCCCCGAACCAGGCGACCGCGGCGGTCACATCGGGCAGCACCAGGAACGGCGGCGTCCCGTCCTCGAAGCGCTCGGGCACCGGCGCGGACAGGTGCCAGTCGGTCCGCGCGGACGACGCGAGCACCGTTCCCCCGGCGAACCACGGCCTGCGCAGCCCCTCCAGCGCGTCCCGGCGCGCCACCAGGCAGCCGACCCCCGAGGGATACCCCGTGATCTTGTACCAGGACAGCGGAACGAAGTCCGCGGGCGTCTCGGCCAGGTCCACCCGCCCCGTCGGCGCGTACGCCGCCGCGTCCAGCAGCGC
>NZ_LAVK01000416.1 GCF_001083795.1 Streptomyces sp. SBT349
GCTGCGCGGGCTCGGGGCGGTCGGCGCGCTCGGCGCCCCGGGCGCGGGCGCGGGGGCGTGCACGCCGGTGGCGCGCCGCTCCCCGGGGAGGGGCGGCGGGAGCCGCGGCGGAACGGTGGTGCTGTCCCAGGTCGACGACGTCAGCTTCCCGACCTTCCGGCAGCAGAACACGCCCAACTTCACCTGGCAGCGCCTCGTCTACAACACCCTCACCGAATACGACCACGCGACGCTCCGCCCCCGGCCCTCCCTGGCCACGGCGTGGGAGACGCGCGACGGCGGGCGGACCGTGGTGCTGCGGCTGCGCGAGGACGTGCGGTTCCACTCGGGGCGCCCGTTCGGGCCGCGGGACGTGATCGAGATGGTCGGCTGGCAGGCGGGCGAGGAGGGCGCCCCCGGCCAGCTGCGTTCCACCGCGGCGGCCGTCGCCGACGCCTCGGCCACCGGGGAGCACGAGGTGACCCTGCGCCTGGCCCACGGCGTGAGCAACTTCTTCGACCTGTGCGAGATCATGTTCATCGCCGATCACGAGTCGCTGGCCGAGGCCGAGTCCGGCGCCGTGCTCAACGGCACGGGCCCGTTCCGTCTCACCGACCACAGCCCCGGCGTGGCCCTGCGCTTCGACCGCAACCCGGACTACTGGAAGCCGGGCCTGCCCCGTCTCGACGGGGTGGAGCTGCGGATCGTCGGCGAACAGCAGGCCATCGTCGCCTCGTTGCAGAGCGGCCAGACCCATCTGGGCTTCCAGCTGGGCGGCAACCACCTCCACAACCTCAGGGCCGACGACCGGCTGCGCATCCACGAGCTGGCCAGCCGGGACTACGGCCACTACGTGGGCTGCAACGTGGAGGTCGCCCCGCTGGACGACCGCCGGGTGCGGCAGGCCATCTCCTGGGCCGTGGACCGCGAGAAGGTGCTGCGGATGGTGCTGGACTCGGTCGGCGCCACCACCTCCATACCCTGGGCCGCCACCAGCCCCGCCTACGACGAGGGCGCGGCGGCGCGCTACCGGCACGACCCGGAGCGCGCCCGCGCGCTGCTGCGCGAGGCGGGCGCGGAGGGCGCCTCCCTCGAACTGGCGATCCGCACCGGCGAGCCGGGAGGGGACCGTTCCACCGCCGAGATCGTGCAGGACGGGCTGCGGTCGGTGGGCCTCGACGCCTCCCTCACCGTCTTCCAGCCCGCCGACTTCCAGCAGCGCCTCGGCAGCGCGACGCTGCCGGGCCTGTGGGTCGCCGGCCACGGCTTCGGCCAGCTCGACCCGGCCACGCTGCTCAACGGCGCCTATCCGTTCAACGCCACCCGGAACGCGTCGAACTTCACCGACGGCCGCTACGCCGAACTGGCCGAACGGGCCTGGCGCGCCACGGGCGAGGAGGAGGCCGCCGCCACCTACGCCGAGGTCACCGACCTGCTGCTCACCGAGCAGTTCGTGATCGACCTGGTGAGCGGCGCCCAGTCCTTCGCCACCACCGAGGCGCTGCGCGACTTCGGCTACACCATGTTCAACGCGCTGGACCTGGACCGCGCCCACCTGGCGGGGGGCTGACCGTGCTCCGCTACCTGCTGCGCCGCCTGCCGTCCGCCCTGCTGGTCCTGCTGCTGGCCACCGTGCCGGTCTTCCTGGTCCTGCGGCTGTCCCCCGGCGACCCCGCGGCGACCCTCGCGGGGCCCGACGCCGGGCCCGAGGCCATCGACGCCGCCCGCGCGGAGCTCGGCCTGGACCGGCCGCTGGCCGCGCAGTACACCGACTGGCTCGGCGGCGTGCTCACGGGCGACCTGTCCACGTCGTTCGTCAACGGCGCCGAGGTCTCCGAGATCGTCTCGCGCGGCGTCGGCAACACCGGGATGCTCGCGATGTCCGCCCTGCTGCTGGCGCTGCTGCTCGCGTTCCCGCTGGGGGTCGCGGGCGCGATGGCGCGGTCCGGGTGGGTGCGCACGCTGCTGGCGGCGGTCAACGTGCTGATGCTGGCCGTCCCCACCTATGTGACCGGGGTGGTGCTGGTCCTGGTCTTCGCGGTGGGTCTGAAGGTCCTGCCGTCGGGCGGCTATGTGTCGTTCTTCGAGGACCCGGTGGCGGGCGCCCAGTTCCTCCTGCTGCCCAGCGTCTGCCTGGCGCTGCCCGCCGCCGCGGTGCTGGCCAGGTTCCTGACGGCGGCGCTCCAGCGATCCGTGCGCGAGGAGTACTGGTTCGCGGCGCGGATGAGGGGTCTCGGCCGGCGCCGGCTGCTGCTGCGGCACGGCCTGCCCAACTCGCTGGGCCCGGTGATCACGGTGCTCGGCATCCAGATCGGCCATCTGCTGGGCGGCGCCGTCATCGTGGAGGGCGTGTTCGCCTGGCCGGGGCTCGGGCAGGCGATGGTGCGCGCCGCGGAGGCGCGCGACTATCCGGTGGTGCAGGCGCTCCTGCTGCTGGCGGTGGCCGTGTTCATCGTGCTCCAGCTGCTCAGCGACGTTCTCGGCGCGGCCGTCGACCCACGGGTGAGGGAGCGGACATGACCGGGTCCCCCACGCGCCGGGCGAGCCCCGCCGTGCTCCTGAGCCTGGGTCTGCTGGCGGTGATCGCGCTGGCCGCGCTCCTCGTTCCGCCGTTCTACCCGCACGGCGCGACGGAGCTGGTCTCCGAGGAGCCGCTGGCCGCGCCGTCCGCGGGACACCCGCTGGGCACCGACGAGCTGGGCCGGGACCTGCTGGCGCGGCTGCTGGCCGGGGTCCGCGTCAGCCTGCTGGTGATCGTGGCGTCCGTGCCGCTCTCGCTGGTGGTGGGCGGGCTCCTCGGGCTGTTCTCCTCGGCCGGGCGGTGGACGGACACCCCGGTGCAGCGGGTCTTCGACGTGGTGCTGGCGTTCCCCGCGCTGATCCTGGGCCTGGCCTTCGCCGCGCTGCTCGGCGTGGGCACCGGGGCCGTGATCGTGACGGTCGCGGTGGCGGCCACGCCCATGTTCGGCCGGGTGCTGCGCGGCGCGGTGCGCTCCCAGAGCGCGCGGGACTACGTGCTCTCCGAGCGCGTCCTCGGCGTCTCCACCGCGCGGCTGTACCTGCGCCACATCCTGCCGAACTGCTTCGACGTGCTGCTGGTGCAGACGGCCCTGGCCTGCTCCACCGCCGTCTTCCTGGAGGGCGGCCTCAGCTTCCTCGGCCTCGGCGTCCCCCCGCCCGACGCCTCGCTCGGCAGCCTGCTCAACTCCAGTCTGACGTTCCTGACCTCCTCCCCCTTCTACGCCGTCGGGCCGCTCGTGGTCATCAGCGCGCTGGTGCTGTGCTTCACGCTCCTCGCCGACGCCCTCAACCGGAATCTGGCGGAACGATGACTGGCGGCACGCGTCCCGGAACCGACCGCGCGGGCGAGGGGCCCCTCATCGAGGTCTCGGGGCTCCACGTCGGCTTCGCGACCGCGTCGGGCCATGTGCGCGCGGTGCGGGGCGTGGACCTGGAGGTGCGCGCCGGGGAGACGCTGGGCGTGGTCGGCGAGTCGGGCTCGGGCAAGACCGTGACCGCCCTGTCGCTGCTGGGCGAGGTCCGCGCCCCCGGCCGGGTGGAGGCGGGCACGGTCCGCTACCGGGGGCGCGACCTTTTCGCCATGGCGGAACGTGAGCGGGCCGCGCTGCGCGGCTCGCGGATCTCGATGGTCTTCCAGGACCCGATGAACTCCCTGGACCCGGTGATGCGGGTGGGCCACCAGCTCGGTGAGACCATCCGGCTGCACCGGCCCGGCCTCGGCCGCGCGGCGGTGCGCGCACGCGCCCTGGAGCTGATGCGCCTGGTCGGCATCCCCGACCCGGAACGCCGCTTCGCCGACTACCCGTTCGCGTTCTCCGGGGGCATGCGGCAGCGGATGATGATCGCGCTGGCGATGAGCGGGGAGCCCGAGGTGCTGGTCGCCGACGAGCCGACGACCGCGCTCGACGTCACCGTGCAGGCCCAGGTGCTCGACGTGTTCGCGCGGCTGGGAAGGGAGTTCTCCACCGCGATCGTGCTGGTGACGCACAACTTCGGCGTGGTGGCACGGCTCTGCGACCGCGTGATCGTGATGCACGAGGGGCGCGTGGTGGAACGCGCCGGCGTGCCGGAGGTGTTCACCGGCGCCCGGCACCCCTACACCCGCGGGCTGATCGCCTGCGTGCCGAGGATGACGACGCCCCGGGACCGCGGGCTGCCGGTCGTCGTGGACGGCGCCCTGGGCGAGGAGGCGCCCGCGCCCCGCGCGCCCCGGCCGCGGGCGGCGCCCGGCGCCGCCGCCGTGCCCGCGCTGCGCGGGACCGGGCTGGTGAAGCACCACCGGGTGCGGGGTGGGCTGCTGCGCGGCGGCGCGGGCGTGGTCCGTTCCGTGGACGGCGTGGACGTGGAGGTGGCGCCGGGCGAGTCGCTGGGCATCGTCGGCGAGAGCGGCTGCGGCAAGTCCTCGCTGGCCCGGCTGCTGGTCCGGGCCGACGAGCCCACGGCGGGCCGGGTGGAGGCGGACGGCGCGGAGGTGACCGGCCGGTCGGGCCGCGGGCTGCGGGAGTTCCGCAGGACCGTGCAGATGATCTTCCAGGACCCGCTGGCCTCGCTCAACGGGCGGATGAGCATCGGCGCGCTGCTGGAGGAGCCGATGATCGTGCACGGCCTGGAGCCGGACCGGGCGGCGCGGCGCAAGCGCTGTGGCGAGCTGCTGGCGGCCGTCGGGCTGCCCGACGACATCCTGGACCGGCGGCCCCGGCAGTTCTCCGGGGGACAGTTGCAGCGCATCGCCATCGCCCGCGCGCTGGCCGTCGACCCGAGGGTGCTGGTCTGCGACGAGCCGGTCTCCTCGCTCGACGTCTCGCTCCAGGCCCAGGTGGTCAACCTGCTGGACGCGTTGCAGGCCGAACGCGGCATGGGCTACGTCTTCATCTCCCACGACGTGTCGCTGGTGCGGTACTTCACCGACCGGGTCGTCGTCATGTACCTGGGCACCGCGGTGGAGAGCGGCCCCTCCCCCGACGTGCTGGACGCGCCGCTCCACCCGTACACCCGCACCCTGGTCGACTCGGTGCCCGAGCCGGGCCCGTCCGCCGCGGAGCGGCGCGACGGTCCCGCGCCCGCCCCCGTCGGCGAGCCGCCCAGCCCTCTCGACCCGCCGGGCGGCTGCCGCTTCCACCCGCGCTGCCCGATCGGCCCGGCGTTTCGCGACCGCGAGGCGGAGGGGCGCGAACGGTGCGTGAGCGAGGCGCCCCCGCTCCGCGAGATACGCCCCGGCCGCACCACCGCCTGCCACTTCGCCGAGGAACTGCTCGGGGAGAGCGGGGACGAGGCGGACGGGGACGGGAAGAGCGGGATGGGCGAGAGCGAGGACGGATCCGGTGAACGAGACGCCTGAGCGGCCCGCGTGCTGCGCGCCGGGACGCGGCCGGGGCACGGACACGGACAGGGGAACGGGCGGAGGCGGGGGAACGGGACCGGCGGCCGGGACCGCCGCGCCGCACCCCGACCCGGACTCCGGCGGGGACGACGACGCCGCGGGGCCGATGGTGGCGCTGCCGGGCGGTTCGTTCCTCATGGGCAGCGACGAGGGCACGGGCTTCCCCGGCGACGGCGAGGGCCCGGCGCGCGAGGTGCGGCTCGCCCCGTTCTCCATCGCGGCGCACGCGGTGACCAACCGGCGCTTCGCCGCGTTCGCCGAGGCGACCGGTCATGTGACGGACGCCGAGCGGTTCGGCTGGTCGTACGTCTTCGCGGGCTTCCTGCCCGCGGTGCTGCGCCGCGAGGCCACGCGGGTGCCGGGGACGCCGTGGTGGTGCGGGGTGGCCGGGGCCACCTGGCGCCACCCGGAGGGGCCGGGCTCGGACGTCGGGGAC
>NZ_LAVK01000417.1 GCF_001083795.1 Streptomyces sp. SBT349
GGGCCTCGGGGATGGGCGGGCGGGTCGCCTGGCCGCGTGCGGCGTGCCACAGCGGCAGGACGTCGGACGGATCGCCGTCGCAGGACTCCACGAGGCGCCTGGTCAGGAGCCATGAGGGGCGGCGCTTGCCGGCCAGGACGCGGGAGACGTAGGAGGCGGAGACCCCGGCGTGGCGGCCCACATCGCGGAGCGTCCGCCCGCTGGCGCGTTGCAGCGTGGAGAGGGCGCACGCGAGGGGTAACACGCCCCGCTCCGGGGCGAACGGCCCGAGGCCGGAGTCGGCGTGTCCGAGGGGCGGCGGCCGGCGGCCCTGGCCCGGTGGTCCCGCGTCGGCACTCCCGGCGCGTCCCACGGCTCCGCCGGCCGCGGGGCCCCTCGCCGTCGCGGCAAGGGGCCGGGCCATGGCCTCCCCCCGGCGCGCGGCCAGCGTCTCGCGGCGCACCATGCGCCGTTCGATGGTGCCGGCCGACCAGTGGGTGCGGAGCTGGACGGGCGTGAGGTTCATCGCGCGGGCGATGTCCGCCGTCCGCGCCCTGCGGGTGCGGGCCTGCTGCACCGCGGCGGCGCGCACGTCGTTCAGGCATCCGTCGAGCTCGTCCGCGAGGCGCAGCACGGTCAGCGGCACCTCCGCCTCCGGGTTCTCGCTGAGCGCGGCGGCCAGCAGGGCGCGGGCCTTGCGGGCCAGGTCCTCGGACATGCGCCGGACATACGCCGCGTAGCGCGACGCCTCCGGTAACGCGGCGGCGCGGCCGGCCCGGTAGGCGGCGTCCCTGCACCTCTTGCCGCAGTACTGCTTGGGGCGCCCGGAGTGGTTCTGCGTCACGGGGCGACGGCAGGTGGGGTTTTTGCAGCGGGTCATTCCGCATCCGCTCGTTTCGTCGCGGGCCGGAACACGGCGGGGAGCTGACGCGACGTGCGAACGGGTGCGGGCCCGTTGTTGACTCCGCTGGCACGCGCGGGGGTGGTTTCAACCATCGGGCGACGCGGGATGCTACGGTCACGCGAGGTCGGTGCCCCTTTCACGAGCGGGCAACTCCGGCTCGACGGCATACGGTCGGGGGACATGCCTCTCCTGTCGCCGTGTGACACATGAAGGAAGGGGCCCGGCCAACTGGTTTGGCGACCGGCCGGGTTCCTTCGTCTGCGGGGACGCTACACGTCAACCCAGCGGCACGCCAGCATTACGAGATGTAATCAGGGCGATGAGGCGGTGCCGACGACGAATCTCCCCAACTCCGCTCATCGAGCGCTCATTTGCTGTCATAAGCGGTCACCACGCCGCCATTCCCAGTCGTAGAGCTCTGCCTCAGGGAGCGCCGCCCACTCCTGGCTCTCGGGGCGTACGCCCGGCGCATTCCCGGATTTTTGCAGTTCTCGCTCATCTTCTTGCAGCCATATGACGGCGAGATTACGATTCGGGGCGCAGACGCGGAACCCCCCACCTGAGAGGTCCACATGGGTATCTCACGCCGCGCGTTCGTCACCTCCGCCCTCGCGGCGGCGCCCGCCGCGGGCGTTCTGGCGTCCATGGCGCCCCGGTCGAGCGCCGCGGCCCTGGCCGACGACCCGGTCGGCGATGTCGTCGGCAAGATCACCGTCGGCTACCAGGGCTGGTTCGCCTGCGCCGGCGACGGCGCGCCGATCAACGGCTGGTGGCACTGGTCCCAGAACTGGTCACAGACGCCCTCCCAGGGCAATCACGTGATCAAGAGCTGGCCCGACGTGCGCGATTACAGCAGGACCTATCCGACCGCCTTCGCCAACCTGAACGGCGGCGCCGCCGCCTCCCTCTTCTCGTCCTACGACGACCAGACGGTCGACACCCACTTCCGCTGGATGCGGGAGAACGACATCCACACCGCCGCCCTCCAACGGTTCAACCCCAACGGCGGCGAGGGTGCCACCCGCGACGCCATGGCGGGGAAGGTGCGCCGGGCCGCCGAGGCGCACGGCCGGAAGTTCTACATCATGTACGACGTCACCGGCTGGCTGACGATGCAGGAGGAGATCAAGGCCGACTGGACGTCGAAGATGCGGGCCCACACCGCCTCTTCGGCCTACGCCCTCCAGAACGGCCTCCCGGTGGTGGGCATCTGGGGCTTCGGATTCAACGAGTCGAACAAGCCGTGGCCCCCGGAGGTGTGCCAGGACGTCATCAACTGGTTCAAGGCGCAGGGGTGTTACGTCATGGGCGGCGTGCCGACCCACTGGCGGACCGGCACCGGTGACTCCCGGCAGGGCTTCATCGACGTCTACCGCTCGCTCGACATGCTCTCCCCGTGGATGGTCGGCCGGATCTCCACGCTCGCGGACGTCGACCACTTCTACCGGAACGTCAACACGCCCGACCAGGCCGAGTGCGACGCGCACGGCGTGTCGTACCAGCCGTGCGTCCTGCCGGGCGACCTCCAGGAACGGCACCGCCTGCACGGCGACTTCATGTGGGCGCAGTTCTACAACATGGCTCGCATCGGCGTTCAGGGCATCTACATCTCGATGTTCGACGAGTACAACGAGGGCAACCAGATCGCCAAGACGGCCGAGAACGGCTCGCAGGTACCGGCGGGTTCGGGCTACTGGGCGCTGGACGAGGACGGCACCGCCTGCTCCTCCGACTACTACCTGCGGCTGACGGGCGACGGCGGCAAGATGCTCAGGGGGGCGATCCCGATCACCGCGACGCGGCCCACTCCCACGGTCTGACCCCCGCCGGGGCGTCGCCGGGAGACCGGACGACCGGACGCCGCCGTGGCCCGCGGGCCACGGCGGACGCGGTCAACGGCGGACGCGGGGGGCCTGGAAGCGTTCGGCGTGCTCGGCCGCCCACTGGGCGAACGTGCGCGCCGGGCGGCCGGTCACCCGCTCGACCGTGTCGACCACGGTCGTGGCGGCGTCGTCGGGAGCGGCGTACCAACCGACGACGTACTCCGCGTCCGCCCGGGACACGCCCTTGGACATCAGTCTGTCGACGGCCTGTTCGTGCGTGATCGGGGCCAGGACGATGTCGCGCCCGCTCGCCCGCGACAGGATGGCGATCCGTTCGCGCGTGGTGAGTGACGCGGGCCCGGTCAGGGGGTAGGCACGCCCCGCGTGGCCGTCGTCGAGCAGCGCGACCGCCGCCACCGCCGCGATGTCGGCCTCGTGGATCAGCGCGCTGGGGGTGTCGTACGGCTCGCGCACGACACCCTCGGCCCGGACCGATTCGATCCAGTCCAGCGTGTTGGACATGAACTCCTGCGGCTCCAGGCGGGTCCACTCCACTCCCGAGTCCCCCACCGCCTGCTCCACGGGCCCGACCGCGCCGCCCCACACCACGGTGACGCGCCGCACGCCCGCGTCGACGGCCCGCCGCACCAGCGCGGGCCCGACCTCGGCGAGCCCCGTCGTCACCGTGACGTGCAGGCGGTCGACGCCGTCCAGGGCGGCGCCCAGCGTCTCCGGTGCCGTGTGCGTGCCGGCCACCACCTCCACCCCGGCCGGGAACCTCCCCTCGGCCGCGGCCGGGTCCCGCGTCAGGGCCCGCACGCGCTCCCCTCGGCGGACCAGCTCCGTCACAACGTGCCGGCCGGTGTTCCCGGTGGCGCCGGTAACCAGTGTGGTCACAGTCGAGCTCCCTTCGTTCGTGACGACGCTAGGAGTTCAACCGCACATGAGGTCAAGTGGCCCGCCAGGCCACCGGCGTTCCGGGAGTCGCCCGGGGGGCGGCCTCACCATTCGGCGAAGGAGCCGTCCTCGTGGCGCCAGACCGGGTTGCGCCAGGCGTGGGGGGCGCGGTCGGCCGCCCGGACGGCCGACTCGTCGATCTGAACGCCCAGGCCGGGCAGGTCCGTTCGGGCCGCGTAGCCGTCGGTGAAGCGGAACGGCTCGGGGTCCAGGACGTAGGACAGCAGGTCGGCCTCCTTGTTGTAGTGGATGCCGAGGCTCTGCTCCTGGATGAGGAAGTTCGGCGTGGCGAACACCACCTGGAGGCTCGCCGCCAGCGCCAGGGGCCCCAGCGGGCAGTGCGGCGCCAGATGGGCGCCGAAGGTCTCGGCGAGGGAGGCGATGCGGCGGACCTCGGAGATGCCGCCCGCGTGGGAGAGGTCGGGCTGCGCCACCGCGATCCCCGCCTGGAGCGCGGGCAGGAACCCGGCGCGCCCGTAGAGGCGTTCACCGGTCGCGATGGGGACGGGCCCCGCGGCGGCCGTGACCCCCGCGAGCAGGTTGTCCTGGTCCGGGAGGAGCGGCTCCTCCACGAACAGCGGCTGCAACGGGGCGAGTTCGTGCACGAGGCGGCGCGCGCCCGCCGCGCTGAACCGGCCGTGGCAGTCCACGGCGACGTCCCGGTCGGGGCCGAGCACCTCGCGGGCCGTGGCGACGCGCCCCACCACGCCGTTGATCTCGGCGACGCTCGGGTGCGGGGAGACGCGCCCGGCCGCGTTCATCTTGACGGCCGTGAAGCCGGCCTCGACCTGGGCCGCGATGTCGTCGGCGAGCTGGGCCGGGCTGTCGCCGCCGACCCAGGCGTAGACGCGGGCCCGGTCGCGGACCGGACCGCCGAGCAGCGCGTGGACGGGCGCACCGTAGGACTTGCCCGCGATGTCCCACAGCGCCTGGTCGATCCCGGCGACCGCGCTGGACAGGACGGGGCCGCCGCGGTAGAAGCCGCCGCGCGTCATGACCTGCCAGTGGTCCTCGATGCGCAGCGGGTCCTGGCCGATCAGGTACTCCGCCAGCACGTCGACGGCGGCCCGCACGACCTCGGCACGGCCCTCGACCACCGGCTCGCCCCAGCCGACCACGCCGTCGTCGGTCTCGATGCGGCAGAACAGCCAGCGTGGCGGGACCAGGAAGGTCTCGATCCGGGTGATCTTCATGCGTGTCGCTCCTTCGTAGCCTTGTCGAGGTCCCGGAGGGCCTGGGCGAGCAGCGCCCGCATGCCGGCCTCCGCCGCGTCCGCGTCCGCCGCGCGGACCGCGTCGAGGACCACGCGGTGGATGGGCACCGGGTCGCCGGGGTGCTCCGAGCTGTGGACGAGCTCGTCGCGCTCGGCGAGGGCGGCGTCGATGACGATCTCCATCCGCTGGAGCAGCTCGTTGTGCGTGGCGGCCAGCAGCGCGCGGTGGAAGGCCAGGTCGGCCTCGACGGCTTCGGCGGGCCCGCTCCCCCGCGCGTCCTCCATGGCCGCCAGGGCCGTCGACAGCGCGTCGAGGTCGGCGTCGTCGCGCCGTTCGGCCGCGAGGCGGGCGGCGGCGGGCTCGACGATGCCGCGCACCTCGCCGAGGTCGCGCAGCAGCCCGGTGCCGGGCCCGGAGGCGACGCCCGCGGCGAACTGCCAGCGCAGGACGTCGGGATCGAGCAGGTTCCAGTCGGATCTGGCGCGCACGAACGTGCCGCGCTTCTGCCGGGCGTCGACCATGCCCTTGGCCGCGAGCACCTTGAGCGACTCGCGCAGGGCGGTGAGGCTGACGCCCAACTCGGCCTGGAGCGCGACCAGGTCGAGCGTGTCGCCCTCGGCGACCTCTCCGCTCAGCACCCGGCGCGCCATGGCCTCGACGGTCTGGCCGTGAACGCCTCGGCGCGCGTACGGGGTCATGTGGTTCCGCCCTTCTCGGTCCTGTCCTTCGCGATCCTGTCCCTTCGGCCCTGTCGCCCCGCGCGGCGCGCGGTCGGCGGCGGTCTCAGGCCGATTCCCTGGTGACGCTCCGGCCGCCGGTGGCCCCGGCGCGGGCGGGGTGACCGGGGACGCCCCTGGGGGCG
>NZ_LAVK01000418.1 GCF_001083795.1 Streptomyces sp. SBT349
TTTTGTTTTTTTTTTTCAAAACAAAAGCGGGAATACGAGTTCCGCTTTATTCTGGGGGGCTGGAAATGTTTAAAAGAGACGGGGGTGGGGTGTCGCGTGGCCGGTGGGGTTTTGGCTTCGCGGTGGCCGGGGGCGAGGGTGCCCCGGGCCCGGAGTGGTGTGAATGCTCGGCCGGGGGCCGTGCGTGCCCTGGCGTCGCCCGGCCCCGCCGTGAGGGCCAGCTTCGCCATGGCGGGGCCGGGGGTTCGGCTGGCCCGGGTGTGGAGCGCTGTGAGGGCTCGGCTGCGGGCCGCTGGTTGGGCACGGTGAAGGTCCAGCCTCGCCGTGGCCGGGGTGCAGGCTCGACCGGGGTGGTGGCTGGGCCCGGAGGGGCTACGCGGGTTGCGCCGGGTCAGAGTTCGGCGAGGAGTTCGGACTTCTTCTTCGTGAACTCCTCGTCCGTCAGCAGGCCCGCGGAGTGGAGTTCGCCGAGGTGGCGGATGCGGTTGGCGATGTCGGCCGGGTTCGCCCGGTGGCGGGCGACGTGGGCGCCGGCCGTGGGCTCCGCCGCGCGGACCGCCTCCAGGACCGCCGCGGCCAGCGGCAGCGACTCGTGGACCAGGCCGTAGCCGAGCCCGAAGACCACCGAGGCCGGGTCCTGGTCGGCCGGGCCCTCCTGCTCCTCCGGATTGCCGTCCGGCCCCCGGCGCCGCAGGCGCAGGTGGCCGCCCGCGATCTCGGGCGAGCGCCACTCCACGTCGGCCAGCTCGCTGACCGGGAAGGACTGGTCGCCCGCCTTCCACTTCGCCGATGAGGCCCCCGTCCAGAACCAGCGGAATGTCACGACCTTGCCGTCGAACACGACCTTCCCGTCGAACGCCTTGAACTGGAGCGGCGTGGTCGGCGCCGCCACCAGGTACTCCTCCGCGTCCTCGTCCGCCTGGGGGCCCAGCGCCATGCGCAGCTCGGTGGCGTAGTAGTCGGCGAGCGTCTCGCGCTCGACGGGCAGGACCAGGCGGTACGGGTCGGCGGCCTGCCGCAACTGGCCCGCGGCGGCGTCGAGGAGCGGGTCGGCGCCCTGCCGCGGGACCGCGTGCAGCACGACCGTGCCCTTGCGCGTTCCCGGTACGAGGTCCACCGAACTCAGCGCCTCGTACGGGATACGGCGCTCGCCCAGGACCTGGAAGAGCTTCGGCGTGCGTATGCCCCGTTCGAAGCGGATGAGCACGGAGTCGGTGTCGAACTCCCACCTGGAGTGGATTCCGGCCAGCACATCACCCATGCGGGTCATCGTAAGCGCCGGGACTGACGAATCGGCTTCCCCCGGATGGGTGTGTTCCTGTCACATCACATGCTCGCGCGCCGGGCGCACGGCGCCAGCGGGGGGCAGTCCGCGACGCCTGGGGCACATGTGACGTCGTCGACGGTGCCGACGCCGACCCGCGCGAGGTTCCGCAGGCTGGCGGCGCCCGGTTCGAAGTAGCCGCTGTGTCCCTCCGCGCCGCCGGTCCCCAGCAGGCGGGCCCCGAAGGACGGGTCCGCCGGGTCGGTGCCGTGCCCGAGGGGGCCGATGGCCAGGTGCGGAACGTCCGCGATCCAGTCGTCCGAGGCGCGCATCGCCCACACGCGCGCCGGGGTCTCCAGCTCCGTGACCGTCGAGACGCGCATGCCGGGGCTGCCCGCCACCGCGATGTCACTGACGCGGCCCGGGAGGTCGGAGGCGGCCATTCCGCAGACCACCGAGCCGTAGGAGTGGCAGAAAAGCGCCACGGGCGCCGAACCGGGGAGCGCGGCGACCGCGGCGGTGAGGCGTTCCGCGCCCTCCCCGGCCAGCTCGGAGGTGGCGGCGGACATGGCCATGCCGACCGGGCTGTCGTAGTCGGCCCAGGCGATCACCGCCGTCTCGGACCCGGGCGCCAGGCGCCGCTCCTGCGCGTACAGGGCCTCGCCCATGCCGGAGGGGGCGTGGAACTTGCCCTGGGTCCGCTCGAAGGTGAGCAGCTGCGTGTCGACGCCCGGCACCACCACCGAGATGCGCTCGGCCCGTTCCAGGTCGCCGAAGACCTCGGCGGCCCGGCCGCGCCCGGTCGGGTCGAAGGAGAGGAACTGCCGCCCGTCCGTGAGCATCGACTCGTAGCGGTGCATGAGCCGACCGGCCGTGCGCTGGCCGGTGGGGGAGAGCCGTTCGTCGTGCATCCTGCGGCGCTCGGCGTCGCGCGCGTCGGCCAGGGCCGCGCGGTTGGCCTGGTAACGGAGCGGGACGGGCGCGCCCGGGAGGTTCCCCACGACCAGGGGGTAGCGGTCGGCGAGGCGCCGTCGCAGGTCCTCGCTCAGCCCGTCGAAGAACGCGGCCACGCGCGCCGGCCGTGCCTCGGGGTCGGGCAGCGGCACTCCGGCGACGGTGCCGTGGTCCCAGGCGCGCAGCTGACGTTCGAACGCGTCGGGCTCGGCCTCCGCGCCCCTGGCGATCCAGCCCGCGGTCGCCAGCACGGCGAACACCAGCAGGAGTGGGAGCAGCACCCGTCGTCCGGCCGCGGACAACGCGTCGGACGTATCGGGTGGATTCGGGTGAAAGATCAGCACTGCCCGCACATGATAGGCGGCGTGCCGAACGTCCTTTCACGTGGCCTCGGCGGCCCGCGTCGCCCCGGTCACCTGCCGGCCACGTCAACGGCCGGGTGCGAACGGTGTCGCGGGGGCCGGAGCCGGGACCGGCCCGGTTCAGGCCCCCGCGGTGGGCCGTGCGGCCCACGGGGTCATGCGCCCCGGCGCGTCAGGCGTCGCCGCCCGCCGGGCCCGGGTCGGCCGCCGACACGTCCAGCAGCTGGTAGCGGTCGATGGCCTGCTTCAGAGCCGAACGGTCGATCTTGCCCTCCTTGGCCAGCTCGGTGAGCACCGCCACCACGACCGACTGCGCGTCGATGTGGAAGTAGCGCCGCGCCGCGCCGCGGGTGTCGGCGAAGCCGAACCCGTCGCCGCCCAGTGACTGGTACGTGCCGGGTACCCAGCGCGCGATCTGGTCGGGTACGGCCCGCATCCAGTCGGAAACGGCCACGACCGGTCCCTGGGCGCCCTGGAGCTTGCGCGTCACATACGGCACGCGCTGCTCCTCCTCCGGGTGCAGCAGGTTGTGCCGCTCGGCGTCGACCGCCTCGCGCCGCAGCTCGTTCCAGGAGGTGGCCGACCAGACGTCCGCCTTGACGTTCCACTCCTCGGCCAGGATCCGCTGGGCCTCGATCGCCCACGGCACGGAAACGCCCGAGGCGAGGATCTGCGCCGGAACGCTCCCGGCCGCCGCCTCCTTGTACCGGTAGAGGCCTTTGAGGATGCCCTCGACGTCCACGCCCTCCGGCTCGGCCGGCTGGTTGATCGGCTCGTTGTAGACGGTGAGGTAGTAGAAGACGTCCTCCGCGTTCTCGCCGTACATCCGGCGCAGGCCGTCCCTGACGATATGGGCGATCTCGAAGCCGAACGCCGGGTCGTAGGCGACGCACGCCGGGTTGGTCGAGGCGAGGAGCTGCGAGTGGCCGTCGGCGTGCTGGGTGCCCTCACCGGTCAGCGTCGTGCGCCCGGCGGTCGCGCCCAGCACGAAACCCCTGGCCAGCTGGTCACCCATCTGCCAGAACTGGTCACCCGTGCGCTGGAAGCCGAACATCGAGTAGAAGACGTAGACCGGGATCAGCGGCTCGCCGTGCGTGGCGTACGCCGAGCCCGCCGCGATCAGCGAGGCCGTACAGCCCGCCTCGGTGATGCCGTCGTGCAGCATCTGGCCGTTCGGCGACTCCTTGTACGACAGCAGCAGCTCGCGGTCCACCGACTCGTAGGTCTGCCCCAGCGGGTTGTAGATCTTCGCCGAGGGGAACAGCGAGTCCATGCCGAACGTGCGGTACTCGTCGGGGGCGATCGGCACGAACCGCTTGCCGATCTCCTTGTCCCGCATCAGGTCCTTCAGCAGCCGCACGAACGCCATCGTCGTGGCGACCTGCTGCTGCCCCGAGCCCTTCCGCACGGCCGCGTACGCCTTGTCGCCCGGCAGCGCCAGCGGCTTGGAGCGGTCCACGCGGGTGGGCACGTAGCCGCCGAGCTCGCGCCGGCGGTCGTGCATGTACTGGATCTCCTCGGAGTCCTTCCCCGGGTGGTAGTACGGCGGCAGGCCCGCCTCCAGCTCGCTGTCCGGGATGGGCAGGTGCAGCCGGTCGCGGAAGCCCTTCAGGTCGGCGACGGTCAGCTTCTTCATCTGGTGCGTCGCGTTGCGGCCCTCGAAGTTCGGGCCGAGCATCCAGCCCTTGATCGTCTGGGCCAGGATGACCGTCGGCTGGCCCTGGTGCTCCTTGGCCGCCTTGTACGCCGCGTAGACCTTGCGGTGGTCGTGACCGCCGCGGCCCAGGTGGAGGATCTGGTCGTCGGACATGCCCTCGACCATCGAACGCAGCCGCTGGTCGCCGCCGAAGAAGTGGTCGCGGATGTACGCGCCGGTCTCCGTCGCGTACGTCTGGAACTGGCCGTCGGGCGTGGTGTTCAGCTTGTTGACCAGGACGCCGTCCCGGTCCTGGGCCAGCAGCGGGTCCCAGGTGCGGTCCCAGATCAGCTTGATCACGTTCCACCCGGCGCCGCGGAAGATCGACTCCAGCTCCTGGATGATCTTGCCGTTGCCGCGGACCGGGCCGTCGAGCCGCTGGAGGTTGCAGTTGATGACGAAGGTCAGGTTGTCCAGGCCCTCGCGGGCCGCGATCGACAGCTGGCCGAGCGACTCGGGCTCGTCCATCTCGCCGTCGCCCAGGAACGCCCACACGTGCGAGGCCGACGTGTCGGCGATGCCGCGGGCCTGCATGTACCGGTTCATCCGCGCCTGGTAGACGGCGCTGATCGGGCCGAGGCCCATGGAGACGGTCGGGAATTCCCAGAAGCCCGGCATCATCCGCGGGTGCGGGTAGCTGGACAGGCCGTAGGGCTCCTTGGACCGCTCCTGGCGGAAGGCGTCCAGGTTCTGTTCGGAGAAGCGGTCCAGGAGGAAGGCGCGGGCGTAGATCCCGGGCGAGGCGTGCCCCTGGAAGTACACCTGGTCGCCGCCGTCGCCGCCGTCCTTGCCGCGGAAGAAGTGGTTGAACCCGACGTCGTAGAGGGACGCCGAGGAGCCGAAGGTGGCGATGTGCCCCCCCACGCCGATCCCGGGACGCTGGGCGCGGGAGACCATGACCGCCGCGTTCCACCGGGTCGCGTTCAGGATCCGGCGTTCGACGTCCTCGTCGCCGGGGAAGTAGGGCTCGTCCTTGGTCGCGATCGTGTTGACGTAGTCCGTGCTCCTCATCTCGGGCACGGCCACTCGCTTCTCTCGGGCGCGCTCGATCAGGCGGAGCATGAGATAGCGGGCCCGTTCCCGGCCTCGCTCGTCGACGGCGGCGTCGAGCGAGTCAAGCCACTCCTGGGTTTCCTCTGGATCGAAATCCGGGACCTGGCTGGGAAGGCCGCCAATGATGATCGGGTTGCGATCTGATCCGGAAGCCACGCTGTTCCTTCACTGTGAGTTGTCTGCTCTGCTTGTGTCGCGCCGCCTCCATCGTGTACCGCTGACGGCGAAACGTCATCTCTACTGAGCGGTAATCATGGGCCTGACGACCCGGGTCCGCCCTAATACTGCAACCGCAGCTGGCGTGACGGATGGCGTTGGGTCTCGTTGGTGTGACTGTGTGCTGATGGACTGGTGGTTGAGCGGGTCGAGTCGTGGTTCGAGGGGATAGCCGGGCTGTGTGCCCGGTT
>NZ_LAVK01000419.1 GCF_001083795.1 Streptomyces sp. SBT349
GGCTGGCCTCGGTCGGGGTGGACTCCTGGGCCGTGGACTACGGGCTGCTCGACGCCTCGGGCGCGCTGCTGGGCAATCCGGTGCACTACCGGGACGGCCGGACGGCGGGCGCGGACGAGCGGGTGGCGGCGCTGCTGCCGCCCGCGGAGCTGTACGCGGCCACCGGGGTCCAGCACCTGCCGTTCAACACGGTGTACCAGCTGGCCGCGGCCAAGGGCTCGCCGCAACTGGCGGCGGCTAAGCGGCTGTTGCTGATCCCGGACCTGATCTCCTACTGGCTGACGGGCGAGGCGGGCACCGAGCTGACCAACGCCTCGACCACGCAGCTGATCGACCCGCGCCGCCGGGACTGGGCGCGTTCGGTGGCCGAGGCGGTCGGCGTGGACCTCGGCCTCTTCCCGCCGCTGCGCCGCCCGGGGGACGCGGCGGGCGAGCTGCTGCCCGAGGTGCTGGAGGAGACCGGCCTGACCGGTCCCGTGCCGGTGACGGCGGTCGGTTCGCACGACACCGCCTCGGCGGTGGCCGGCGTTCCGGCGGAGGGGAGCCGTTTCGCGTACATCTCGACCGGCACCTGGTCGCTGGCCGGGGTCGAGCTGGACGCGCCGGTGCTGGGCGAGGAGAGCCGCCGGGCGAACTTCACCAACGAGCTGGGCGTGGACGGCACGGTGCGGTATCTGCGCAACATCATGGGTCTGTGGCTGCTCCAGGAGTGCCTGCGGGCGTGGGCGGCGGGCGGGGCGCGCCACGATCTGGACGCGCTGCTTGCCGAGGTGGCGCGGTCGGCGCCGCTGCGCTCGGTGGTCGACGCGGGCGACCCGGAGTTCATCCCGCCGGGCCGGATGCCGGAGCGGATCGCGGCGGCCTGCCGCCGCACCGGGCAGCCGGAGCCGCGGAACGCGGCCGAGACCGTGCGATGCGTGCTGGACTCGCTGGCGCTGGCGCACCGGGCGGCGGTGGAGGACGCCGTGCGGCTGTCGGGACGGGTGGTGGAGACGGTGCACATGGTGGGCGGCGGCGCGCGCAACGAGCTGCTGTGCCGGCTGACGGCCGACGCCTGCGGGCTGCCGGTGGTGGCGGGCCCTTCGGAGGCGGCGGCGCTGGGCAATGTGCTGGTGCAGGCGCGGGCGGCGGGGGCGGTGGCCGGCGGGCCGGCGGAATCGCGCGCACTGCTGCGCGCGACGCAGCCTCTGCGGCACCATGAGCCCTCGGGCGGCCGGGCGGTCTGGGACCGGGCGGCCGCCCGGCTGGCAGCCGGCCGACGGGCCGGCGGCCGAGGGAAGGAGTGAGGATGCGGGTCGCGCTCTTCGTCACCTGTGTCAACGACACGCTGTATCCGCGCACGGGCCGGGCCGTAGTGACGCTGCTCGAACGCCTGGGCGTGGAGGTCGATTTCCCCGAGGAGCAGTCGTGCTGCGGGCAGCCGCACTTCAACAGCGGGTACCGGCACGAGACCGAGCCGCTGATGCGCCGTTTCGCGCGGGCGTTCGACGGCTATGACCACATCGTGACGCCGTCCGGCTCCTGCGCGGCGATGGTCAGGGACAACTACCCGCGGATCGGCGCCAAGGCGGCGGCCGAGGGGCGGGGTCCCGCGCTCGCGGAGGCCGCGGCCTCGGCGGTGCCGCGGACGTACGAGCTGACCGAGTTCCTGGTCGACGTCCTGGGGGTGACGGACGTCGGCGCGTACTACCCGCACACGGTGACCTACCACCCGACCTGCCACGGGCTGCGGATGCTGGGCCTGGGCGACCGCCCGGCCCGGCTGCTGCGGGAGGTGAAGGGCCTGGAGCTGCTGGACCTGCCGGGAGCGGAGGAGTGCTGCGGCTTCGGCGGGACGTTCGCGGTGAAGAACGCGGCGGTCTCGGCGGCGATGGGCGCCGACAAGGCGCGGAACATCACGGCCACCGGCGCGGCGGCCGTCTGCACCGTGGACAACTCGTGCCAGACGCACATCGGCGGCACGCTCTCCCGGCTCGGCTCGCCGGTCCGCCCGGTCCACATCGCCGAGATCCTGGCGAGCACGGAGGAGGAGCAGTGGTAGGCACGGTCAGCGGCACGGGCGGGCGGCGGGGGGCGCGATGAGCGGGACCTATCTGGGCATGCCCGCCTTCCCCGAGGCGGCGCGCGAGGCGGTGGCCGACACCCGGCTGCGGTCCAACCTCACGCACGCCACGCACACCATCAGGGACAAGCGGGCCAAGGCGGTGGCCGAGCTGCCGGACTGGCCCGAGCTGCGCGCGGCGGGCGCGGCCATCAAGGACCGGACGCTGCGCCATCTGGACCACTATCTGGAGCGCCTGGAGGAGAAGGTCACCGCGGCGGGCGGCCAGGTCCACTGGGCGGCGGACGCGCGGGAGGCCAACCGCATCGTCACCCGCCTGGTGCGGGAGACGGGCGAGGAGGAGGTCGTCAAGGTCAAGTCCATGGCGACGCAGGAGATCGGCCTGAACGCGGCCCTGACCGCGGCGGGCATCCGCGCCAACGAGACCGACCTGGCCGAGCTCATCGTGCAGCTCGGCGACGACCTTCCGTCCCACATCCTGGTCCCGGCCATCCACCGCAACCGGGGTGAGATCCGCGACATCTTCCGCGAGCGGATGGCGGACTGGGGCCGCCCGGCGCCCGACGGGCTGACCGACGCCCCGGCCGATCTGGCGGAGGCGGCGCGGCTGCACCTGCGGGAGAAGTTCCTGAGCGCCAGGGTCGGCATCTCCGGCGCCAACTTCATGGTGGCCGAGACCGGCACGCTGGTCGTCGTGGAGTCCGAGGGCAACGGGCGGATGTGCCTGACCCTGCCGGAGACGCTGATCTCCGTGGTGGGCATCGAGAAGGTGGTGCCGAGCTGGCGGGACCTGGAGGTCTTCCTCCAGCTGCTGCCGCGCTCGTCCACGGCGGAGCGGATGAACCCGTACACCTCGATGTGGACCGGGACCACCGGCGAGGACGGGCCACGGGCGTTCCACCTGGTGCTGCTGGACAACGGGCGCAGCGACGCCCTGGCGGACACCGTCGGGCGCCAGGCGCTGCGCTGCATCCGCTGCTCGGCCTGCCTGAACGTGTGCCCGGTCTACGAGCGGGCGGGCGGTCATGCGTACGGCTCGGCCTACCCCGGGCCGATCGGGGCGATCCTCACCCCGCAACTGCGCGGTGTGACAAGCGAGTTGGATGCCTCGTTGCCCTATGCCTCGTCGCTGTGCGGGGCGTGCTACGAGGTCTGCCCGGTGGCCATCGACATCCCCGAGGTGCTGGTGCACCTGCGGGAGCGCGTGATCGAGGGCGGAGAGGTGACCGTGCGCGGCACCAGGACGCGTGTGCGCCCCGCGCGCGGGCACGCCGGGGAGCGTGCGGCGATGCGGGCCGCGCGCTGGGCGCTCGACCGCCCCGGAGTGCTGCGGGCCGGGCAGCGGGTGGCGGGCAGGGCACGGCGCCTGACGCCGCGGCGGCTGCCGGGACCGGGACGGGCGTGGACGGACAGCCGCGACATCCCGGCGCTGCCCGCCGAGTCGTTCCGCGACTGGTGGCGCAGGAACCGCGGCCGGAAGGGCGGCGGGCAGGGCGGTGGGCAGGGCGGTGGCACGGGGACCGGTGGCACGAGGAGCGCGCCATGAGTGGCCGGGACGTGGTGCTGGGGCGGGTGCGGCGGGCGCTGGCCGACGTGCCGCGCGGCGAGACGCCGGAGGAGGTGCGGGTCGCGCGGGACTACGCCGAGACCCACTCCCCCGCCGACGCCGTGGAGACGCTCGCGGAGAACCTGGCGGACTACCGCGCCCTGGTGCACCGCACCGACGCGGCGGGCCTGCCCGGACTGATCGCCCGGCTGCTGGCCGAGCGCGGCACGCGCACCGTCGTGGTGCCGCCGGGGCTTCCGGCCCGGTGGCTGTCGGAGGTGGACGAGGACGTCCACCGGATGGCGGACACGGCCCGGTCGACCCCGTACGAGCTGGACGCGGCCGACAGCGTGGTCACCGGCTGCGCCCTGGCCATCGCCGAGACCGGGACGCTCGTCCTGGACGGCGGCGAGGACCAGGGGCGCCGCCGCATCACCCTGGTCCCCGACCACCACGTCTGCGTGGTGCGGGTGCCGGAGCAGGTGGTGGACTCGGTGCCGCGGGCCTTGCCGCGCCTCGTTCCGGAACGCCCGATGACCTGGATCTCCGGCCCCTCGGCCACCAGCGACATCGAGCTCGACCGAGTGGAGGGCGTGCACGGCCCGCGTACGCTGGAGGTGATTCTCGTCACCGAGTGAAGGGGTCGATCGCCATGGAACCGCTCGACGCGTTCGACCAGGGCCTCGCGGAGTTCGGTGGCCGGGTGCACCGGGTGGACGGCGACCGGTGGGACGCGGGAACGCCCTGCCGGGCGTGGTCGGTGCGGGACCTGGTCAACCACCTGACGGGCGAGCACCTGTGGGCGCCCTGGCTGCTGCGCGGCGCGACGCTCGCGGAGGTGGGCGACCGCTTCGCGGGCGATGTGCTGGGAGACGATCCGGTGGCCGCGTGGGACGCCGCGGCCGAGGGCTCGCGCGAGGCGTTCCACGCCCCCGGCGCGCTGGACACGCCGGTGCACACCAGCAGCGGCCTCACCCCCGCGGACGAGTATCTGCGGCAGATCACGCTCGACCTGGCCGTGCACGCCTGGGATCTGGCCCGGGGCGCTGGCCTCGACGACGGCCTCGACCCCCGGCTGGCGGAGCACGGGCTCCGCTACGCGGAGTCGGTCTCGGACGCGTTGCAGGGCTACGGCATGTTCGACCCGCCGGTGCCGGTGCCCGCGACGGCGCCGGTCCAGGACCGGCTGGTGGCGCTCCTGGGACGGCCGCCGGGGTGAGGTGCGGCTGCGGGCGCCGGCGGCTCGGGGCCGATCCGGCTCCGGCTGCCTAGAGCAGGCGGGCCGTGGGGTGCTCCGGGGTCAGCAGGTGGGCGGTGACATGGATGGCGTGCGGGACCAGGAGGGCCGTGAGCTGGTCGATCGCCTGGTCCTGGACCTTCCGGCCGGTGGCGGGGTCGACGGTCTCCAGGAGGAAGACCACGTCGGTGGAGCCCGGGGTGACCTTGGTGCGGTCGCTGTCGCGGTGGTTCCAGTGGCGGGTCAGGACGCTCTCGGCGTCCGCGTAGACGACCTCGCCCGGCCGCGCCTCCTCCACGGTGTCCGGCTCGCCGAGCGGGGTGAACGCGTCACCCGGGACGGCGAACCGCAGGTCGATGTCGCCGCTGACCGCCGCGAGGTCCAACGCGCCCGAGGGGATGCCGTGGATGACCGAGACGGCGTTGTAGGCGTCCACGGCCGGGCTGATCCGCGGCAGGCGGCCGGTCTTGCCCAGGCGCCTGGCCAGCGCGTCCATGCTGGGGCGGAACCGGCGCGGGTTGGTGCCGAAGGCGCGGTAGGCGGCGTGCCAGGTCGCGAGCGGGGGGTCGGTCTCCGCGGGCGGACTCCACCCTCCCTCGGCAGCGGCGGCCTCCAGGCCGGACAGCAGCGGCTCGGTCTCCGGCCAGGGAGCGTCGCCGCGCACGCCCTCGGCGACCACGGCCGCCACCGCCAGGGCGGGAAACGCCTCACACACCGCCGCCGCCACGCGCAGCTCCGTCATCCCATGTCTCCTTCCGGGCCCGCCCCACGCGGGCCCGGAAGGAGACATGGGATGACGGAGC
>NZ_LAVK01000041.1 GCF_001083795.1 Streptomyces sp. SBT349
GGGCGGGGCCCCGGGTCGGGCGGGCGCCGCCGCGGTCGGAGGGGTCAGGGGCGGCAGCGGCGAAGGCCGCGGTCCCTGCTCGGTGTTCATCCGCACGCTCCCCGGCCACCCGGCGCCCCGCTGGTCAGCTCGACTCCGGTCACTTTACGGTCGCGACCTCACGCCTCGGTACCGGGTCCCCCGCCGGACGCCGCCTCGGCGCCCAGCACGATACGGTCCATGTCCGCCTCCGGAGGGGCATCGCCGCCGATGTCGAACCCGAGCCGAATCGTCACCAGATCGCCCGACCCGTCCGGGGCGGGGAAGGCGACGGACTCCACGAACGCCTCGGTGCCCGACGCCGTTTCGATCCGCGTGCGGATGCGGTGGCCCTGCTGTCCCGCGACGGTGACGGCCTCGGAGAGCACCTCCTCGCGGCCGGTGATCTCGCCGTAGATGTCCGGGCCGTAGGAGGTGTTCTCGTTGTCCCCGATGTCGGCCAGCGCGTAGTCCTCGGGAGGCAGCGAGCCGAGCCCCGGCAGGCTGGTGACGAACGCCCCGCCGCGCACGCAGCCGACGCCGGGGTCGCCGGGGCAGGGGTGCTCGCCCGTGGTGACGGAGAAGCCGCCCTCGAACGTGCTCTCCGTCCAGCCGTCGAGCAGCGGCAGGGTGACGCCGCCCGCGCTGGCCCCGGTCGGTCCGCCGGAGCCGCCGCCGGGGGCGCCGTCGGCGTCCGGGGGTGGTGTCTCGTCGGCGGGGCCGCTGGGCGCCCGGTCGCTCTCGCCGGGCTCCGGCTCACCCGGCTCACCCGGCTCGTCCTCGGGCCCGTCGGGGAAGCCCTCGCCGCTGACGCCGGGGGAAGGCTCCGGGCCTCCCGCCTGTTCCTCGTCGTCCCCGCCGAGCAGCACGACGAATCCGACGGCCAGCGCCGCGACCACCACGATGGCACCGGCGATGAGCGCCGTGCGCCGCCCGCCGCCCTGCGGGGGCGGCGGGTAGGGAGGGTACGGCGCGTACGGGGCGTAGGCGCCGGGCGGCGGCGTCCCGTAGGGCCCCGGCGGCGGGGTGAGGGGCCGGTCCCCCGGCAGGGTGACCATCCGGGAGGTGCCGTCCGCGTCGGCGGGGGGCTCCGGCGGCACAGGCGTGCCGTCGGGGACGGTGATGTCGCGCGCGGGTCGGGTGTCGCCGGTCCAGGCGGTGCCGTCCCAACGGCGTTCCTGCGCGGGCCCGTTGTCCGTGTGGCCCGGGTCCGGATACCACCCGGGCGGAGTCGTGGCGCTCACCCAGTGAACTTCTCACACCGGCGCCGTTCCGGCCACCACCCCTCCGACTACAAGGGGGTCACGTACGCGCCGGAGATGCCGCCGTCCACCATGAAGTCGGCGGCGTTGACGAACGACGCGTCGTCGCTGGCCAGGAACGCGACGGCGGCGGCGATCTCCTCCGGCTCGGCGAAACGCCCGCCGGGCACGTGCACCAGGCGGCGGGCGGCGCGCTCCGGATCCTTGGCGAACAGCTCCTTCAGCAGCGGGGTGTTGACCGGCCCGGGGCACAGCGCGTTGACGCGGATGCCGTCGCGGGCGAACTGCACGCCCAGCTCCCGGGACATGGCGAGCACGCCGCCCTTGGAGGCGGTGTAGCTGATCTGCGAGGTCGCGGAGCCGAGAACCGCCACGAACGAGGCCGTGTTGATGATGGAGCCCTTGCCCTGGCGCCGCATATAGGGGATGACGGCCTTGCAGCAGAGGTAGACCGAGGTGAGGTTGGTCTGCTGGACCCGCTGCCAGGCGTCGAGTCCGGTGGCGAGGATGGAGTCGTCGTCGGGCGGCGAGATGCCCGCGTTGTTGAACGCGATGTCGACCGAGCCGTAGGCCGCGTGGGCGGTGGCGAACAGCGCCTCGACCTGGTCGGCGTCGGTGACGTCCGCGTGGACGTAGCGCCCGCCGGTCTCGGCGGCGGCGGCCTCGCCGCGTTCGGCGTCCACGTCGGCGCAGACCACCCGGGCCCCCTCGGCGGCGAGCCTGCGGGAGGTGGCCAGGCCGATGCCGCTGCCGGCGCCGGTGACCACGGCGGTCCGCCCGGCCAGCCGGCGGCAGACGGCGGTGGGTTCAGTCGCATCGGGCACGTCGGGCACTCCTTGTCGCGGGGCGGACGGCGGGTCAGCCGTCGTCGGTGCTGAGGAAGACGTTCTTGGTCTCGGTGAACGCGGCCAGCGCGTCGGGGCCCAGTTCGCGGCCGAGCCCGGACTGCTTGAAGCCGCCGAAGGGCGTCGAGTAACGGACGCTGCTGTGCGAGTTCACCGAGAGGTTGCCGGCGGCGACGGCGCGGGAGACGCGCAGGGCGCGGGCGGCGTCGCGGGTCCAGAGGGAGCCGGCGAGGCCGTAGTCGGTGGCGTTGGCCAGCCGGACGGCGTCCTCCTCGTCGTCGAAGGGGGTGACGACGGCGACCGGCCCGAAGATCTCCTCGGCGGCGGCGCGCCGGTCGGTGGCGTGTGCCTCCAGGACGGTCGGCGGGTACCAGAAGCCGGGCCCCTCGGGGACGGCGCCGCGGATCGCGGCCGGGGAGTCCTCCGGCACGTAGGAGCGCACACGCTCCCGGTGCGCGGCGGAGATCAGCGGGCCCATGGCCGTGGCGGGGTCGGCGGGGTCGCCGACGGTGACGGCGCGCACGGCCGGTTCGAGGAGGGAGAGGAAGCGGTCGTGGACGGAGCGCTGGATAAGGATGCGGCTGCGGGCACAGCAGTCCTGGCCGGCGTTGTCCAGGAACGAGGCGGGCGCGGCGGCCGCGGCGCGCTCCAGGTCCGCATCGGCGAAGACGATGTTGGGGCTCTTGCCGCCGAGTTCGAGGGTCACGCGCTTCACGTGCGCGGCGCAGCGGGCCATGATCCGCTTGCCGACGGCCGTGGAGCCGGTGAAGACCACCTTGGCGACGCCGGGGTGGTCGACCAGGGCCTCGCCGATCACGGGGCCGGGGCCCGGCAGGACCTGGAAGAGTCCTTCGGGGAGCCCGGACGCCTGGGCGAGCACCTCGAGGCGCAGGGCGGTGAGGGGGGTGGCCTCGGCGGGCTTGAGGAGGACGGCGTTCCCCGCGGCGAGGGCGGGGGCCACGCCCCAGGCGGCGACCGGCATGGGGAAGTTCCACGGGGCGATCACCGTGACCACGCCGAGCGGCTCGGCGAAGGTGATGTTCACGCCGCCGGCGACGGGGATCTGCCGGCCGGTCAGCCGCTCCACTCCCCCGGCGGCGTAGTCGAGCAGGTCGCGGACGTTCTCCGCCTCCCAGGTCGCCCCGGCGACGGGGTGCCCGGCCTCGGCGACCTCGATCGCGGCCAGGTCGTGGCGCGCCCCGTCCACGGCGGACGCGAACCGGCGCAGCTGCCGGGCGCGTTCGGCCGGGGCGAGCGCGGCCCAGCGCCGCTGGGCGGCCGCCGCGCCGCGCACGGCGGCGTCCACCTCCTCGGGGGTGGTGTGGGGGACGGTGGCGATGACCTCCTCGGTGGCCGGGTTGACCACCTGCTGGGAGGCGGGGTCCCCCGGCTCGGCCGGCGGGGATGGCGCGGCTGACACGTCGATCGTGGTCCTCACATGCGCTCGAAGGAACGGAAACGTTCCCAGTCGGTCACGGCGGTGTCGTAGGCGTCCTGTTCGACGCGGGCCATGGTGCGGTAGTGCTCGACCACGTCGTCGCCGAACGCGGCGCGGGCGACGGCGCCCTCGCCCCAGAGCCCGGCGGCGTCGCGCAGGGTGGCCGGGACCTTCTCGGCGTCGCCCGCGTAGGCGTTCCCGGTGCAGGCGCCGGGGAGTTCCAGTCCCCGCTCCACGCCGTGCAGACCGGCGGCGATCATCCCGGCGACGGCCAGGTACGGGTTGACGTCGCCGCCGGGCAGGCGGTTCTCGAACCGCAGGGACGGGCCGTGGCCGACGACGCGCAGGGCGCAGGTGCGGTTGTCGGGGCCCCAGGCGACGGCGGTGGGGGCGAACGAGCCGGGGCGGAAACGCTTGTAGGAGTTGATGTTCGGCGCGTACAGCAGGCTGAACTCGCGCAGCGTGGCCAGCTGTCCGGCCAGGAAGTGGCGCATGGTGGCCGACATGCCGTCCGGCGCGGCGGCGTCCGCGAAGACCGGGCCGCCCTCGGCGTCGCGCACCGAGAGGTGGATGTGGCAGGAGTTGCCCTCGCGCTCGTCGTACTTGGCCATGAAGGTCAGGGCGACGCCCTCCTGGGCGGCGATCTCCTTGGCGCCGGTCTTGTAGATGGAGTGGTGGTCGCAGGTGGTGAGCGCGTCGGCGTAGCGGAACGCGATCTCGTGCTGCCCGAGGTTGCACTCGCCCTTGGCCGACTCGACGGTCATGCCCGCCGCGCCCATCTCGTTGCGGATGCGGCGCAGCAGCGGCTCGACGCGGCCGGTGCCGAGGACGGAGTAGTCGACGTTGTACTGGTTGGCCGGGGTCAGGCCGCGGTAGCCGGCGTCCCACGCGTGCTCGTAGGTGTCCTTGAAGACCATGAACTCCAGCTCGGTGCCGACGAACGCGGTCCAGCCGCGCTCGGCGAGCCGGTCGAGCTGGCGGCGCAGGATCTGGCGGGGCGAGGCGGTCACGGGAGCGCCGTCGTGCCAGGCGAGGTCGGCGGTGATCATGGCGGTCCCCGGGTTCCAGGGAACGCGCCGCAGCGTGCCGGGGTCGCCGTGCATCGCGAAGTCGCCGTAGCCGCGCTCCCAGGAGGACATGGCGTAGCCGCCGACGGTGTTCATGTCGGTGTCCACGGCGAGCAGGTAGGTGCAGCCCTCGGTTCCGTGGTCGAGGACCTCGTCCAGGAAGAACGGGGCGGCGAACCGCTTGCCCTGGAGCCTGCCCTGCATGTCGGTGAAGGCCAGGACGACGGTGTCGATCTCGCCGCGGCCCACGAGGACCCGCAGCTCGTCGGTGGACAGCGGGGGCGTGCGCTTCGCCATGTCAGCGGCCTCCTGTCGCTTCAGCCGGAGGCCATAAGGTATATGCGCAGACCATTGATTGGGAAGGAGGTCGCATGGACGAGGTCAGGAGCGCGCCGCTCCCCGACCCGCTGGCGGGCGCGCTGCGGCAGGTGCGCGCGGGCAACGGCTTCGAGGAGGCGCTGGCGCAGATACTCCAGGTCCTGCGCCTCGGCCTGGTGCCCGGCGGCGGGCGGCTGCCCGCGGAGCGCGAGCTGGCCGCGCGGCTCGGGGTCAGCCGGATGACGCTGCGCGAGGTCCTGAAGGTGCTGGCGGACGAGGGGCTGGTGGAGAGCAGGCGCGGCCGGTACGGCGGAACGTTCGTGCGCGAGCGCCCCGGCGCGCGGCGCGGCGGCGCCTCGGAGCTGCGGCGGCGGATCGCGGGCGTGGACGTGGAGGACACGCTGCGGCTGCGGGAGGTCCTGGACGTGGGCGCGGCCGGGCTCTGCGCGGACGGCGGGCTCGGCGCCGACGGGAGGGACCGGCTGCGCGCCGCGCTCGCCTCCACCGGCGAGGCGCGGCCCGAGGGGTACCGGCGGGCGGACACGCTGCTGCACCTGACGCTGGCGGAGCTGTCCGGGTCGCCCTCGCTGGCCGCCCAGTACGCGGCGGTCCGCGCGGCGCTGAACGACCTGCTGGACCGCATCCCGCTGCTCGTGCGGAACCTGGAGCACTCGCAGGCCCAGCACACGGCGCTGGTGGAGGCGGTGTTCGAGGGCGACGCGGACGGGGCGCGCGACCTGATGCGGGAGCACTGCGCCGGAACCGCCGCCCTGCTGCGCGGCTTCCTCTCCTGAGCCGCCCGCCCGCGCCCGCCACCCCGCGCCCGCTCCGGGGCGCGCTCTGGCGGGAGCCGTCACCGCGACGTAACGTCGGGGGGCTTGCGCACCCACCCGTCGAGCCGCAATGGTATGCGGCCATACCATTGCGGCGAGGCAGGAGCGGCCCATGAGCGAGCGGCCCACGACCGACGACACCGACGCGGCCTATCTCCGCCGCCGCGCGCTGCGCGCCGGAAGCGCGGGCCCCCTGCTGCTGACCGGCCTGGGCGTGGCCTATGTCGTCTCGGGCGACTACGCGGGATGGAACTTCGGCCTCGCCGAGGGCGGCTTCGGCGGCCTCGCCCTCGCCGCGGTCCTGATGGGCCTGATGTACACCTGCATGGTCTTCGCGCTGGCCGAGCTGGCGGCCATCCTCCCGACGGCGGGCGGCGGTTACGGCTTCGCTCGGCGGGCGCTCGGCCCCTGGGGCGGCTTCCTGACCGGCACCGCGATCCTCATCGAGTTCGTGCTCGCCCCGGCCGCGATATCCATCTTCATCGGCGACTATGTCGAGTCCCTCGACCTGCTCGGCCTCACCTCCTCCTGGCCCGTCTATCTGGGCTGCTTCGTGATCTTCCTCGCCATCCACCTGTGGGGCGTCGGCGAGGCGCTGCGCTTCAGCCTGGTGGTGACGGCCATCGCCGTGGCCGCGCTGCTGGTCTTCGCGGTGGGCGCGTTCGCCGAGTTCGACGCGGGCGGCCTGGACGACATCCCGGTGGACGGCGAGGCGTTCGGGGCGAGTTCGTGGCTCCCGTTCGGGCTCATGGGCATCTGGGCGGCGTTCCCGTTCGGCATGTGGTTCTTCCTCGGCGTGGAGGGCGTGCCGCTGGCCGCCGAGGAGACCAGGGAGCCCGCCCGCACCCTGCCGCGCGCGATGGCCTGGGCGATCGGCATCCTCCTGGTCCTGGCGCTGCTGACGTTCCTCGCCGCCGCCGGGGCGCGCGGCTCCGCGGCCGTCCAGTCGGCGGGCAACCCGCTGGTGGCCGCGCTGGAGCCGGACGGCGAGACGACGGCGCTGAGCCGTTTCGTCAACTACGCCGGACTCGCGGGCCTCGTGGCCTCGTTCTTCTCGCTGGTCTACGCGGGCTCCCGGCAGCTCTTCGCCCTCTCCAGGGCGGGCTACCTGCCGCGCTTCCTGTCGCTGACCAGCCGCCGCAAGGCACCCTACCCGGGCCTGCTCATCCTCGGCGCCCTGGGCTTCGCCCTCGCCGCCGCGACCGGCGACGGCGCCAGGATGCTGAACGTCGCGGTCTTCGGCGCCACCATCTCGTACGCCCTGATGACGCTGTCGCACATCGTGCTGCGCCGCCGCGAGCCGGAGCTGCCGCGCCCCTACCGCACCCCCGGCGGCGTGGTGACCTCGGGCGTCGCGTTCGTGCTCGCCCTGTCCGCGCTGGTGGCGACGTTCCTGGTGGACCGGGACGCGGCGTTCATCGCGCTGGGCGTGTACGCGGTGGCGGCGGGGTACTTCGCCTTCTACAGCAGGCACCGCCTGGTCGCGGCGGCGCCCGAGGAGGAGTTCGCCGCGCTGGCCGCGGCGGAGGCCGAACTGACCCGGGACTGACCGGGGACTGACCCGGGACTGACCCGGGACTGAGGGGAGAACGCCCGTGGCCGGCCCGTTGATCGGCATCAGCACCTACCTGGAGGCGTCCGCGCGCTGGGGGGTGTGGGACCAGTCCGCGGCGCTGCTGCCCGCCGGCTACCACCGGCAGGTGCAGCGGACGGGCGGGGTCGCGGTGCTCCTTCCGCCGGACGAGACGCCCGGGGCGGCGCGGACGCTGGTCACGCGGCTGGACGGGCTGGTGATCGCCGGGGGCCCCGACGTCGAACCGGCGCGCTACGGCGCACACCGCGACCCGCGCACCGGGCCGCCCGCGCCGGAGCGCGACGCGTGGGAGACGGCGCTGATCGAGGCGGCACTCGACGCCCGGCTGCCGCTGCTCGGGGTCTGCCGGGGGATGCAGCTGCTGAACGTGGTCCTCGGCGGCACCCTCCACCAGCACATCGAGGGACACGCGGGCCCACCCGGGGTCTTCGCCGAGCACAAGGTGACCCCGGTCCCCGGCACCCTGCTGGCGCGGGCCCTGCCCGAGCCGGTCCCGGTCCCCACCTACCACCACCAGGCGGTCGACGCCCTGGCCCCCGCCCTGAGGGCCTCGGCGTTCGCCGAGGACGGCACGGTCGAGGCCGTCGAACGCCCCGCCGCGGACGGCTACGCCCTGGCGGTCCAGTGGCACCCGGAGGCGGCCATGGACCCCCGGCTGATGCGCGCCCTGATCACGGCCGCGAGCGCCTGAGCCCGGCCGGCTCCAGCGCGGCGGCGAGCGCCGCGGGCGCCTCGGCGAGGGACGGGCCGTACCAGGTGAGGTGGCGCCCGCCGACCAGGGCGACGGGCAGGCCGGGGAACGCCTCGGGGCCGTCGTCCGGGCCGAACGCGTACGGCTCGTCGGGCAGCACCACCAGGTCGGCGCGGCCCGGGGCCGTCAACTCCCCGATGTCCACGCGCGGATACCGCTCCGCGTGCCCGGCGTACGCGTTGCGCACGCCGAGCGCGGCCAGCACGTCGCCCGCGAAGGTGTCACGGCCCAGGACCATCCACGGCCGCCGCCAGACGGGGATCACCGCGGTCACCCCGGGGCGTCGGGGCCGCACCACGCGCCAGGCGGCCTCCGCCTCGGCCAGCCACGCGGGCCGCGCGAGCCCGCACCCGTCCACCAGCACCCGCGTCAGCTCGGCGAACGCCGCGGGCAGCGACCGCACCTCGGTGACCAGCACCGGGACGCCCGCCGCCCGCAGCGCGTCCAGGTCGGGCGCGCGGTTCTCCTCCTCGTTGGCCAGCACCAGGTCGGGCCGCAGGGCCACGACGGCCGGCACGTCCGGGTTCTTGGTGCCGCCCACCCGGGCCACCGCGAGCCCGGGCGGGTGGCTGCACCAGTCGGTGGCACCGACCAGCAGCCCGGGGTCCGAGGCGGCCACCGCCTCGGTCAGCGAAGGCACCAGCGAGACCACCCGGCGCGCGGCCACCGTCACCGCCCCGCCTCGACCAGCTCCGCGGACCCCTCGGTCCGCTCGGCGTCGGCCCTCCCACCCGGCAGCCACCGGGCCAGCCAGTGCGACCGGCCGGCGACCAGCGGCGCGACCACGGCCAGGATCAGCACATAGCCCGCGATGAACGGGGACAGCCGCCCGTCGAGACCGGCCGCCGCCGCCATGGTCGCCAGGATCAGCGCGAACTCGCCGCGCGCCAGCAGCGTGGTGGCGACGTTCGCCGTCGGCTGCGGGCCGAACCCGTAGACGCGGGCGGTGACCAGCCCGGCCACCAGGTTCATCGTCACCGTGACGGCGATCGCGATCAGCACCGGCCCGATGACGGTCGGCAGGTCGCCCGGGGCGATGGACAGGCCGAAGTTGAAGAAGAAGATGGCGGCGAACGCGTCGCGCAGCGGGTGGACCAGATCCCTGATGCGGTCGCCCGCGCCCGTGTTCCCGAGGATCAGGCCGACCATGAACGCCCCGATGGCATCCGCGACCCCGAACTTCTCCGCCACCCCCGCCACCAGCACCGCGGCGCCGAGGAAGGAGATGACGAGCAGCTCGTTGTCCTTGATGGCGAACAGCCGGCCGATGAGGCCGGTCCCCCAGCGGGCGGCCACGGCGAGCAGCAGCAGGAAGGCGAAGGCCTTCCCGATGTCCCACAGCGCCGCGCCAAGGCCGTCCGCGCCCGAGATGATCGGCTGGAGCGCGGCCAGGTAGAGGGCGAGGAAGATGTCCTCGACCACGATGATGCCGAGGATCGGCCTGGTCTCCTTGTTCCCGATGCGGCCGAGGTCGACCAGGATCTTGGTGACGATCGCGGACGAGGAGATCCCGAGCACGCCGGCGAGCACCAGCGCCTCGGAGGTGCCCCAGCCCAGCGCGAAGCCGAAGCCGAGCCCCGCCCCCACGTTGAGCAGCAGGTACGCGGACCCCGCGACGGCCATCTTCCTGCCGCCGGTCCTCAGGTCGTCCATGTGGAATTCGAGGCCCAGGTAGAACAGCAGCAGCACCAGGCCGAGGGCGGAGAGCATCTCCAGGTCGTGCGGGTCCTCCAGCAGCACGTAGCCGGGGGTGTTCGGGCCGAGGAGGATCCCGGCGAGGATGAACAGCGGAATCGTCGGCAGACCTATGCGGCCGCCGAGGCGGGCGAGGAAGGCGGCGGCCACGAAGGCCCCGCCCATGGCGAGCAACGTGTCGGCGTGTCCCAACGGCGCACTCCTTGGCGTTCGGATGGCTCGGTCAAGGCAGGACGGTCAAAGGAGCGTCAAGAAAGCGTCAATATTTAGCTTACCAAACGATTATCTGGCCCACCTGGCCCCCGATCCCTGTCAGTGCGGTGCGGCATGATCCGGGGTGTGACCAGACGACTGATGCTGCTCGACACCGCCTCGCTCTACTTCCGGGCCTACTTCGGCGTCCCCGACTCGGTGCGCGCCCCGGACGGCACGCCGGTGAACGCCGTGCGCGGCCTGCTGGACTTCATCGCGCGGCTCGTCACCGACCACCGGCCGGACGACCTGGTGGCGTGCATGGACGCGGACTGGCGCCCGGCCTGGCGCGTCGAGCTCATCCCCACCTACAAGGCCCACCGGGTGGCCGAGGAGGCGCCCGAGGGCCCGGACACCGAGACCGTCCCCGACACCCTCTCGCCGCAGGTCCCGGTGATCGAGGAGGCGCTCGACGCCCTCGGCATCGCCAGGGTCGGCGCCCCCGGGTACGAGGCGGACGACGTCATCGGCACCCTGGCCCGCCGCGCCCCCGGCCCGGTGGACATCGTCACCGGGGACCGCGACCTCTTCCAGCTGATCGACGACGCCCGCGGCGTGCGCGTGCTCTATCCGGTCAAGGGCATGGGCACCCTGGCCGCCTACGACGAGGCGGCACTGCGCGAGAAGTACGGCGTCGACGGGCCGGGCTACGCCGACCTGGCGCTGCTGCGGGGCGACCCCAGCGACGGCCTCCCGGGCGTGCCCGGCATCGGCGAGAAGACCGCCGCCAGGCTGCTGGAGCGCTACGGCGACCTGGGCGGCATCCTCGCCGCCCTCGACACCCAGGACCGGGCGCTCACCCCCGCCCAGCGCAAGCGGCTCACCGAGGCGAAGCCCTATCTGGCCGTGGCCCCCCGGGTCGTCCGGGTCGCCACCGGGCTCGACCTGCCCGAGCACGACCCGGCGCTGCCCACCACGCCCAGGGACCCCGCCGCCCTGGACGCGCTGCGCGCCCGCTGGGGCCTGGGTGGTTCCCTGACCCGCCTGCTTGCCGCGCTGGACCGCTGACCGCCGGCGGCCGGCTGCCGGCTGCCGGCTGCCGGCTGCCGGCTGCCGACCACTGACCACTGACCGCGGAGGGCTGACCGCGGACGGCCGGCCCAGGCCCGGTCAGCCGACCGAGCTGTAGGCCACCACCCCGCGCAGCATCGCGTCCACCGCCTTGCGGGCGTGCCCCCGCACCGTTCCGCCCTGGGGCGCCGCGGCGGCGATCTGGCCCAGCACGTCGATGACCTGCTTGCACCAGCGCACGAAGTCCCCGGCGGGCATGTCCGCGTCGCGCAGCACCTCGTCCAGGCCGTGCCCGCGCGCCCACCGGTAGGCGGGCCACGCGAAGCCGAGGTCCGGCTCGCGCTGGCCCACCCCCGTCGCCTGGCTGATGCGGTGCTGGTCCTCCAGCGCGTCCAGCCGCCCCCAGATCCGCACCATGTCGGCCAGCGCCTGGCGCGCCTTGCCGCCCGGCAGCTCGGGCGCCGGGGCGTCGTCCGCCGACCTGGCCTCGTAGACCAGCGCCGAGGCGCAGGCCGCCAGCTCGGCGGGGCCGAGCCCCTCCCACACGCCGTCCCGCAGGCACTCGCTGGCCAGCAGGTCGAGCTCGCCGTAGAGCCGGGCCAGCCGCTGGCCGTCCTCGGTCACCTGGTCGCCCCGCAGGTAGTCCAGCTCGGTCAGCAGCGCGGCGACCTGGTCGAAGGTGCGCGCGATGGTGTTCGTCCTGCCCTCGATCCGCCGCTCCAGCTGCCGCGTGTCCCGCGCCAGCCGGTGGTAGCGCTCGGCCCAGCGCGCGTGGTCCTCCCGCTCGTCGCAGCCGTGGCACGGGTGGGCGCGGATCGCGGCCCGCAGCCGCGCGATCTCGGGGTCGTCGGCCGCGGCCGACCGCTCCTTGCGATGCCGCCGCGGCACCACGTGCCCCGCCTTGGCGCGCAGCGCCGACGCCAGGTCCCGCCGGGACTGGGGGCTGCGCGGGTTGAACGACTTGGGGATCCGCATCCGGTCCAGCGGCTCGACCGGCACGGGGAAGTCGATCGACGCCAGCCGCTTGACCTGCCGCTGCTCCGTGAGCACCAGCGGACGCGGCCCCTCGAACGGGTCGGGACCGCGGTGGCCCGCGCTGCGCCCCGCGGGCACGCCCGGGTCGAGCACCAGCGCCAGACCGGCGAACTTCCCGGTCGGCACGTGGATGACATCGCCCGGCCGCAGCTCCTCCAGGGAGGTGTGCGCCGCCGCCCGCCGCTGGGCGACGCCCTGCCGCGCCAGCTCCGTCTCGCGGTCCTTCAGGTCCTGACGCAGCCGGGAGTACTCGGTGAAGTCCCCCAGGTGGCAGGTCATCGCCTCGCGGTACCCGGCGAGCCCCGACTCGTTCCGCTGGACCTGCCGCGAGATGCCGACCACGGAGCGGTCCGCCTGGAACTGGGCGAACGACGTCTCCAGCAGCTCCCGCGACCGGTGCCGCCCGAACTGCGCCACCAGGTTGACCGCCATGTTGTACGACGGCTTGAACGACGAGCGCAGCGGATAGGTGCGCGCCCCCGCGAGCCCCGCGAGCGCCGCCGGGTCCATCCCGCGCTGCCACAGCACCACCGCGTGGCCCTCGACGTCGATGCCGCGCCGCCCGGCCCGCCCGGTGAGCTGCGTGTACTCCCCCGGCGTGATGTCCGCGTGCTGCTCGCCGTTCCACTTGACCAGCTTCTCCAGCACCACGGAACGCGCCGGCATGTTGATGCCGAGCGCCAGCGTCTCGGTCGCGAAGACGGCCTTGACCAGCCCCCGGACGAACAGCTCCTCGACGATCTCCTTGAACGTCGGCAGCATCCCGGCGTGGTGCGCCGCGATGCCCCGCTCCAGCCCCTCCAGCCATTCGAAGTACCCCAGGACGTGCAGGTCCTCGTCCGGGATGGCGGAGGCCCGGCGCTCCACGATCTCCCGCACCTGGGCGCGCGCCACCGCGTCGTTCAGCCGCAGCCCCGCCTGGAGGCACTGCTGGACGGCGGCCTCGCAGCCGGCCCGGGAGAAGATGAACGTGATCGCCGGCAGCAGCCCCTCGGCGTCCAGGCGGTCGATGACCTCGACCCGGCTCGGCGGGTACACCCGCGCGCGCTGCCGCTTCTCGCGCTCCCGGTCCGCGGCACGCCTCCGGTCCTTGCCGTTGCGGTACCGCTCGCGCCCCGACCAGGGGCGGGAGTTCTCCATGCGGGCCATCCGCAGCAGGTCCGGGTTGACCTCGCGCTTCTCGCTCGACTCCTCGAACAGGTCGTACAGCCGCCGCCCCGCCAGCACGTGCTGCCACAGCGGCACCGGGCGGTGCTCGGAGACGATGACCTGGGTGTCCCCGCGGACCGTGTCCAGCCAGTCCCCGAACTCCTCGGCGTTGGAGACGGTCGCCGAGAGGGACACCAGCGTCACCGACTCCGGCAGGTGGATGATGACCTCCTCCCACACCGCGCCCCGGAAGCGGTCGGAGAGGTAGTGCACCTCGTCCATCACCACGTATCCCAGGCCGGTGAGCGAGGAGGAGCCGGCGTAGAGCATGTTCCGCAGGACCTCGGTGGTCATCACGACCACGGGCGCCTCGGAGTTGATGCTGTTGTCGCCGGTGAGCAGCCCGACCCGGTCGGCGCCGTACCGCTTGACCAGATCGGCGTACTTCTGGTTCGACAGCGCCTTGATCGGCGTCGTGTAGAAGCACTTGCGGCCCTGGGCCAGGGCCAGATGGACGGCGAACTCGCCCACGATGGTCTTGCCCGAGCCGGTGGGGGCCGCGACCAGCACGCCCTTGCCCGCCTCGAGGGCCTGGCACGCCTCGATCTGGAACGCGTCAAGACCGAAGTCGTACAGCTCACGGAACGGGGCGAGCGCGGTGGCCTGGTCGGCGGCGCGCCGCTTGGCGGCGGCGTATCGCTGCGCAGGGGACATGTGGTCGGTCATTGTGTCTACGAGCCTACCGGCCCCGCCCCCGGCCGACCCGGGGACTTCTACGCCCCCGGGACCCCCGGAGCGGGGGGCGCCAGCAGCCGCAGGGCGCCCGGCACGCAGGTGGCCGTCAGCGGCAACGGGCCCAGGGGTTCGCCGTCCGCGTACCCGGTGACGCCCGGGGCGTCGAGCTCCACACGGGCGGCCCGGTGCGCGGACACCGCCGGATGGGCGAGGTGGGTGCCCCGGTACACCCGGGGGTAGACGCGCAGCAGCGTGGTCCTGCTGACCTCGCCGACCACGGTGACGTCGAACAGGCCGTCGTCCGTGCGGGCCCCGGGGCACATCCGCAGCCCGCCGCCGTAGCTGGGCCCGTTCCCGACGGCGACCAGGGTGACGGCGATCTCCCGCCACTCCCCGCCGTCCAGCCGGATCCGGCACGGAACGGCGCGCAGCCCGGCCAGCTCGGCCATCACCGCGAGGTCGTAGCGCAGCCCGCCACGGGGCCAGCGCATCCGGTTCCCCCGGTCGGTGACCCGCGAGTCGAAGCCCGCGGCGAGCACCCCGCCGAACCAGGTCTCCCCCACCCGCCCCAGGTCGACGCGGCGGATCTCGCCCGCCTTCAGCGTCCGGGCTATCACCGCCCCCGCCGCGGCCGGGTCGCCGAGCGGCAGCCCGCACGCGCGGGCGGTGTCGTTGCCGGTGCCGGCCGCCACGATGCCCAGCGGCGTGGCCGTGTCGGCGACGGCGCCCAGCGCCACCGACACCACGCCGTCCCCGCCGACCGCGACCAGGGCGCCGGTGCCCTGAGCCACCGCCGCACGGGCCCTGCGGGCCGCGTCGGGCGCGTCGAGGCCGACGACGGAGCGCACCAGGAACCCGGCGTCCCTGAGCACCCGGGCCGCGCGCAGACCCGCGCGCGCGGCGGTCCCCTTCCCGGCCGCCGGGTTGATCAGCAGCGTGATGTCACCGCTCACAGCCCCCCGCTGCTCCTACCGCGTCACGTCGCGTCGTCGTATCCGTTGACCCGGGGGGAGCCGCCGTCGTCGCGGCCGGCGGAGACCGACTCCACCGGCTCGATGCTCGACGGCGTCAGGTCGAGGTCGGATGCCTCGTCGTCGTCCAGCTCGCTGTCGGCGTCCTTGCGCTGCCTGCGCCTGTCGTTGAACAGGGCGATGCCGCAGGCGATGAAGTAAAGCCCGGTGACCGGCACCTGGAGGGCGATCATGGACATCAGGTCGGTCGGGGTGATCGCCGCCGCGAAGATCGCGATCCCGACCACCATCCACCGCCACCAGCTGAGCATCCGCTTGCCGGAGACGACGCCGCCGAAGTTCAGCAGGACGAGCAGGAGCGGCAGCTCGAAGGAGAGCCCGAACGCGAGGGCCATCCGGATGGTGATGTCCAGCAGCTCCTCGACGGTCACCAGGTTCTGCACGTCGTCGGCGCTGAAGCTCAGCAGCACGGGAATCGCCCGGGGCAGCAGCCAGTAGGCGAAGTAGACGCCGGTCAGGAAGAGCGGCACCCCGACGCCGACCACGGCGCGGGCGTACTTCTTCTCCGTGCGGTGCAGCCCCGGCGCGATGAAGGCCCACGCCTGGTAGAGCCAGACCGGGGAGGCCGCGATCAGGCCGACCAGCAGGGACACGCGGAAGTACGTGGCGAACGGCGAGGTGAGCCCCTGCTGGGTGAGCTCCGCACAGCGCTGCGCGGCGCGCTCGGTGTCGTTCACCTCCTCACACCGGGGAAGCGGCTCCGTGAGGACGTCCATGATGTCCTTGGCGAAGAACAGCGCCACGATGGTGATCACGAGGACCACGGCCACCGAGATCCCGAGCCGGTTGCGCAGCTCGCGCAGATGCTCGGTGAGGGGCATACGCCCCTCGGGGTCCTTCTCTCTCTTACGCGTGGCCTTCGGCACCCCACGTCCTCATCTCAAGGGGCGGCCGGAACACGTCCGGCCGCCCGACCTCATTCCTGACACCGGTGGTGCGTCAGCCCTGCGTCGTCCTCTTGGGCTCCTCAACGGGCCGGGAGCTCTCGGTGTCCCCGGGAGCGGCCTGGATCGTCCGGGGCGCCGTGGTGGTGTCACTGGGCTCCGCGGTCTCCGAGTCGGCCTTCCCGTCCTTCTTCAGGGCGGCGGTCTCGCTCTTGAGAATGCGCATCGACTTGCCGAGCGAGCGCGCGGTGTCGGGGAGCCGCTTCGAGCCGAAGACGATCACGACGACGAGGAAGACGACCAGAAGGTGCCAAGGTGAGATCGAGCCCATATCGTCCGTCTACTCTCTCATCCGGGAATCCTGAGTGCTGCGCCGGAAGGAGAATCCCGACCGGCTCACGAGCAGCAATCTTAACGCGCAAGGGTGAACGCAAAGCAATGCCTGCGCGTCCGCCTATTGTTCCCCGTCATGGGGGCCGTGCCCCCGGCGTACGCCGCCACCGCGCGCCGCGAGCGGCCCGGCCGAGCGCTCCAGCTCGTCCGCGGCCCGGCTGATCCGTTCGGCGCTGTCCCCCACGGCGCGGGAGAACCGTCGCACCTCGACCCCCACGCGGACCGCGAGCACGCCGAGGACGGCCACCCCGCAGAACGCCAGAACCACCTGCGCCATCGGCCAGAACACGCTCAGCCCACCTCGTCGTAGAGCTCGAGCGCCGCCCGGGCCGCCTCCCGCGCGCTGTCCGCGAGCTCGGGAGGCGAGACGATCCGCCCGTCGCCCCCGAGCCGCAGCGCGAGCCGGCGCAGCGTCGCGGGATCCGGCGTGCGCAACGTCACGCGCAACCCGCCGTCGGGCAGCTCCTCGGCCGCGTCGTGCGGGTAGTACTCGGCGACCCAGCGCCCGCCGGGACCCACCTCGATCACCACCTCGGGGTCGGTGGGCGCGGGCTGCACCAGCCCCTCGCTCAGGTCCCGCGGCTCCACCGGCGGCGGATCCGCCGGAACGTCGAGCAGCTCGATCCTGGCCACCCGGTCCAGGCGGAACGTCCGGCGCGCCTCCGACCGCCGGCACCACGCCTCCACATAGGTGTGGCCGACGGCGAAGAGCCGGATGGGGTCGATCTCCCGGTCGGTCAGCTCGTCGCGGCCCGGCGAGTAGTAGCGGATGCGCAGCCTGCGCCGCTCGGAGATCGCCCGGTCCACATCGGCGAAGACCCCGCCCTCGGACTCGAAGGTGACCGAGAGCCGCGAGCTGGCGCCCGCGCTCTCGCCCGCCGCCGTCTCCAGCTTGGCCGTGGCCCGCAGCAGCGCGTCCCGGTCGCTGTCCCGCAGGCCGGGCAGCGTGGCCACGGCGCGGGCGGCGACCAGCAGCGCGGTGGCCTCGGCGGCGGCGAGCCGCAGCGGCTGCCCGGCGCCGGAGCCGACGGCCTCCGCGTTGTGCCACCAGATGTGCTCGCCGTCCGTGTCGATGTCCAGCAGGTCGCCGCCGCGGAAGCTGGTGCCGCACATGGGCAGCACGTTCAGGTCGGAGATCAGCTCGTCCTCCGAGATGCCGAACGCCCGCGCCACCTCGTCCACCCGCGCCCCTGGCCGTTCCCGCAGATAGGTCACCAGGGACAGCATCCGCCGGGTCCGGTCGATGGCGGTGGTCGCCATGTCTGCCTCTCTCCTCACGCCCTCGTGCGACCCCGGTCGGCCCGCGGTCGGTTCCCCTCAGCCCTTGGCGACGGCGCGCAGCCGGTCCAGCACGTCCGCCCGCAGCTCGGCCGGCTCCAGCACGACCACGTCGGGGCCGAACTCGGCCAGCCACGCCCCCAGGCCGTGGCCGTAGGGGATCTCCAGCTCGTCCCAGTCCGCGTCCCTCGCGATGGCGCCGGTGGCCCGGGCCCGCAGCGGGTAGCCGGACCCCGCGCGCAGCCGGATCCGGGCCTGCCCCGTGGCGTGCTCCCCCGCCCACCGCGCGACGCTCTCCCGGACGGCGACCTGCCCCGGCACCTCGGCGGTGAACATGCCCAGGCGCGACTTGACGCGCCCGACGATCCGGGAGAGCCGGAAGACCCGCACCGCGCCCCGGTCCCGGTCGAAACCGGCCAGGTACCAGTGGCCCCGCCAGCACTCCAGGGCCCAGGGCTCGACCTGCCGGTTCTCCGGGCGGGCGGCGTTGGACTTCCGGTACCCGAAGGTGACCGGCCGCCGGTCCCGGCAGGCGATCATCAGGGGCTCGAACGCCGCCTCGCCCGCCGGCACCCGCGGTTCGAGCGCGCTGTACGCCTCGCGCTCCTCCTCGGCCAGCGGCATCCCCGCGGCCCGCAGCTTCTGCACCGCGCCGCTGGCGGCCCCGGCGAGCCTGGCCTGCTGCCAGACCCGGGCCACCAGCACCAGCGCCGCGGCCTCCTCGGCGTCCAGGGTGAGGGGAGGCAGCTGGTTCCGGTCGCGGCGGGCGACATAGCCGATGTCGCCGTCGACGCTCTCCACGGTCTCGATGACCATGCCGAGCTCGCGCAGGTCGTCCTTGTCGCGCTCGAACATCCGGTTGAACGCGTCGTCGGACGTGACCTCGATGTACGCCTCGATGGAGGTGCGCAGCTCCCGCTTGCTCAGCGGCCGTCCGGATCCGAGGAGGCACAGGGCAAGATTCATCAGCCGCTCGGCCTTGGCAATCGCCATCGACGCGTCGCCCTCTCTCCTCAACGCAGCGGGCCCACCCCACAGGGATGGGCCCACCGTACCGCTTGTGCCGATCAGGCAGAGACCAGGTCGCAGACGAAGATCAGGGTCTCGCCCGGCTTGATCCGGCCGCCGCCCGCGCCCGCGTCCCCGTAGGCCAGGTGCGGCGGGATCGTCAGCTGCCTCCGGCCGCCGACGCGCATGCCCTGCACACCGCGGTCCCAGCCGGGAATGACCTGCCCGGCACCGAGCTGGAAGCTCAGCGGGGTGCCGCGGTTCCAGCTGGCGTCGAACTCCTCACCGGTGCTGAACGCGACCCCCACGTAATGCACGGAGACCTGCGCCCCGGCCTCGGCGACGGGCCCGTCGCCCTCCCAGATCTCCTTGACCTCCAGGTCGGCGGGCGGCGGGCCACCGGGGAAGTCGACCTCGGGCTTGTCGATGCTCACGGAAAAACACTCCTCAGACAGTGACGGTTCACACGGCGTGCGGGTGCCGGGCGGAAGACGCCGGGATCAGACCACGCCGACGATGTCGACCACGAAGACCAGGGTCGAGTTGGCCGGGATCGTGCCGTTGCCGGCCTCCTGGTCGCCGTAGCCCAGCTCCGGCGGGATCACCAGCAGCACCCGGTCGCCGACGTTCTTGCCGACCAGCCCCTGGTCCCAGCCCTCGACCACCGAGCCGGTGCCGATCTGGAACCCGGAGGCCGCCTGGCGGTCCCACGAGGAGTCGAACTTCTCCCCGCTCTCCCACACGATGCCGGTGTACTGGGCGATGAGCCCCTGGCCGGCGGTCACCTCGGGCCCGTCGCCCTCGATGAGCACCTGCTCCTGAAGCTCCGCGGGCGGGTCCTCGCCCTCGGGGATGGTGACGGTGGCCGCCTCCGCGGCGGGGGCCTCCACCTCGGGCAGTCCCTCCTCGACCGCGGCCTGCTCGCCCTCGACCTGGGCCATCGGATCGGTGCTCGACGCACCGGCGATGTCGAAGACCCAGACGACGCCGTCGTCGGCGGCGACGCCCGCCTGCTCGGCGGCCGGGCCGAGCATCTCCTCCACCCGTCCCTCGACCTGGACCCGGCTGCCGACCTTGGCCCCCACGAGCGGCGCGGTGGCGGCCTCCGGCATGGCCGAGGCGGCGCCGACCTGCACGACGAACTGGGTCCTGGGGGCGTCCGCGTCCTCCTCGGCCTCCTCCTCGGTCCCCTGCGCGGTGCTGTTCCAGGTGTTGAGCAGCTCCATGTCGGCGTCCATGATCCTGCCGACCACGTCCACCCGGAGGAAGTCCCCGTCCTTGACCTCGGCGCCGTCCCCCTCGGAGAGAACCTCGACGACGGACTCGGAGCCGACCTCGGCGCCCTTCTCCACCGTGATCTCCGGCGGCTGACCGGACTCCCCCTCGACCGTGGCCACCGGGCCGGCGGGCTCTTCCGTGGATTCGGAACCCGAATCCTCGGAGCCGCAGGCGGCGGTCACAAGCAGGGCGGGAACGGCCAGCACCGCGAGGACGCGGCGCGCTCGTGTGATGGGGATCATCTGTCCAACTCGGGGTAGGCACGGCCGGGGGCGGGACCCCGCTGGTCCCGCCCCACCCTACGGCCTCGGTGCCCACGTCCGGTGAGCGCGCCACCGGCCGCACCGGTCACATCCCGGCGATCAGCTTCTCCACGCGCTCGTCCACCGACCGGAAGGGGTCCTTGCACAGCACCGTCCGCTGCGCCTGGTCGTTGAGCTTGAGGTGAACCCAGTCCACCGTGAAGTCGCGCCGCTGCTCCTGGGCGCGACGGATGAAGTCGCCGCGCAGCCGGGCCCTGGTGGTCTGCGGGGGGACCGACTTGCCCTGGAAGATCTTCAGATCGTTGCAGATCCGCTGGGCCTGCCCCCTGCGCTCCAGCAGGTAGTAGAGGCCGCGGCGGCGGTGGATGTCGTGGTACGCGAGGTCTATCTGCGCGACCCGCGGGTGCGACATCGTGAGGTTGTGCTTGGCGCGGTACCGCTCGATCAGCTGGTACTTCATCACCCAGTCGATCTCGGTGTTGATCTTGTCGAGCTCCTCGTTCTTGATGGACTCCAGGGCCCGGCCCCACAGCTCGAGGACCTGCTCGGTCAGCCCGCTGCGCATGCCGCGCCGCTCGCAGAAGTCCAGGGCCTTCTCGAAGTACTCCTGCTGGATCTCCAGCGCCGACGCCTCGCGCCCGGTGGCGAGCCGCACCTTGCGCTGGCCGGAGATGTCATGGCTGACCTCGCGGATGGCCCGGATCGGGTTCTCCAGGGTCAGGTCGCGCATCACGGTGCCGGCCTCGATCATCCGCAGCACGAGGTCGGTGGCGCCGACCTTGAGCAGCATGGTCGTCTCCGACATGTTCGAGTCGCCGACGATCACATGGAGCCTGCGGTAGCGCTCGGCGTCGGCGTGCGGCTCGTCCCTGGTGTTGATGATGGGCCGGGAGCGGGTGGTCGCGGAGCTGACCCCCTCCCAGATGTGCTCCGCGCGCTGGCTGACGCAGAAGACGGCGCCGCGGGGCGTCTGGAGGACCTTGCCCGCGCCGCAGATCAGTTGTCGGGTGACGAGGAACGGGATGAGCACGTCGGCCAGGCGGGAGAACTCCCCGTGCCGGGCGACCAGATAGTTCTCGTGGCAGCCGTACGAGTTCCCGGCGGAGTCGGTGTTGTTCTTGAAGAGGTAGACGTCACCGGCGATCCCCTCTTCGTGCAGCCGCCGCTCGGCGTCGACGAGAAGTCCTTCGAGAATGCGCTCTCCGGCCTTGTCGTGCGTGATGAGCTCGGTGACGTTGTCACACTCGGGGGTGGCGTATTCGGGGTGCGAACCGACGTCCAGATACAACCGGGCGCCGTTCCGCAGGAACACATTGCTGCTGCGGCCCCATGACACGACTCGGCGGAAGAGGTACCGCGCCACTTCGTCCGGAGACAGCCTGCGCTGGCCACGGAACGTACAAGTGACGCCGTACTCATTCTCCAGCCCGAAGATTCGGCGGTCCATGAGTGAACATTACGCCCGATGCCCGCTTCTGAAACCGGGTTCGAGGACGGCGTTTCGATCATTTTGCGATCCGGCGCCGGGCCCTGGCGGACCGCCGGGAGCTGCGAGAACACTCCGCGTGGCGAGCAGCACGGCGAGCGCGAGAACACCCCCGACGCCCGCCACGGCGAACCCCGCCGCGTCCTCGCCCCACTCGATCACGGGCCCGACGACGGCCGTGCCGAGGGCGGCGCCGACCCCGAAGGTGGTCACCAGCCAGGAGAACGCCTCGGTGACGGTGCCCGTCGGCGCGTGCCGGTCGATGACGACGAAAGCGCACGCCAGGACGGGTGCGAGGAAGATCCCGGAGACGCCGGCGAGCAGCGTCATCAGGGGGACCGCGGACGGCACCAGGGCCAGCGGCAGGTACCCGGCCGCCAGGGCGGCGGTCAGCAGCCGCAGCCGCCGCTCGGGCGCGCCGGGCCACTGCCTGGCGCCGTAGACCAGGCCACCGACGAGGGCACCGCCGCCGAGCGCCGAGAGCAGGTAGGTGGCCACCAGCTCCTCGCCGCGGGCGTCGGCGTAGGCCACCGACGCCACCGAGATGGCACCGAGGGCGGCACCGACGAAGAAGAAGCAGCCGAGCAGCGCGAGCAACCCCCGCGAGCGCAGTGCGCCCAGCCAGTGCGCCTCGCGTGCGGCGCCCCGCCAGCGGCGGGAGGGGCGCGAGACCAGGACGGAGAACGCGCCCACCAGGCCGACCGCGTTGATCACCAGGAGCGCGGCGGCCCCGGACCACGCGGCGACCAGGAGCATCACGATGAGCGGGCCCCCCGCGAACATGGCCTCCTGGGCCACCGCGTCCAGCGCGTAGGCGCGGTGCACCCGGTCGGCGCGGCCGAGCACGCTGGCCCACAGCGCCCGCAGGCCGCCCTCCAGGGGCGGCGTGGTGACCCCGGCGAGGAGTATGAGGGCGCACGCCGGCGCGAGCGGCTCGATGCCCACCGCGGCGAACAGGCCCATGGCCACCGCGGAGACCACGGCGGCCGGTCCCATCACCCGCGGCTGGCCGTGGACGTCCACCAGCCGGCCGAGCAGCGGCTGCCCGACGGCGGTGGCCAGCCCGTAGAGCGCGGACAGGACCCCGGCCAGGGTGTAACTCCCGCCCTCGGCACGGGCGAACAGCACGATGGCCAGCGGCGCGGTGCCGTGCGGCAGCCTCCCCACGAGCGTCCCGGTCAGAAGCCGCAGCACATGGCGGGACCTCAGCAGCTCCCCGTATCCCGTGGCCATGGCCCCACCCTCCGTAGGTTTTACGTATAACGCCGCTGATTGTACGTACGATGGCCGGACTCCGGGAGACGCGGGAAGCGGGAAAGCGAGAAGCGGGAGCGGTGCCCTTGACCAACGCGATGCCGCCCAGGCCCACGAGCCGGGACGTGGCCGAACGCGCCGGGGTCTCCCAGGCCACGGTCTCGCTGGTGCTGCGCGACCGGTGGCACGGCCGTGTCTCCCCCGCCCGCGCGGTCGCGGTCCGCGCGGCGGCGCGCGAACTGGGGTACCGGCCGAACCTGGCGGCCCGCTCGCTGCGCCTCGGCAGGACCCGCACCGCGCTGGTGGTGGTCCCCGCGCTGACCAACGAGTTCTTCGCCCGCATGCACGCCGGCGCCGCGCGGGTGGCCGGCGAGGACGACGTCGGCGTGGTGCTCTACTCCTCGCCCGCGGGCATCGAGGCGGCACCCGACCCGTTCGTCTCGGCGGAGGCCACCCTCGACGGTGTGCTGGCCTCCTCCATGGCGGCCGGGGCGCTGACGGCGCTGAGCGGGAACGGGCTCCCGCTGGTGATGCTGGACAGCGAGCCGGGCGGCGGGGCGGCGGCCACGGTCAACCCGGACATCGCGACCGGAATGCGGCTGGTCACCCGCCATCTGCTGGGCCTCGGCCACCGGCGCTTCGCGCACATCGCCGCCGACGTCGACTCCTGGACCTTCGGCGTCCGCGCCCGGGTCCTGGCCGGGGAGCTGGCCGCGGTGCCGGACGCGCGCCTGGTGGCGACCGAGCGGGCGCCGATCGACGTGCGGGGCGGCCTGGCCGCCGCGGACCGGGCGCTGGCCGCGCCGGGCGGTGCCACCGCCCTGGTCTGCGACGACGACATGCTGGCGGTGGGTTCCTGCAAGGCGGCCCGGCGGCGGGGGCTGCGGGTGCCCGACGACGTCTCGGTCACCGGCTTCGACGACCTGACCGTGGCCACCGCCGTTGAGCCCGAGCTGACGACCGTCCACCTCCCGGCCGAGGAGTTGGGGGCGGCTGGCATGCGCGCCCTCCTCGCCGCCCTCCGCGGCGAGCCGGGCGGCACCACCGTGCTGCCGGTCAGCCTGGCCGTCCGCGCCTCGACGGCGCCGGCCCCCACGCGGTAGCCGGAGCGGCTCCGGGCGCGGGCAGACCTACGCCCCGGGGCTCAGGGCTCCGGGGCGTGTGCGCGGCGTCCGCGGCGAGGGCTCACTCCTCGGCGTCGGAGGAGTCCTCCGCGGACTCCGAGGACTCCTCCGACGCCGGGGCCGAACCGTCGCCCTCGAGCAGCCGGGAGAGCTGACCCCCCAGCACCCGCTTGAACTTCCGCTGCTGGCTGCGCTTCCGGTCCAGGACGGCGACCTCCAGCTGATCGGCGGTCAGCTCACGCTCGCCGCCGTTGGTGTCGCGCGTCAGCGACTCGACGGCCAGCCGCAGGGCCTCCCCCAGGTTCATGTCGTCACGGTGGCGCTGCCCGAGATAGCTGCCGATCTGGTCCGAGTTCCCCCCGACCGCGACCGAGCCGTGCTCGTCGATGATGGAACCGTCGTGCGGCAGCCGGTAGATCTCGTCGTCGGCCGGGGTCTCGCCGACCTCGGCGACCAGCAGCTCCACCTCGTAGGGCTTCTCGGCGGCGCTGGAGAAGATGTTGCCCAGCGTCTGGGCGTACAGGTTGGCCAGGCCCCGGGCGGTGACGTCCTCCCGGTCGTACGTGTACCCGCGCAGGTCGGCGTAGCGGGTCCCGCCGATGCGCAGGCTCTCGTACTCGTTGTACTTGCCGGTCGCGGCGAACGCGATCCGGTCGTAGATCTCGCTCACCTTGTGCAGCGCGCGCGACGGGTTCTCCGCGACGAACACGATGCCGTCGGCATACTGGAGCACGACCAGGCTGCGCCCGCGCGCGATGCCCTTCCGGGCGTACTCGGCGCGGTCCGCCATGGCCTGCTGGGGTGAGACATAGAACGGTGTCGACACCGGCTACTCGTCCCTTCCTGTCCTGTCCGTCGGAAATCTTCGGCGTTACCGAGAGGGAAGCTACAGAACCGGGGCCTGCGGCCCGTTCGGCAGCTGGAGCCGGCCCTCGGTGACCGTGGTGGCGATCCCGGAGACCTCCGCCTCGGTGAGCCGGCGGAAGCCATCCTCGGTGATCACCGTGACGATCGGGAAGATCCGGCGGGCGAGATCGGGGCCGCCCGTCGCCGAGTCGTCGTCGGCCGCGTCGTAGAGTGCCTGGACCACGGCCGTGGCGGCCTCACGCTCGCTCAGGTCCTCGCGGTGCAGCTTCTTCATGGCGCCGCGGGCGAAGATCGAGCCGGAGCCGACGGCGGCGAAGCCCAGCTCCTCGGAGCGACCGCCGGTCACGTCGTAGGAGAAGATCCGGCCCTTCCCCTTGTCCAGGTCGAATCCGGCGAACATCGGGACGACGGCGAGACCCTGCATGGCCATCCCCAGGTTCCCCCGGATCATGGTCGACAGCCGGTTGGCCTTGCCCTCCAGGGAGAGCACATGGCCCTCCACCTTCTCGAAGTGCTCCAGCTCCAGCTGGAAGAGCTTGACCAGTTCGATGGCGAGACCCGCCGTGCCGGCGATGCCGACCGCGGAGTACTCGTCGGCGGGGAAGACCTTCTCGACGTCGCGCTGAGCGATCATGTTCCCCATGGTGGCCCTGCGGTCACCCGCGAGCACCACGCCGCCCGCGCAGGTGGCGGCGATGATCGTCGTGCCGTGCACGGTCTCGATCGCGCCCTCCACGGGGGGAAGCGACCGGCCGCCGGGGACCCGCTCGGGGGCATAGTCCGACAGGAAGTCCAGGAAAGAGGACGACCCCGGCCGCAGGAAGGCCGCCGGGAGTCGCCCCTGGTCATGGGAGTAGGCCGCCACAGGTGTCCTTCCAGGTAGGAGAAACGGTCCGCCGCCCCGATCCGGCGTTCGGCCGGGGCTGGAGGCAGCGTATGCCACGGACCCTACCCGTCACCCGCTGAAGATCCACCCGGGTCGCGCGGCTTCCCAGCGGCGGGCTACTGGCCGCCCTTCTGCACGAAACTCCGCACGAAGTCCTCGGCGTTGGACTCCAGAACCTCGTCGATCTCGTCCAGGACGGAGTCCACATCGTCCGTCAGGGCTTCCTGTCGCTCCTTGAGGTCCTCCGAGACCTCGGCGTCCTGTGTCTGCTCTTCGGTCTCTTCGCTGGTGCGCGACGCCCTCTGCTGGCCGCCGCCGGTGTCCTTGGTCGCCATCTCCCTCACCCCATGCTCAGCTCGACGTATCAAGATCAGACCCTACTAGCCGGGGCTGACATCGGCCTTTCTTTGCTACAACGTCCGGGAATCACCTCCATGATTCCCGGATCGGGGGCGGATCAGCCGCCCGAGAGGGCACGGACGAGATCTTCGGCCGTCTCGCAGCGGTCGAGGAGGTCCTTCACGTGCTCCCTCGTGCCGCGCAGCGGGTCCATGGTCGGCACCCGCTGGAGCGAGTCACGGCCCGGCAGGTCGAAGATCACCGAGTCCCAGGAGGCGGCCGCGACGTCGTCCGCGTACTGCTCGAGGCAGCGGCCCCTGAAGTAGGCCCTGGTGTCCACGGGCGGATCCACCCGGGCGGCCGCGACGTCCTCGTCCGCCAGCAGCCTGGTCATCCGGCCACGGGCCACCAGGCGGTTGTACAGGCCCTTGTCGGGCCGCACGTCGGCGTACTGGAGGTCCACCAGGTGAAGGCGGGCGGCGTCCCAGCCCAGCCCGTCGCGCCGGCGGTACCCCTCCATGAGCTCGCGCTTGGCGACCCAGTCCAGCTGGCCCGCCAGGCTCATCGGATCGCGCTCCAGGGCGCCGAGGACGTCCTCCCAGCGGTGGAGGACGTCGAGAGTCTGGGTGTCGGCGTCCGAACCCCAGCGCTCCTCCACGTACTTGCTGGCCAGCTCGTAGTACTCCATCTGGAGCTGGACCGCGGTCAGCGTGCGCCCGCTGCGGAGGGTGATCAGCTCCTTGAGCGAGGGGTCGTGGCTGACCCGGTGCAGGGTCCGCACCGGCTGGTCGACGGCGAGGTCCACGGCGATGAAGCCGTCCTCGATCATGGACAGCACCAGCGCGGTGGTCCCGAGCTTGAGGTAGGTCGACAGCTCGGCGAGGTTGGCGTCGCCGATGATCACATGGAGCCTGCGGTAGCGCTCGGCGTCGGCGTGCGGCTCGTCCCTGGTGTTGATGATGGGCCGCTTCAGCGTCGTCTCCAGGCCGACCTCGACCTCGAAGTAGTCGGCGCGCTGACTGAGCTGGAAGCCGTGCTCGCCGCCGTCCTGCCCGATGCCGACCCGGCCGGCGCCGCAGACGACCTGGCGGGAGACGAAGAACGGCGTCAGGTGGCGCACGATCTCGGAGAACGGGGTCTCCCGCTTCATCAGGTAGTTCTCGTGGGTGCCGTAGGAGGCGCCCTTGTTGTCCGTGTTGTTCTTGTAGAGGTGGATCGGCTGGGCGCCCGGCACCTCGGCGGCGCGCCTGGCCGCCTCGGCCATGATCCGCTCCCCCGCCTTGTCCCACAGCAGGGCGTCCATCGGGCTGGTGGTCTCGGGGGAGCTGTACTCGGGGTGCGCGTGGTCGACATAGAGCCGCGCGCCGTTGGTCAGGATGACGTTCGCCAGGCCGATGTCCTCGTCGGTCAGCTGGCTGGCGTCGGCGTTGTCGCGGGCCAGGTCGAAGCCTCGCGCGTCGCGCAGCGGGTTCTCCTCCTCGAAGTCCCAGCGCGCCCGCCTGGCCCGGTGCATGGCCGCCGCGTAGGCGTTCACGACCTGGGAGGAGGTGAGCATCGCGTTGGCGTTCGGGTGCCCGGGAACGGAAACGCCGTACTCCGTCTCGATGCCCATCACTCGCCGTACAGTCATGCGGCCCTCCTTGCCCGGCGGCGGCTCTCCACCGTCCGGCCGCTGGCTACGAGCCTAGGCGACACGGGGTGCGGTGAGGAGATCACTGCGGGTTTCCTTCGGGACTGTTTCGGAAACGAACGGCTGCGGAGCCCGCCTTCGCGTGCCCCGCAGCCGACGCCTCATGCACTACAGGTATTGACCGGTGTTCGCCACCGTGTCGATCGAGCGGCCGGTGTCCCCGCCCTGCTTTCCGGTGACGAGCGTGCGGATGAACACGATGCGCTCGCCCTTCTTGCCGGAGATGCGGGCCCAGTCGTCCGGGTTGGTGGTGTTGGGCAGGTCCTCGTTCTCCTTGAACTCGTCCACGCAGGCGGCGAGCAGGTGGGAGACGCGCAGACCCTTCTGCTGGTGATCCAGGAAGTCCTTGATCGCCATCTTCTTGGCCCGGTCCACGATGTTCTGGATCATGGCGCCGGAGTTGAAGTCCTTGAAGTAGAGGACTTCCTTGTCGCCGTTGGCGTACGTGACCTCGAGGAAGCGGTTCTCCTCGGACTCCGCGTACATCTGCTCCACGACGGTCTGGATCATGCTGCCGACGGTGATCTCGGAGCTGCCGTTGTGCTCCGCGAGGTCCTCGGAGTGCAGCGGCAGCCGGGAGGTGAGGTACTTCGAGAAGATGTCGCGCGCGGCCTCGGCGTCCGGGCGCTCGATCTTGATCTTCACATCGAGGCGTCCCGGGCGCAGGATCGCCGGGTCGATCATGTCCTCCCGGTTGGAGGCGCCGATGACGATGACGTTCTCCAGGCCCTCCACGCCGTCGATCTCGGAGAGCAGCTGCGGGACGATGGTGTTCTCCACGTCCGAGCTCACGCCCGAGCCGCGGGTGCGGAAGAGGGAGTCCATCTCGTCGAAGAAGACGATGACGGGCACGCCCTCGCTCGCCTTCTCACGGGCCCGCTGGAAGACCAGCCGGATGTGCCGCTCCGTCTCGCCGACGTACTTGTTGAGCAGCTCGGGACCCTTGATGTTGAGGAAGAAGCTCTTCCCCGCGGGCCGTCCCGTGACCTCCGCGACCTTCTTGGCCAGCGAGTTGGCCACGGCCTTGGCGATCAGCGTCTTGCCGCATCCGGGCGGGCCGTAGAGCAGGACGCCCTTGGGCGGCCGGAGCTCGTGCTCGCGGAAGAGGTCCGGGTGCAGGTAGGGCAGTTCGACGGCGTCCCTGATCAGCTCGATCTGGCCGCCGAGGCCGCCGATCTGGGTGTAGTCGATGTCCGGGACCTCTTCGAGGACCAGCTCCTCGACCTCGCTCTTGGGCACGACCTCGTAGACGTAGCCGGAGCGGGACTCCAGCAGGAGGGCGTCTCCCGCGCGCAGCACCACGTCCATGAGGGGCTGCGCGAGCTTGACGACCCGCTCCTCGTCGGTGTGGCCGACGACCAGGGCGCGCTCGCCGTCCTCCAGGACCTCCTTGAGGGTGACGATGTCCCCGGCGCTCTCGAACTCCATGGCCGCGACGACGTTCATCGCCTCGTTGAGCATGACCTCCTGGCCACGTCTCAACTCGTCGAGGTCGACGCTGGGGCTGACATTCACCCGCAGCTTGCGGCCGCTGGTGAAGATGTCGGCGGTGGTGTCGTCGTTCGCACTCAGGAAGACGCCGAACCCGGAGGGCGGCTGGGCGAGCCGGTCGACTTCCTCCTTGAGGGCCACGATCTGGTCACGCGCCTCACGCAGGGTGTTCGCCAGTCGCTCGTTCTGCGCGGACACGCCGGCCAGATTGGTCTGGAGCTCGACAATCCGCTCCTCGAGAATCCGAGTGTGACGCGGAGAGTCGGCCAGCTTGCGGCGCAGGACAGTGATCTCCTGCTCAAGGTCGGCAACCTGCCGGGTCGGGTCGTCTGAACCTCGACCAGGCCGGATGCCGCGGTTGCTGTCGTCGTTCTGGGATACCACGGGTCCTCACCTCCTCCAAGGGGAGCTGGACGCTTCCAGACCCTACCTGGACCGGTGCAGTTCGAAACCCCTAGATCACAAAGACGGTCGGGGCGTGTCCGATCTTCACCCTTGCGCACTCCCTCACGCCAGGGAAATACCCACCCTGCTCCATCGGAAAGCGGTCCGCTGTATCGTCGTAAGCGGTCAACACCCGGCGTGGACGGCCCCCTTTGTTTCACCCTACGACGAACGGTAAGGCGAATGACCGTGCGGAACGAAGCCACCGAGGAGCTCGAGGTCTGGATCGATCAGGACCTCTGCACCGGGGACGGAATCTGCGCCCAGTACGCCCCCGACGTGTTCGAACTCGACATCGACGGCCTGGCTTATGTGAAGCCTCCGACGGAGCCCGGCGCGGAGGCCGACCTGCTGACCGCGCCGGGGGCGACCGCGCCGGTTCCGCTGCCGCTGCTGCGGGATGTCGCGGACTCCGTGAAGGAGTGTCCCGGGCAGTGCATCCACGTCCGCCGGACGTCCGACGGCGCCGAGGTGTACGGCCCGGACGCCGCGTAGGGCCGCCCCGCCACCGGGCGGCGCGTTCAGACGCTGTTGGGGGCCGGGGCGACGTGGAGCGCCAGCCGCCCGTCCTCCCAGGCCCAGCTGACCTCGCGGAACTGGTCGGGGCAGCAGCGTGGGACGTCGGTCGAGGAGTAGCCGTGCAGGCTCAGGGAGATCTCGCCGTCCGCGGTGTCGAGTTCGTCCACCGTCATGAGCTCGGACGGGTCGACCAGGGTCTCGGCGACGCGGGGCTCGGCCCCCTCGTCGGCGGGGTGGGTGAGCAGGTAGACGCCGTGCGGCGGCGTTCCCGAGCCGGCGTCGCAGCGGACCACGGCCACCGTCTCCGCCCGCCCGTCGCCGTCCAGGTCGAGGGACGCGTGGTCGGCGACGAGGACGTCGAGCGGGCCGCAGTCCAGCGGATACGGCGCCCGCTCCGCGTCAGGGCCCGCGACCGGCGCGGCGCCCGCGGTGGTCGCGGTGGCGCCGGTCGGCTCGATCATGGCGGCGGCGCCGGTCACGGCCGCGAGCACGGCGGCGGTGGTCAGCCAGTGAAGGGCGCGGGCGCGGGTGTGCGGGAGGTCGTGACCGGCCGGGAGCTGCACGCGGGGACTCCAGGGAAGGCGTGAGGGCGGTGGGGAACGCGGTGGGCATCGTGTCACACGTCACACCACCGCCCCTCGGCGGGGTCGGCGATCAGGCGGCGGCGCTTCCCGAGCCGGGGCCGGTGTAGTCCGCGCCGTAGGCGCCGGGCGCGGGCCTGCGGCGGCGCAGCGGGGGCGTGACCCCGTCGGCGAGGCGGCGGGCGGTCAGCAGGAAGCCGGTGTGCCCGATCATGCGGTGGTCGGGGCGGACGGCGAGGCCCTCCACGTGCCAGGTGCGGACCATGGTCTCCCAGGCGCGCGGCTCGTTGAACGTGCCGTGCTCGCGGATGGTCTCCACGGTCCGGGCCAGCTGGGTGGTGGTCGCCACGTAGGCGCAGACGATGCCGCCGGGCACCAGCGCCTTGGACACCGCGTCCAGGCACTCCCAGGGCGCGAGCATGTCCAGGATGACGCGGTCGACGTCGGTGTCCGAGAGGTGGTCCTGGAGGTCGCCGACGGTCACCTGCCAGGCCGGGTGGGGGCCGCCGAAGTAGCGGGCGACGTTCTCCTGGGCGATCTCGGCGAAGTCGGCCCTGCGCTCGTAGGAGTGCAGCATCCCCTGGTCGCCGATGGCGCGCAGCAGGAACATGCTGAGCGATCCGGAGCCGACGCCGGCCTCGACGACGCGGGCGCCGGCGAAGATGTCGGCCATCGCGAGGATCTGGCCGGCGTCCTTGGGGTAGACCACGGCGGCGCCGCGTGGCATGGACAGGACATAGTCGGGGAGCAGGGGGCGCAGCGCGAGGTAGGCGACGTTTCCGGTGGTGCGGACGACGGTTCCCTCGGGCGCGCCGATCAGCTCGTCGTGGGGGAAGGCACCCTTGTGGGTGTGGAAGCTCTTCCCTGCTTCGAGCGTGAACGTGTAGTGGCGTCCCTTGGGGTCGGTGAGCTGGACCTGGTCCCCGACCTCGAAGGGCCCGCGACGGCGGGCGGCACCGGTCGGTTCGGACATGCGGGACAGCCTAGTCCAGGCTGAGTTGGCGGCCGTCACCGAGGCCGTGGGAGTGAGCCGTGGGTGGGGGT
>NZ_LAVK01000420.1 GCF_001083795.1 Streptomyces sp. SBT349
GGGTCGTGCGTGGGGCCCATGGGGTAAGCCTGTCAACGGGATTCCCGCTCCGCACATGATTTTCCGGCCGCTCGTGGCCACCGGCCACCGGTCGCGGGTCGCCTGCCCGGTCCTAGTCCGGCACCTCCACGGTGATCGTGTGCCGCCCGGTGGCGCCGTCGGGCAGCACGCTGGAGTCCTCGTCGGTCTGGGTGGTGCCGGTGCGGTCGGTGGCGCGGACCTGGAGGCGGTGCTCGCCCGGGGTGGCCTCCCACCGCCACACCCACTGCCGCCAGCTGTCGGGCGTCGCCTCGTCGGCGAGTTCGGCCTCGTGCCAGGGGCCCTCGTCCACGCGCACCTCGACCCGTTCGATACCCGTGTGCGGGGCCCAGGCCACCCCGGCGACCGCCACCTCCCCGGGCCGGGGCGGCGCCGACGGCCGGGGCGTGTCGATGCGGGACTGGGTCTTGACCGGGCCCCGGGCGGCCCAGCCGCGTTCGGTCCAGTAGGCGTCATAGGCGTCGAACGTCGTGAGCTCCAGGTCCTCCAGCCACTTGCAGGCGGAGACGTAGCCGTAGAGGCCGGGGACCACCATCCGGACGGGGAAGCCGTGCTCGAACGGGAGGGGCTCGCCGTTCATGGCCACCGCGAGCAGCGCGTCCCGGCCGTCCATCACCGTCTCCACCGGGCTGCCCAGCGTCATCCCGTCCGCCGAGCGCGCCACCAGGTGGTCGGCGCGCCCGCCCTCGGAGGGCGGGCGCACACCCGCCTCCCGCAGCACGTCCGCCAGCCGGACCCCGATCCAGCGGGCGTTGCCGACGAGCCGGCCGCCGACCGGGTTGGAGACGCAGGACAGCGTGATGTCGCGCTCCACCAGCTCCCTGGCGAGCAGGTCGTCGAACGTCAGCGTCAACGGCCGCCGCACGCCCGCGCCGTGGACCCGCAGCCGCCACCGCGTGGCGTCCAGGCGCGGGACACGCAGCGCGGTGTCGATCCGGTAGAAGGTGTCGTTCGGCGTGTGGAACGAGGAGAGGCCGGGGAGGTCGAGCCGCGCGCCCGGCGGCAGCGGGCCCGCGGCGGCGTCGGCCGCGGGGAGGGTGAGGGCGGCGCGCGAGGCGGTCAGCTCCGCCGAGTCGGCCGTGTGCAGCGCGCGGCCGAGCAGCCAGGATCCCCCGGAGGCCGCCGCCGTCGTGGCGGCGGCGGTCAGGAACCGCCGCCGGCCGGCTCCCGCGCCGCCGCCCTGGTTCGCGGGGTTCGCGGGAGCCGATGCGGGCGCGGGGCTCAGCCGCGTGGCCAGCAGCGCCAGCACCCCGGCCGCGGCCACGCCCGCCACCAGCGAGGGAGCCGCGTCGGACGGGCCCGCACCGGGCCGCGTCACCGCCGCGAACGCGCCCACCGCGGCGAACGCCAGCGCCCCCGCCGCCGCGGCGCGGCGCCGCACCGCGAGCACGCCGAGCGCGGCGGCGCACAGGGCGAGCACGGCGGCGATGCCCAGCTGGAGCACCAGCTTGTCCTGGGCGCCGAAGGTGTCGATCGCCCACTTCGTGACGGAGCCCGGGGCCAGGGTGATCACCGCCGCGCCCACGGCGGTGACCGGGCTCGCCTCCGGCCGGACGGCGGCCGACGCCAGCTCTCCCGCCGCGAGCCCGGCCGCCGCGGCCAGCACCCCGCCCAGCGCGCCCAGCGCGCGTTCCGTTCTCTCCCCTGAACCGCTCACCCCGCCATTCGACGCCATCAAGGCGCGGGGCGACAGGTCTGAAAGAGAACGAAACGCTGACGGCCGCCGCCGGGCGCCTTCTCAGCGCACGTCGTACGCCCTGGCCACGGTCTGGGTGACGCTGTTGCCCGCCGCGTCGGTGAGGTGGGCGCGGAGCGTCACCTGTTCCCCCGAGGCGCCCGCGTGGTCCACGGTGGCGGTCCAGGTCTCCGGGTCCACGTCCGCCTCGGTCCAGGTGGCGCCGCCGTCGTAGGACCAGGAGAGCGCGGCCGAGGCCAACGGGCCCGGCTCGTAGCCGAGATGACCCTGCGCGCTCAGCCCGATGGTGAGCCCGTCCTCGGCCGCGAGGGTCTTCATGCCGTCCTCGGGCAGCGTGTACCGGGGGAACATGACGGGCAGCGGCTGCGAGTGGACGTCGGGGTCGAGCGCCGAGCGGAAGGTCCAGGCGGTGTCGACGGCGGTGGAGCGGTGCCAGACCTCCGACGGCTCGCCGTACTTGCCGACGCGCTGCTCCAGCCGGTAGGTGGCCTCCTCAGGCTCCACCTCGAACGCGCCGAACGGCCAGGCGCTCGAACCGACTTCCTCGCCGTCGCGGTAGAGCGTCAGCCTGCCGATGTCGCCGAACGAACCGGCCTGCCCGTGGTGCGAGCCGTCGCCCCACTGGGCGGTGGCCAACCCCATGAGGTGGCCCTGGCGTTCGGCCGCGAGCACCGGTTCCCCGTTCTCGTCGCGCGGTGCGACGGGTGCGATCACGCCGTCGTACCAGCTCTCCTCGCGCCGCTCTCCCGCCCGGTGGACGCGGTGCCGATCGGTCATCGACTCGCCCCACGGGTAGCTGCTGGACAGGATGTGGTTCCACGCGGTGCCCTCGCCCGGCGCGTAGAACTCGGTGCGCGTGCCCGGCGAGGGCACCACCTGGGTGTGGCCGACGGAGAGCGCGGCGCCGCTGGGCCGGTAGGCGGCCAGGTAGTCGGTGTAGTCACCGGCCTGGCCCATGGCGTGGTACGTCGCGTCCACGCGGGCGAGTTGGTGGTCCCTGGGCCGGTAATCGCGGGCGGAGGTGAGCCGCCCGTCCTCGTGGAAGGCCAGGTTGTACTGGTGGGGGCTGACGGCGGTGGCGTCCCACCGCAGCGTGACCTCGCCCGCGGACAGGCGTTGGGCCAGGTCCGCCGCCTCGTCGGACTCGACGGCCAGCACGGGCAGCGGCAGGCCGTCGAAGCGGATGGCGGGCAACCAGCGGCCGGGCGTGGGCCGGTGGGCGACCACGGCGACGGCCCCGGCCGCCTCCGCATCATCGGCGACCTGGATCGCGCTCGGCCGGTCGTCCGGGAACTCCACCAGCGCGACGGCTCCTTCGGCCCCGGCGTCGGCCAGCTCCGCGGGCGTTCCGCTCCCGGCGTCCACGAGCCGGGCCTCGCCGGTGCCGTCCAGGTTGCTCGCCCCGGTGTGGGCGGGCAGCGGGTCCAGCTCGGGCCCGCCCACCACGGACAGCTCCTCGATCAGCGGCGCCGCGGTCCTCCAGTAGCTGCCGAACTCGAACTCCCCCTCCCGGGCGGCCCCTTCGATCCGCGCGTACCGGCCGGTGAGCGCGCGTCCACCGAACGCCGTGCCGTAGTGCAGCCATTGGTCCCAGGTGCGGGAGAACGCGAAGGTGGAGCCCCGGACTTCGCTGTCCCGGTCGGTCGCGACGGACAGCCGGTGGGCCTCGCGGGCGTCCAGCACGAGGGTGGTGTCGCGCGTCACCTCGACCTCGGGGCGGGCCAGATAGGTGAGGCTGGAGTCCGAAGTGGTGACGAAGGCGGACAGGAAGTAGGTGCCGGGCCGCACGCGGAACGCCTGGTCGATCGCGCCGCCGTTGACGCGCCGCTCGCCGGTGGCGGCGTCGATGCCGACCAGGTCCAGGGACGAGGTCCCGGCCGCGGGCTCGCCGTCGCGGTCCACCAGCTTGACGCGCAGGCTCACCGTCTCCGGCTCCACGTGCAGCGCGAACGGGGTGACCACCCGCACGCCGTCGCCGGTGGCCACCACACGGCCGGTGAGGTCGCCGTACTGGGCGCGGGAGAGGTCCGCCGTCGGGTCGAGGCGCAGCGGCACCGTGACCGTTCCGCCCGCCGGGACGGTGACGCGGCGCTCGCCGAGGCGGGCCACGCCCGACCTGACGCGGCTGCCGTCGTTGCCGGTCACCTCGGGTGGGGCCAGGCTCAGGGCGAGGGGCCGGTCGGTGGTGTTGGTGTAGGGCAGTTCGACGGTGGTGGGGTCGCTGCTGTGCTGGGGCCAGGAGAAGGCGCCGCCCTGCACGGCGGGGGCGCCGAGCACGGCCTGCGTGGTCGCGGCGGCGGCGTCCAGGCGCCCGCCGCCGGTCTCGCGGACGTCGCCGGGGACCGCCGTCTCGGCCGAGGAGACCAGCGCGGCCTTGGTCTGGCCCGCGGTCCACTCGGGGTGGGCCTGGCGGACCAGGGCGGCGGCGCCCGCCACATGGGGCGTCGCCATCGAGGTGCCCGACATCTCCTGGTACGCGTAGACGCCCCGGCCGCCCGCCGCGGCGGCGGAGATCGAGACGCCCGGCGCGGCGATCTCCGGCTTGAGGGTGTGGGTGACCGCCGCGGGGCCCCGGCTGGAGAAGCCCGCGGTGCTGTCGTCGCGGTCCACCGCGCCCACGGTCAGCACGCCGGGCGCGCAGCCGGGGGAGGAGACGGTGTTCAGCGCGGGGCCCGCGTTGCCCGCGGCGACGACGAACAACGTGTCGGTGGTGGTGGCCAGTTCCTCGGCCGCGGCGCTCATCGGGTCGGCACAGTCGGTCGGTTCGGGGCTGCCCAGGCTCATGGAGACCACGTCGGCCCCCTCGGCGACGGCCCACTCCATGCCCGCGATGATCCAAGAACTCTGGCCGCTGCCGTAGTCGTTGAGCACCTTCCCGTTGAGCAGCGCCGCGCCGGGGGCGACGCCGCGCCGCTCGCCGCCGCTCGCCGCTCCCGAGCCGCCGACCGTGGAGATGGTGTGGGTGCCGTGGCCGCGCAGGTCGTCGGTGGTGCCGGAGTCGGTGAAGTTCTCCGCGGCGGTGATCCGGCCCGCCAGGTCCGGGTGTTCGGCGTCCGCGCCGGTGTCCAGGACGGCGACCGTGGTGCCGGTGCCGTCGTAACCGGCCTCCCAGGCCGCGTCGGCGCCGATCTGCCGCACCGAGCGGTCCAGGGTCTCCTCGACGCGCCGGTCCAGCCAGAGCGCGGCGAGGTCCCGGCCCGCGCGCGAGCCGCCGGAGGTGGCATCGTCCCAGAACGCGCCCGCCCGCTCCTTGTCGGCGTCCAGCGCGACGCCGCGGGCGGACGGCAGCGTCAGCCGGTGGCCGGCGCCGCGGGGCAGGGCGGGCAGCGAGCGCGCCACGTCCACGTCACCGTCGTAGACGGCGATCAGCGGGATCGTCTCCGAGGCCGCGTCGTCGTAGCCCTGCCGGATCAGCCCGGTGACGTTGAACAGCTCCTCGTCCACCGTGCCGTGGGCGAGCGCGGACGCGGCGCGCTCGGGGTAGACGTAGAGGTCGCTGCCCGTGGTGCGGGTCTGGAGTGCCGGCGGGTGGCCGTCGGGTCCCGGCAGGGCGGTGGCGGCGGAGCGGCCCTCGGCGTCGGTGGTGACCAGCAGCCGGTCGCCGGTGACCAGGGTGACGGTGACGCTCTCCCCGCCCGCTTGGCTGCCGGTGCCGGTGCCGGTGCCGGTGAGCCCGTTCCCGTCGTCGGCCCGTCCGGGCGTGGGGCGTTCCCCCGCGGCCGAAGGCGCCACGGCGGTGGCGGCCAGCACGGCCGCGGTGATCGCGGCCACGCCGGCGCGCGGTATCCAGCGCATCGCTCGCATCCCTCTCCTTCTGTCCTGGGTGGGGCGTGGGGCTGAACTGCACGCGGCGCGCGGCCCGTCGGGGCCCGTGTGCGGTAACAGTG
>NZ_LAVK01000421.1 GCF_001083795.1 Streptomyces sp. SBT349
CCCCACCCCCGCGCATCCCGCCGTCGTCCATCCCGCCGTCGAGCGGCGGCAGTTCGGCCGGGTCAGTTCGGCCGTGTCAGCCGAGGGCCAGCCAGGCGACCGCGGCGAGCACCACGACCCCCACCACCACCCCCAGGATCAGGCCGACCCGCGGACCCGCGGGCGGTGTGGCCGCCGGCGCCGCGCGCCGAGCGGTGGTCTCGTCGTTGACAAAAGCCTGGAACATCTGGGTGCTGCCCGCCGGGTCCGGTTCCTGAGGACCGTGAGGGGGCCGGGGCGCATGGGGGTTGTGGGCCATGCCTGACGACCCTAGCGAATCCGGCGCCGGGGGCGATACCGGGTCCGCCGCCCGTTCCGGAACTTCCTGGTCCTGACCAACCTCTTGAATTGGTCTACGCCACGCTGTGAAATGGGGCGCCCCCACAACTCCCCCGACTGGATGTGGTGTCCATGAAGCGTGCCAGACGCGTGGTCGCCGCGGCGGTGGTTCTCGCCGTGAGCTGGACGTTGCTACAGACCGCACAACCGGGAACAGCCTCCGCGGAGCCGGCGGAGACATCCGCCGTGACCTCCGCCTCCCCGACCTCCGTCTCACCGACCTCCGTCTCACCGACCGGCGCCGCCGCGGCCCCCGCCGCGGAGGACGCGGCGCCCATGGCCGTGGTCTTCGAGGACAACTTCGACGGCGCGGCCGGATCCGCGGTCGACGGCGGCAAATGGCAGCTCGAGGTCGGCGACAACGTCAACAACCACGAGCGCCAGTACTACACACCGGGGAACAACAACGCCAAGCTCAACGGCCAGGGTCAGCTGGTCATCGAGGCGCGGCGCGAGAACCCCGGCAACTACAACTGCTGGTACGGCCGATGCGAGTACACCTCGGCCCGGATGAACACCGCGGGCCGCTTCACCGCGCAGTACGGCCGCGTCGAGGCCCGTATCCGGATGTCGCACGGCCAGGGTGTCTGGCCCGCGTTCTGGATGCTGGGCAACGACATCGGCTCGATCGGCTGGCCGGCCAGCGGTGAGATCGACGTCATGGAGAACATCGGCTCGGAGCCCAGCACGGTGCACGGCACGCTGCACGGCCCCGGCTACTCGGGTGCCGAGGGCATCGGCGCGGCGTACACGCTGCCGGGCGGGCAGAGGTTCGCGGACGGCTTCCACACCTTCGCCGTCGACTGGTCGCCGAACGCGATCACCTGGTCGGTGGACGGGAACGTCTTCCAGACCCGCACGCCGGCCGATCTCGGCGGCGATCCCTGGGTGTTCAACAAGTCCTTCTTCCTCATCCTCAACCTCGCCATCGGCGGCTACTGGCCCGGCGACCCCGACGGCTCGACCACCTTCCCGCAGCAGCTCGTGGTGGACTACGTGCGCGTCTCGACCGACTCCACGGGCGGGGGCGCCACGGGCCCGATCACGGGCCTCGGCGGCAAGTGCGTGGACGTCGCCGGGGCGAGCAGCGCCAACGGAACGCCTGTGCAGCTTTACGACTGCAACGGCTCCGCGGCGCAGCGGTGGACCCGCGGCGGCGACGGCACGTTGCGGGCCCTCGGCAAGTGCCTCGACATCGCGGAGGACGGCGTGGCCGACGGCTCGCCGCTCCAGATCTGGGACTGCCACGGCGGCCCCAATCAGCAGTGGGTCGCCAACGCGGCGAACGACATCGTCAATCCACGCGCCGACGCGTGCCTGGATGTGACGGGCAACACCTCGGCGAACGGCGCACGCCTCCAGATCTGGACGTGCACCGGCGCGGCCAACCAGAAGTGGGACGCGCCCTGACCGGCTGACCCCACCGGTGAGCTCCCCTAGGGAGTGAGCCGCAGCACCGTCGCACCACTGGGCGTGCGGACCTCGAGCGACTCGATGTCCGCACGCCGCAGCGCGGTTCCGACCGACAGCGAGGCCGAGTTCCGCGGGAGCGCGTACCAGCGCGCCAGGACCTCGGTACCGCCGTCGCGGCCCACGGCGACCAGCAGGTAGTCCCCGCCGCGCTCGCCGCCGTACTCGCACTCCATCTCCACCCGCGTGCCCCCGTCCGCGTCGGCCAGCCGCAGCGTCGCCGAGACCGGGTAGGCGCCGACCGGCGTCATCGCCGAGGAGGCGGGCCCCTCGTCGTCCAGCCGCACCGCCGTGAACGCCAGCGCCAGGCACGCGGCCAGCGTCACCGCGGTCGCCGCCACCGCCGCGAACAGCCGCCTCCTGCGCCGGACACCGGCCGCCGCGGTCGCCGCGGTCGCCGCCCGGCTCCGCGCCTCGCCGGCCGCCTCGTCGAGCATCGCGGGCAGCAGGGTCGGGGGCGGGGGCGGGCCCACCGCCATCTCGGCCTGCGCCAGCAGCCCCGGCAGCCCGGCCAGTTCGCGCACGGACCGCGCGCAGGCGTCGCAGTCGCCCATGTGTTCCTCGAACGCGGCCCTGTCCTGCGGCGAGAGCGCGCCGAGCACATAGGCCCCGTCGAACATCTGGTAAGGATCCCCGCTCATCGGGTCACGCCCTTCTCCTCCAGCGCCAGGCGCAGCGCGCGAAGGGCGTAGTGCGTCCGTGACTTGACCGTTCCCTCGGCGATCCCGAGGCGCGCCGCGGCCTCGGCGACCGAGAGCCCCTGGAAGTAGCAGAGGACCAGCACCGCGCGGTGGCGCTCGCTCAGCTCGGTGAGCGCGTCCGCGACCAGCCAGCCCTGCACGGCGCGTTCGGTGTCGTCGGGCACCGCCTGCTCCGGGAGCTCGTCGGTGAAGATCTCGGCGCGCGCCGCCGCCGAGCGCCACCCGTCGATCACGATGCGCCGGGCCACCGTGAACAGCCAGGAGCGGGCGGAGCGCGTGGACTGGTCGAGCACGCCGGGGTGGCGCCAGGCCCGCAGCATCGTCTCCTGCGTGACGTCCTCGGCCCTGGCGCGGTCCCCGCCGGTGAGGTGGAGGGCGAACGACCACAGCGCGGCTGCGTGCTCATCGTGCAAGGCGCGCATCAGCTGGTCCTCCGCCCCCTCACTCATGCGCGCGCGCCCTCACGCTGCCGCACGCTCCCACCCAGGATGCCGAAACGCAGCGCGAGGAGCACCAGGCCGAACACGACGCATCCCGCCTCCGTCACCACGCCCCAGACCTCCTCGTCCGTGCGGAACTGCTCGGTGACCCCGAAGAACCCGGTGGTCAGGGAGAGCACGTACGCCAGCAGCGTCGCCGCCCCGAACCCGACCGCCGCGAGCTCCGGCAGCCAGTGCCCGCGCCAGGCGACGACCGCCAGGGCGATCACGACCCCGGCCACCACGTTGACCAGGAACATCGGTCCGACCTCGTCCTCGTAACGCCCCCAGTCGTCCCACACCACCCAGTGCACCCACGCCGACCCGAGCAGGCCGAGCGCCACCAGTATCCGCAATGTCCAGCCGACCATGGCCCGCTCCCTCAGCTCTCGTCCGTACTCCACACACGAGAGGAGGGGGCACCTGGTTCACCGGAGGAATTCTCCCGGGGCGAATGAACTCCGCGGGGGGCCGTCCCGTGTGATCGGGTATGACTGCGACCCCACACACGCGACGTTCCCTGCTCGCCGCCTCGGCCGCCACGGCCGGGGCCCTGGCCCTCGCCGCCTGCGGAGACGACGAGCCGGGATCGTCCGGCTCGGGAGACGGCGGCGCCGCGGGGGACTCCTCGGGCGGCTCGGAGGGCGGCGCCGCGTCGGGCGGCTCCGGCTCGGCGCCCGGCTCCCTCGCGGCGCTGGCCGACGTCCCGGTGGGCGAGGCGACCGCCGCCACCACCCCGGACGGCGAGGAGGCGTTCCTCTTCAGGGCCGACGAGACCACGGTCGCCGCGTTCAGCGCGATCTGCACCCACAACGGGTGCACCGTGCAGGCCGAGGGCGCCGAACTGGCCTGCCCCTGCCACAACTCGCGCTTCGACGCGGCCACCGGTGAGGTCCTGGGCGGCCCGGCCCCCGAGCCGCTGCCCGCCATCCGGGTGAAAATCGAGGGGGATCGGATCGTCGCGGAATAGGCCCGCCGCGGGCGGGGGTTCAGCCCTCATGCACACCCCCATGGACACGACACTCGCGAACGACCTCGGGCGCGTCGGCATCTGGACCAACGCCCTGCGGCCCGGGAGCCCGAGCGGCGGGGCCGAGATCGCCGACGCGGCGCGGGAGCTGGACGAGCTCGGCTACGGCGCCATCTGGCTGGGCGGCAGCCCGGCCGTGGAGGACACCTTCCCGCTGCTGAAGGCCACCTCCCGGCTCCTGGTCGCCACCGGCATCCTCTCCGTCTGGCAGCACGAGCCGGACGAGGTGGCCGCGCGATTCGCCGAGGCGAACGCCGCGCACGACGGCAGGTTCGTGCTCGGCCTCGGCGTCAGCCACGCCCCGTTGACCGAGGGCTACCGGCGGCCCTACACGAAGATGGCCGCCTATCTGGACGCGCTGGACGCGGCCGAGACCCCGGTGCCCGCGGGGCGCCGGGTCCTCGCCGCGCTCGGCCCCAGGATGCTGCGGCTGGCCGCGGAGCACGCGGGCGGCGCGCACCCGTATCTGGTGACCGTCGACCACACGGCCGCCGCCCGCGAGACGCTCGGCGAGGGTGCCGCGCTGGCGCCCGAGCTGAAGGTGGTCCTCGACCCCGACCTCACGCGCGCCCGCGCCACCGCGCGCGCCTATCTGAGCGGCTATCTCGAACTGGAGAACTACCTCAACAGCCTCCGCCGACTCGGCTTCACGGACGACGACTTCCGCGGGGGCGGCAGCGACCGGCTGGTCCACGCGGTGTTCGCGCTCGGCGACGCCGAGGCGGTCGTTCCCCGGGTGAACGCGTACCTGGAGGCGGGCGCCGACCATGTCGCGCTCCAGGTCGTCACCGAGAACACCGGCCGCGACATCCCGCTGCCCGCGTACCGCACCCTGGCCACCGCGCTCGGACTGAGCGGCGATCATGGGTAGATGACGCATCCCCTCCGGCTCGCCCAGCGCCAGGACGCCGACGAGTTGCTGGCCCGCAGCCCGCTGGCCGCCCTCGTCGGCATGCTCCTCGACCAGCAGATCCCGATGGAGTGGGCCTTCACCGGCCCGCACACGATCGCCACCCGCCTGGGCCGCGACGACCTGGACGCCCACGAGATCGCGGCCTACCCGTCCGTGGCGTTCGGCGCCCTGCTGGCCACCAAGCCGGCGGTGCACCGTTACCCGGGCTCGATGTCCAGGCGCGTGCAGCAGCTGTGCCAGTACCTGGTGGACCACTACGGGGGCGACGCCGGCGCGGTGTGGCGCGACGCGGAGAGCGGCGGGGAGCTGCTGCGGCGCCTGGAGGCGCTGCCGGGCTTCGGGAAGCAGAAGGCGCGGATCTTCCTGGCGCTGCTGGGCAAGCAGTTCGGCGTCACCCCGGAGGGCTGGCGCGAGGCGGCGGGCCCGTACGGCGAGGAGGGCTCGTTCCGTTCGGTCGCCGACATCACCGGGCCCGAGTCGCTGGCCCGGGTGCGGGCGACCAAGCAGGAGGCCAAGCAGGAGGCCAAACGGGTGGCGAAGGGGACGGAGAAGGGGACCGCGAAGGAGCCCGGGAGCGGGCCGGCGGAGGGCGGATCCTGAGGGGTGGGA
>NZ_LAVK01000422.1 GCF_001083795.1 Streptomyces sp. SBT349
TTTGTTCCGGTGGTCATGGCGGGAGGGAAACGCCCGGTTACATTCCGAACCCGGAAGCTAAGCCTCCCTGCGCCGATGGTACTGCATGGGGGACCGTGTGGGAGAGTAGGACACCGCCGGACAATTATTGGACAGACAGTTGAAGGCCCTGCCGGGATAACCGGCAGGGCCTTCAACTGTTTTCCCGTTTCTTTCTCTCTTTCTCTTTTTCTCTCTTCCTTACAGCTTTCCGGCCGCCTTCAGCGTCATATAGGCGTCGGCCAGCGCGGGCGGGAGGTCCTCCGGCGGGGCCTCGACCACCGTGACGCCGAGCCGGCGGAGGCGGCCCCTGGTATGGGCGCGTTCCGCCTCGTGCTGGGCCGCTGCCGCCGCCTCGTAGACGCCGGGGACCGTGCCCCGCGTCCGGGCCATCTCGGCGATCCGCGGATCGCCGACCGCGGCGACCACCACCGTGTGCCGGTGGGTGAGTTGAGGCAGGACCGGCAGCAGGCCCGACTCCACGGGGGCCGCGTCCAGGCCCGTGAACAGGACGATCAGCGAGCGCCTCGGCGCCGTCGCCATCGCCGCCGCGGCCATCGCGCGGGTGTCCGTCTCGATCAGCGCCGGTTCGAGCCGCGCCATCGCCTCCACCGTCGCGGGCAGCACCTCGCCGCCGGTCCGGCCGCGCACGGTGGCCCTGACCGTCCGGTCGAAGGCCAGCATGTCCACGCGGTCGCCGGCCTGGGACGCGAGCGCCGTCAGCAGGAGCGCGGCGTCCATCGCCGCGTCCAGGCGCGGCACGTCGCCGACGCGCCCCGCCGAGGTGCGGCCGGTGTCGAGGACCAGCAGCAGATGGCGGTCGCGCTCCGGGCGCCAGGTGCGCACCGCGACCGTCGACTGCCGTGCCGTGGCCCGCCAGTCGATCGAGCGGACGTCGTCGCCGGGGACATAGTCGCGGAGGCTGTCGAACTCGGTGCCCTCACCGCGTGTCAGCAGGGTGGTGCGGCCGTCGAGTTCACGGAGCCTGGCGAGCTTGGCCGGCAGGTGCTTCCTGCTGGTGAACGGCGGCAGGACCCGCAGCGTCCACGGCACCTCGTGGCTGCCCTGCCGGGCCGCGAGGCCCAGCGGCCCGTGCGAGCGGATCGTGACGCGCACCGCCCGGTGGTCTCCGCGCCGGGTCGGCGCCAGGGTCGTCGTCAGCCTGCGGCGTTCGCCCGCCGGGACCGTGAGGCGGTGGCGGGAGGCGGCGTACTGCGTGCCGGGGCGCCAGCTGCTCGGCGGCCAGGCGTCGCGCAGCTCGCCGCGGAGCGGGCGGCCCGACGCGTTGGTCACCGTGAGCCGGACCTCGGCCTCCTCGCCGAGGCGCACCGAGGTCGCCCCGGCGCGTTCCATCAGCAGCGGGCGGACCGGCGCGGCGCGGGCCACGTCGTAGAGGACGGCCGCCAGCAGGGGCGCGGCCACGCCGAGGACGCCGCCCCAGCCGGGGAACAGTCCCACCACCAGGGCGCCGAGGGCGGCCAGCAGTGCGGCGCGGCCGGTCAGTGCCATCAGCGGGGGACCGGGACGCGCGCCAGCAGGCCGTTGATCACGCTGTCCGCGGTGACGCCCTCCATCTCCGCCTCGGGGCGGAGCCGGACGCGGTGGCGGAGGGTGGGCAGGGCGAGGGCCTTGACGTCGTCGGGGATCACATACGCGCGGCCCGAGAGCCAGCCCCAGGCGCGGGCCGTGGAGAGCAGGGCGGTCGCGCCGCGCGGCGAGGCGCCGAGCGCGAGCGAGGGCGATTCGCGGGTGGCGCGGCACAGGTCCACGACATAGGCGGTGACCTCGGGGGAGACGGCGACCTTGGCCACGGCCGAGCGGGCCGCGGCCAGCTCCTCGGGGCCCGCGACGGGCCGAACGCCCGCCGTGGCGAGGTCGCGGGGGTCGAAGCCCGCGGCGTGGCGGGTGAGGATGTCGATCTCCTGCTCCCGTGCGGGGAGCGGGAGGTTGAGCTTGAGGAGGAAGCGGTCGAGCTGGGCCTCGGGCAGCGGGTAGGTGCCCTCGTACTCGATGGGGTTCTGCGTGGCCGCGACCATGAACGGGTCGGGCAGCGCGCGCGGGCTGCCCTCGACGGTGACCTGGCGTTCCTCCATGGCCTCGAGGAGGGACGCCTGCGTCTTGGGCGGGGTGCGGTTGATCTCGTCGGCCAGCAGCAGGTTGGTGAAGACGGGCCCGGCCTGGAAGGAGAACGCGGCGGTGCGGGCGTCGTAGACCAGGGAGCCCGTGACGTCGCTCGGCATGAGGTCGGGGGTGAACTGGACGCGCTTCGTGTCGAGTTCGAGCGCCGTGGCCAGGGTGCGGATCAGCAGCGTCTTGGCGACGCCCGGCACGCCTTCCAGGAGGACGTGGCCGCGGCACAGGAGGGCGACGACGAGGCCGGTGACGGCGGCGTCCTGGCCGACGACGGCCTTGCCGATCTCGCCGCGCAGGGCCTCCAGGGCGGCGTGCGGGCTTCCATCTGTGGATGCGGTCACGGGCGGTGGTCCTTGCCTTTCTTCGGTGGTGTGGCGGGGGGCGCGCTGGATGGGCCGACGCGCCGTTCGAGGGCGTCCAGTTCGTCGGCGAGCCGGACCAGGGCGGCGTCGTCGGCGGGGGGCAGGCCGAAGAGCAGGCCGCGGACGGCCTCGGGTGCGTCGGCGGTGTGGGCGGCGACGGCCGCGGCGAGGACGTCGGGCGCGTGGGCGGATGCCTGGGGGACGCCGGTGAGCCGGGCGACGCGGGCCCTGGCGGCGGCGCGCAGCGCGTCGGCGGCCCGGTCGCGGGCCTCCGCCTGGTGGTAGAGGCGGGCGCGGCCCTCGGTGGTCTCGGCGGCCCTGACGGTGACCGGGAGCGGCTCGGTGAGGACCGGTCCGAGGCGGCGCGCGCGCCACAGGGCGGCCAGGGCGGCGGCGATGCCGAGCTGGAGGGTGGCCCAGCGCCAGCCGGAGCCGAGGAGGCCGAGGAGGCTCTCCTCCCCGCCGGTGGAGGGGGCGTCCTCGGCGGACGGGAGGTACCAGACGAGGTGGTCGCGGGCGCCGAGGAGCTGGAGGGCGAGGGAGGCGTTGCCGCCCTCGTCGAGGCGTTCGTTGTGGAGCAGGTCGGGGCTGCCGAGGAGGACGGTCTCGCCACCGGTGCCCGTGGCCTCGGTGCCGGCGCCGGCGGGGAGGGTGACCAGGGTGGGCAGGCCCGAGGCGGGGTAGCAGGCGGTGGCCCCGGCCCCGGGCGCCTCGTAGCGGAAGCCGCCGGTGAGGGCGCCGCCCGCGCGGCGGGCGGCGGGGTCGGCGCAGCCGGGGTCGCGCTCCTCGGCGGGCACGGGCTGGGCGGTCACCGTTCCGGGGGCGAACGCGTCCAGCGCCGCCTGGCCCGGGGCCAGGAGCACGGTGCGGGCGCCGCTGCCGGCGGCGGCGCGGGCGACGGTGCCGCGGCTGCGGTCGGTGAGGGCCTCGGGGTGGACGACGAGGAGCGTGGTGTCCGGGCCGGCGGCCGCGGCGGCCTCGCGGGCGGTGGTGACGAGCGTGGTGTCGACGCCTCGCTGGGCGAGGAGTTCGGCCACGGCCCGGCTGCCGGTCGGAGTGGCGGCGCGCGGGTGGAGCGTTGCGCTGTCGCCCGAGTTGAGCAGGCCGATGATCAGACCGGCGGTGAGGAGCGCGGCGAAGGCGGCGACGAAGCCGCGGGCGCGCCGCCACAGGCCGCGGGCGTCGGGGGAGACGGCGGTGCCGCCTGGCGGCGGCGTCTCCTCGTTCCGCGCCGCGGTCCGCGCCTCGTCGGGCGGTGTTCCGGCGTCCGGTGCCGTGCCGGTGGGCGCGGTCATGGGGCCGTCCAGGCGGCGGTCGCGGTCAGGTCGGGCTTGGTGCGGCGGAGCCGTTCGTCGAGGTCGCGCAGGTGGGCGTAGTCGGCGGCGGTGGCGGGCAGGTCGCCGAAGGTGACCGCGTCGAAGGTGGTGGCGGCCGTGTGGAGGTCGGCGGCCAGGCCGGGGAGGGGGCGCGCGGCCTCGGTGGCGGCCTCGTTCGCGGTGCGGCCGGGGCGCGGGTCGAGCAGGGCGCGTTCTTCGAGGGAGCGGACCACGGCCCGCAGCCGCTCCTGGACGGCCGGGGTCCAGTGGGCGGCGTCGGCGTGACGTTCCGAGGCGGCTCGGTGCTCGGCGGCGGTGCGGGGGCGGTCGGCGAAGACGGCCCCCGCGGCGCCGGGGCCCGTCGCGTTGCGCAGGGCGCCCAGGCGCAGGCGGAGGGCGATGAGCAGGGCGACCACGAGGGCGGCGATCACCAGCAGGCCGACCCAGCCGCCGGGGGTGGCGAACGCGGCGTCGTCGAGGACGCCGAAGACGCGGTCCCACAGCCAGTTCCACAGGCGGCGGACCGGACCCGGCTCGTGCTGGGTGTAGATCTGCCGGGAGAGCTCGCGTTCGGCGTCGTCCCGCGCCGGGGCGCGGTCCACGACGACGGGCGGGCCCGGCTCGTCCACCCACGGCAACGCCACGGGGTCAGCTGTCCCTGCGGGGGGTGTCGACGCCCGCCGCGCGGGCCAGCTCGATGTCGAGGGCCTCGCGGCGGATCCGCTGGTCGATGTAGAGGAGGGCGGTGACGCCGGCGCTGATCGGCAGCGTGATGGCGGAGGCGATGACGGCGCCGATCCCGGAGATCGCCAGGTAGGTCCACGACATGTCGGTGAGGCTGCCGCCGAAGACGCTGTCCGCGCCGCCGCCGTCGATGAGCCCGGCGATCATCGAGGTGGGGAACTCGATGATCCCCGCGACCACGGTGAGCAGCACGATGATGAGGAGCTGGACGCCGAAGACGCGCCACCAGGAGCCGCGTACCAGCTTGGCGGAGCGGCGCAGGGCCGCCATGACGCCCTGGCGCTCCAGCATGAGGGCGGGGGCGGCGAGGGAGAGCGTGACCCAGAGCCAGACGGCGAGGACGAGGCCGCCGACGGCGCCGAGGACGACCAGGGCCACGGTGCCGGTGACCGCGCCGAGCAGGGTGGGGACGAGGACGGCGAGGGTCGCGGCGAGCGGCACGACGAGGACGACGCCGAGCAGTCGCATCAGGCGGCCTCGGGAGTCCCCCCAGGTCTCGGCGAGCGTGACGCCGCGGCCCAGGACGGCGCGGCTGACGACGATGGTGAGCATGGCGGTGGCCAGCACGCTGCCGAGGATGGTGATGACGCCGGTGACCGAGGCGAACGCGGCGAGGTCGCCGAGGGCGTCGCGGAGCTGGTCGTCGGTCGGGTTCGGGTTGTCTTCGAGGGCCGCGAGCCCTGAGCTGTCGTTGAGCCACAGGCGCATGGCGACCGTGGAGATGACCTGGGTGATGACGGCGATGCCGAGCGCTATGGCCAGCACCGTCTGCCAGTGGGCGCGGGCGGTCGAGACCGCGCCGTCGAGTATCTCGCCGATGCCGAGGGGGCGGAGCGGGATGACGCCGGGCTTGGCCGCGAAGGTGTGGGGGTGCCACCCGCCCCAGCCGCCGGGCTGCGGCTGCTGGCCGTAGTAGGGGGGCTGGGCGTGCGGTGCCTGGACGTGGGGCGGCTGAACGTACGGGGGCCGCTGTCCGGGGG
>NZ_LAVK01000423.1 GCF_001083795.1 Streptomyces sp. SBT349
CCCCCGAGGAGCCCGGCTTGAGCGCCCGCATCTACCGAGACGCGTACGGCATCCCGCATCTGCGGGCACCGGACCTCCTCGCCCTGGCGCGCGCCCAGGGGGTGGCCGCCGCGCGGGACCGGGCCTGGCAGATCGAGGTCGAGCGGCGGCGTGCCCTCGGCTCCTCCGCGGCCTTCCTCGGCCCGGACCACCTGCCCTGGGACGTCCTCGCCCGGCGGGTCCGGCTGACGGACACCGCGCGCCGGTGCTTCGCCAACCTCTCCCCGGGCACGGCCGCCTGGCTGCGCGCCTACACCGAGGGCGTCAACTCCGCTCTGCCTCAGGCGGCGGGCGCGGCCCCGGAGTTCGTCCGGGCAGGAATCGTCCCGGGGGCGTGGGAGCCGTGGGCGCCCCTCGCGATCTGGCTCTCGCACCACCTGCTGTTCGCCGGCTTCCCCGCCAAACTCTGGCGCGACCGCCTGGCGGCCACCCTGGGCGGCGACGCCCTGGCGCACTTCGCCACCGACGGACCGGCCGCGGCCGGCAGCAACGGCTGGCTGCTCGGCGGCGAACGCACCACCTCCGGGCTGCCGCTGCTGGCCGGCGATCCGCACCGCTTCATCGAGGCACCCGGTGTCTACCAGCAGATCCGGCTGGCCTGCCCGGAGTTCGACGTGGTGGGCCTCGCCGTGCCGGGGGTGCCGGGCATCGCCCACTTCGGCCACACCGGAGGGGTCGCCTGGGCCGTCACCAACGCCATGGCCGACTACCAGGACCTCTACCGCGAGCGACTGAGACGCGCACCGCGCGCCGATGGCGCCGACCGCGCGGAGCGCCTCGGCGTGGAGGCGTGGGGGCCCGGCGGGTGGGAGCCCGCCGACGCCCGGACCGAGACCGTCGAGGTCGCGGGGCGTCAGCCGGTGACGGTGGAGACGGTGGAGACCGCGCGCGGGCCGGTCGTGATCGGCGGCATACCCGGCGACCACGCCCCTCCCGAGGCTCCCGGCGCCCCCGACGCCCGCGACCCGGGCGTGGCGGGCCGCTGGTCCGCCGTCAGCCTGCGCTGGCCCGCCCGGGTCCTGGGGGCGCTCGGCTTCGACGCCCTCCCCGCGCTCCTGCGGGCCCGGACCGTCGAGGACGTGGACCGCGCGATGGACGGCTGGGTGGAACCGGTCAACGTGGTGATGGCCGCCGACACCGAGGGCGGCCTGCTGCACCGGGTGGCGGGCGCCGTCCCGGTGCGCGACCACGCCAACCGGCGCGGGCTCGTGGACGCCTGGGATCCCGGCGCCGCCTGGTCCGGCGCCTGGGAACCGACCCCCCGCGCCGAGGTGCGCGGCCAGGCGGTCATGGCCAACGAGCGGGGTCTGGCGGCCCCCTTGGGCGTCGAGTTCTCCGCACCGCACCGCGCGCGGCGGATCGCCGCCCTGCTCGACTCCCGCCCCCGCTGGTCCGCGGCGGACATGCCCGTCGTCCACACCGACACGCTGCTGCCCGCCGCGTCCGCGCTCCTGGACCGGCTCCTCACCCCTCAGCGGGCGTTGTCCCCGCGGGCCGAAGCGCTGCGCGGCGAACTCCGTGCCTGGGACCGGCGTATGGACGCCGGTTCCCGCGGAGCCGCCGTCTTCGCCGCCTGGCGCGGCGCGCTCGCCAGGCGCCTGACGGGCGACCCGGCCCTGAGCGGCCTGGCGTCACGTCCCGAGGATCCGAGCGTCTTCCTGCCCTGGCTGTCCCCTCTCGCCCGGGTCGGCCACGCGTGGGAGCACCTGACCGTTCCCGGCGCTCTTCCGGGCGTGGACGTGGCCGCACACGCCCGCGGGGCACTGGAGGAGGTGGCGGCGGCGGGCGCACCCGCGACCTGGGGGGACACCCACCGTCTGGTCCCGTGGGAGGCACTGCCCGCCGAGAACGCCGACCGGCCGCCGGTCCACGGCGACCACGACTGCGTGATGTCGTCCTCCAGCGTGCCCGGCCTGACCGATCTCAGCGCCCGTTCCTCCGCCGCCCGCTACGTCTGGGACCTGGCGTGCCGGGAGAACAGCGCGTGGGTCACCCCGTTCGGCGCCTCGGGCGGCCCCACCGACCCGCACCACCACGACCAGCTTCCGCTGTGGCTGCGCGGGGAACTCGTCCCCGTCGTCACCGACTGGGACGCGCTCACGGAGGAGACACCTCCGGACGGGCCCCCCGGCGGTGGTGACCGGGGTGGCGTCAGCGGACGATCTTGAAGCCGAGGAGGTGGGTGCCCAGGGCCCCCGAGGCGTCGATCCACATCCGGAGCATCATCTCGGTGGCGCGGGCCGTGCGGATGCCGCCGAGGTCCAGGACGTCCCGCCAGCCCAGCGACCGGAGCAGCGCGCCGACCCGCTCCTTGGCCGCGCCGTCCTCGCCGCTGACGAACACCGTGTGATCCGCCCCGGCCGCGTCCGGGTCGGTCATCACCTGCGCGGCCAGGGTGTTGAGGGTCTTGACCACGAACGCGCCGGGCAGGGCGCGCTGGATCGCCTCGCCGAGGCTGTCGGTGTTGACCGGGTCGAGGACGGCGCCCTCCCGGGACCAGTCGAACGGGCTGGACACGTCCATGACCACGTGTCCGGCGAGGTCGGCGGCGAGCGGGGCGAGGGTGTCGACGCAGGCCGGCCCGGAGAGCGCGTTCACGACCAGACCGGTGGGGTCGGCCGCGCCGGCGGCGTCCCTGAAGTCGGCGAGTTCCAGGGTGGGATGGCGCGCGGCGAGCACGCGGTAGCCGGCGTTGCCCGCCCGGGTCGCCCCGGGGTCGCGGGTGCCGACGGCGACCTCGTGGCCGAGGGCGAGGAAGGCCGGGGCGAGGACCTGGCAGACCTCGCCCGTGCCGAGGATGACGATCTTCATCGTGGTGCCTTTCCGTGAGGGCCGCGCGGTTCAGTCGACCGCGCGGATGCGGCGGGAGAGGAGCAGCGTGGCCATCAGCGCCGCTCCGGCGAGTTGCCCCCCGGCGATCACCGCGGCGGCGGGGGCGTGGGCGCCGACCCAGCCGCCGAGCGCGAACCCGATCGGCATGAGCGCCTTGGTGCCGAACAGGTTGACCGAGTAGACGCGGGAGAGCTTGTCCGGGGCGACGACATGCATCAGCAGCGTCTCCCAGACGGCGAACCCGAACCCGCCGCACAGCCCGCGCACGGCCGCGAGGGCGACCGCCCCGGGCAGCCCGGTCGTCAGGGCCATGGCGGCGCACAGGACGTGGGCCGAGGACCAGGACACGTACACGATCACGGCCCGTCGCCGCCTGGGCATGAGGCGCGCGTACAGCAGCGCCCCGGCGGCGGCGCCCGCGCCGTAGGCGGTGGTGAGCAGGGAGAGGGTGCCCGCGCCTCCCGCGAAGTGCTCCTCCACCAGGCGTGGCAGCAGCGTCTGCGTGGGGCCCTCGGAGAGCAGCAGCGCCAGGGCGGCGACGGGGATGGAGACGAGCAGCGGGACGGACGCGACGTACCGGGCGCCCTCGGCGATGTCCCGCAGGGGGCGGGAGGCGACCGGCGCGGCCGTCCGCGGCGCGGGCCGCAGGGCGAGCGCGGTGCCCAGGGCGACGAGGAAGGCGACGGCGGTCAGGCCGAGCACGGCCGCCATGCCCGCCGAGGCGTACACGGCGCCGCCCAGGGCCGGTCCGGTGATGGCGCTGACGGAGCGGACGAAGCCGAGCGCGGCGTTGGCGGAGCCGATGAGGTCGGCGGGGACCGTGGCCGGGACGATCCCGCCGAAGGCGGGGTGGAAGAGGCCGTCGAAGAGGCTGACGAGGGAGGCGCACGCGGTCAGCACCAGCAGGTCGGTGCGCCCGGCGGCGGTGAGGATCGCGAGCGCCCCGACGGCCAGCAGGCGCCCGGCGTCGGCCAGGATCATCATCGAGCGCCGGTCCCACCGGTCGGCGAGCGCGCCGCCGAGGAGCAGGGTGGTCACCTCCGACACGGCGGCGGCGCCCAGGACGAGGCCGGAGGCGCCGGGCGAGCCGGTGAGGCGGTAGGCATACCAGGACAGCACGGCCAGGTAGGCCCCGTAGGTGACCATGGACAGGCTCTGGCCGACGAGCAGCAGCCGGAAGTCGCGGCAGCGGAGCGCCGAGGTCTCGGCGGCCACGGTCGTCACGGGCCGTCCCCCAGCAGGGCGGCGACGGTCGCGCGGGGGGCGTCGATGTGCGGGGAGTGCCCGGCCCGTTCGACCAGGCGCAGGGTCCCGTCGCGCGTGCGGGCCGTCAGCGTCTCGGCGTCCGCCTGCGTGAGCAGGGCGGAGTGCACCCCCCGCAGGACGAGTACCCGCCCCGGGTGGGCGGCGAGGGCGGCGCCGGTCCGTTCGGCCCGGTCGGCGAGGAGCGGACGGGCCGTCGGCGGCAGTGGTGGCGGAGGCGCCGGGGCGGGCCCTCCCGCGGCGAGGGCGGCGGCGATGGCGCGCAGGGTGGTCTGGGCGGCCAGCGGGTGGAGCCGTCGCAGGGAGTCGCCTGGTCCCTCGTCGGGCAGGGCGACGAGACGGGAGGCGGCCGGTTCGGCGGCGAGGAGGGTCTTGTCCCGAGCGGCCAGCCAGCGGGCGAACGGTCCCCAGTGCGCCCGGTTCTGGCCCAGGCCGGGCAGCAGGAGAAGGCGCTCCCCGGCGCCGTGGGCGCCGGGGAGCACGGGGTGCAGGGGCGCGGCCGGACCGGTCGCGCCCGGCCGCGTGGCAGTCTCGCTCACCTGCGGGTGTCTCCCCGGTCGGCGGTGAGCGTCACGGAGTTCTTGCGGCACTCGCGGGCCTCGACGCGGCGGATCCACACCCGCCCGCCGGTGGCCTCGCCGATCAGGCGGCCGGCCTCGTCCATCACCCAGGCGGCGGCGCCCTCCATCCCGGTGTGTTCCATGACCCGCAGGTCGACGACGCCGCGGGCGGCGAGCTCCTCGAAGAGCGGGCGTTCGGGGTCGTTCTCGGCGACCAGGGTGGTGTGGTCGAACTGCCGGTTCAGCAGGGCCCGGACGTTCTTGAGGGCGCTGAAGTCGATGACGAACCCGGTGGCCGGGTCGAGTTCGGCGCAGGCGAACTCGACCTCGAAGGACCGCTCGTAGCCGTGCAGGAAACGGCATTTCCCGTCGTGGGCCCAGGAGCGGTGGCAGCAGGGGAGGTCGTCGAAGAGCTTGGTGACGCTGAAGGCGCCGGCGGGGTGCCCGCCCGGCGTGGCCGCGCGGGTGGTGGCGGCGTCCTCGCCGGCGGCGCACGCACAGGTGCCGGCCGCCGCGGTCTGGGCGTGGGTATGGGTGGTCACGTGGCTCCCTGGGTTGCCGCCCGGCCGCGCAGGCGGCGGATCTCCGCGGCGGCCTGGTCGATGGTGGGGTTGTCGAACATGGTGATCACCGACAGGACGACGTCGAAGCGCAGGCTGAGCCGGTGCGCGACGGTGACGCCGAGCAGTGAGTCCCCGCCGAGGGCGAAGAAGTCGCTGCTGCCGGTGAGGTCGCCGACGCCGAGGACGTCCGTCCAGATCTCCGCGATGCCGCCCTCGATGTCGGCGTCGGCGGGGGCGGGGACCGAGTCGGCG
>NZ_LAVK01000424.1 GCF_001083795.1 Streptomyces sp. SBT349
GCCCCAAGGCGTGCCCCACAACCCCCCGGGAGAGGTCGCCGGCCCCAGGACTTTGCTATGGTTTCCCACGTCGCCGGGCACACCAGGGCCCGAACGGCACACCCGTCCGGGTGGCGGAATGGCAGACGCGCTAGCTTGAGGTGCTAGTGCCCATATTTGGGCGTGGGGGTTCAAGTCCCCCCTCGGACACCAACCATTTCCCCACGAGATCCCCGTGGGGTTTATGCGTCTGGCGCGGCGGTCACGTGTACTGTCCTGGCCCCGATGTCGTAGGTCAGTCGCAGGCCCAGCAGCCGGTACTGCTCGGCTCTGTCCTCTTTCGCGCTGTGATGGATGGCCTTGGCCAGGTCGGATGCGTGGGTCACGTTCCGGCGCAGCTCGTCGCGGGACATGGGTTCGTGTGCCGCGGGTCGGCGGTCGGCTCGCAGTTCGGTTTCCGCGGCGCGGCGCTGTTGCTGGGTCTCGGTGATCCACTGGGTGACGAGGGCCGGGTCGGCTCCTGCTTCGGCGGCCGCTGCCACCCGGTGGCCTCACCGGCTGCCACACGTAAGCGGCGCCCGCTACCCGCTGGCCGGACCGGCACCTGGGTCCACGGCTGTTTCCAGCTTGCCCCGGACCCGTTCCGCATCGGCGAACCGCTGCTGTGACTCGTAGAGAACGATCGATTCGTTCCACGTCTCCTCCGCCTCGAGCTGACGACCGAGAATCCGGTAGGTCTCACCGAGGCGGTCCAGAGTGTTGGCTTCCTCGTACCTGTCGCCACTTTCCCGGTAGATGACGCGCGCGCCGCGGCAGAGGTCGACGGCCTCGCGGTATTTTCCCGTCTTGAAGGCGATGTGCCCCAGACTGTCCAGAGCCGCCGCCTCACCGTTGTGATCGTCGTAGCGATGGAACAGGGTGCGGGCCTGATCGCAGCGGACACGGGCGCGGCCATAAGCACCGGACTGCGCCAAGTACCATCCCACCGCGTTGAGTCCGCGGGCTATCCAGGCCGGCTTGTCGACGGCCTGGAACAGCCGGAGAGAGCGCCTCGCTTGGACCAGCGCCTGGCCGTAGTCGCCCAGCCGGGCATGGACCCAGCCCAATGCATGGTGGGTGAACGCCATCCCGGACAGGTCACCTGTCCGCTCAAGGGCTGTCAAGGCGCCGGAGAGATGCGCGACGGCCTCGACGTACTCCCCCGTGAGGGCCAGGGCGCGGCCGAGATAGCGATCGGTGTGCGGGCGCAGGACACCGTCCGCCAGCTGCTCCGAGGCCCCGAGCGCCCTCTCCCATGCCAGGAGGTTGTCCTGGCGCCGGCCCCGCCGGAGGCAGAAGGTCTCCGCCGCCCAGGCCAACTGCCAGACCAGCTCGTGCCAGCCGTACCGCTCGGCGAGCTGTTGGATGTCCGCGACGGCGGAATGTTCCGCGTCGAACCACGCCAGAGCGTCAGCCGCGTCGTTCACCGTGCCGCAGGGCTTCGTGGCGGCCCGCAGCGGCAGCTCCATCGGTTGCCGCTGCGGGCTGAGCAGCCGATCGGCCTCGTATGCCCTGCACAGATACGACTCGACGAGCCGCCTCAGTGCGGCGGCAGCGGCGTCGCTCTCCCACACGTCCCGGCCTCGTTCGGATGCGAAGAGTCTGACGAGGTCGTGCATGCGGTATCGGTCAGGCGTTTGCTGCTGGAGCAGATGGACGGCGACGAGCCGGTGCAGCACGGCGCGCGCACGCGGAGCGGACAGATCCGCGAGCCAAGCGGCGGCGTACAGGCTGATCTCCGGTCCGGGAGCCAGCCCGAGCAGGCCGAAGAGCCGGGCCGCCTCCTCGTCGAGAACGGAGTAGGAGGAGGCGAACACGGCCCGCAGGTCGGCCGACAACTCACCGGTGTCCATGGCATCCAGCCGCGTTGACTCGCATTGCAACTCCCTCGCGACGGCCGCCAGGGGGAAGGCCGGATAAAAGGCTGCCCGAGTGGCCAGGATGCTCAGGGCGAGGGGGAGTCCGGCGCTGTGGGAAAGGAACGCGGAGACGGCTTCCGCCTCGGCCTCCAGCCTCTGACGGCCCAGGCGCTCGGCCAGCAGACGGTGCGCCTCGTCCTCCGGAAGGACCCCCAATGCGAGGGAACGGACGCCGTGCGTGGTGTGGAGACCGGGCAGAGGGCTGCGGCTGGTGATCAGCACGGTACAGGTCGAGCTGCCGGGCAACAGCGGTGCGACCTGCTGGGTGTCGCGTGCGTTGTCCAGCACGATGAGCAGGCGCTTCCCGGTCACCAGGGAACGGTAGAGGCCCACTTGCGAATCCGTGTCGACGGGAATGGCCGCGGGACTGACCCCCAGGGCATCGAGCAGCTTGCGCACCGCGGCGGCGGGGGCGATGGGCTCTTCGGTGGGATCGAAGCCCCGCAGGTCGACGTAGAGCTGACCGTCGGGGAACCGGTCAAGGTGCCGGTGGGCCCAGTGCAGGGCGAGCCAGGTCTTGCCCACGCCTCCCATCCCTGTGACGGCCGACGCCGCCATCACGCCATCGGCCCGGTAGGGATCGTCCAGCACCACGTCCATGGCTGCGAGTTCGCGACTGCGCCCTACGAACTGCGCCGGCCGTGGAGGCAATTGGTGAGGACGTGGCGCAGGGCTCGCGGCATCACCGCTCTTCACGGCCCGCAGTTCCGGGGCAGCGGTCAACACCTGGTGCTGTAGTGCCTGGAGGTCGGCGTCGGGGTCGACGCCCAACTCATCGGCCAGCCGGTTCCGCACGTCCTCATAGAACTCCAGAGCCTCTGCCTGTCGCCCGGATTGGTAAAGGGCCGTCATCAACTGGCCCGCCAGCCGCTCGTCCAGCGGATGCCGGGCCACCGTGCTGCGCAGACCGGGCAGGAGCGCCTCGTACTGCCCCTGCCGAAGGCGGATGTCGTTGTAGTGCAACGTCACCGCGATCCGCTCGGCGTCCAGCCGCGCGCGCATGTCCTCGACCCAGACGCTGGTGAGTCCGGACAGGGATTCGTCCTGCCACAGGTCGAGGGCGGCGCCCAGCAGTTCACCGGCCACCCCGTCGTCATCGGCGGCCCTGGCATCCGAGATGAGGCGGCGGAAGCGGTGCAGATCGACACTTTCCGAGGCCGTCTCCAGTGCGTATCCCCCGGCACGCCGGATGATGTCGGCGTCGGCCGCCTCCCCGTGCAGGGCGGTCCGGATCCGGCTCACATAGCTGTGCAGGGTGGATTGAACGGTGCGCGGTGGGTCCTGACCCCACACACGATGGATCAATTGCTCGATGGGGACGATCTGTCCCGCATCGACGAGGAGCGCAGCCAGCACGCAACGCTGCTTGGCGGAGCCGAAGTAGACCCGCCGCTCTCCCAAGAACCCCACCACCGGGCCCAGCAACTGAAACCGCACGAGGCTCCTCCTGCCCGCACCGCACGCGGGCAGGATGGCGCGATGCTTCCGGTCAGAGACATCACGCTACGCCTGGGAGCACGGCCAGGCCAGCAAGGATCCCGACGACGGGCATGCAGCCGATGACGCCCCGGCGGTCCGCCCCATTGCGGCGGTGTGACGGCGTCAACGTTGAGCGAGCAGCCCCTTGCAGAGCGTCGCCACCCCTCCGAGGTACCCAATGGCGCCAGGGCGGAACAGACAGAAAATCGGAGTTCCCTTGAAAAGCGGTGCAAGGATCCTACAAGGAACTCTCATCGGTGATGTGAAACAGTCCGACCGCGGCAAGGATCCACCGCAACATATCCACCTGAAGCACAACGCAAGGCGAGGTGCCCCATGGGTACAGCACTACATCTGGAAAGGGCCTTACGGATGGATTTCCGGGCTTGCGATGTGGCGCGGCTCAGGGGCTCCATTGTTGCTGCCCCGGCGACGCCGAAGATGGCATGAACGGAATCGACCTTCTGCCGGCAGCGACTACCTCCGTTCTTCCCTGCGGGTGATTCGGCAGCCGAACGGATTGTTTCCTCATCTTTGATCGAAGCCTTTCCGTGCCGTGCCTGCTCTGATGCCTCACCTTCCTCCTGGCATCGCTTCGTAGGCGATCCCCTTTCCCGCCTCGTCGAGGGCGCGGCCCTTATGCAGCCATGTTCCGCTTCGATCAGTCGAACATGAGTCATGGCATTGATATTGATGCAGACCGCGAACTTTCGTGTGCCATTTTTGTCTCTGGAGGGGCGATGGATCAGGTATTGCCCGGCGAAGTGCTGGAGTCAGACAGCTTTTCTCCGGTGGAGCGGCATCAGGTGCTGGTGGAGTGGAACGACACCCGCCGAGAGGTCCCGGCCGCGACACTGCCGGCCCTGTTCGAGGCACAGGCCGCGGCAACACCGCACAACGTGGCGGTCGTCTGCCAGGACACCGAACTCACCTACGCCGAACTGAACACACGGGCCAACCGTCTCGCCCACCTCCTCATCGACCTCGGCATCGGCCCCGAGGGACTGGTGGGGGTCGCGGTTCCCCGGTCGGCGGACATGGTGGTGGCACTCCTGGCCATCCTGAAGGCGGGCGCGGCCTACCTGCCGATCGACATTGACTACCCGCGTGAACGGATCGCGTTCCTGCTCGAAGACGCGGCTCCGGCCTGCGTGATCACCACCACCGGCGCAGCCCCGGCACTCCCCCAGGACGCCCTGCTGCTGACCCTCGACAATCCCGGAGTACAGGACATCCTGGCCGGATGCGCGGGCACCGATGCCGCCGACGGCGAGCGCACCTCGCCCCTGTCACTGGCGCATCCCGCCTACGTCATCTACACCTCGGGCTCCACCGGCCGCCCCAAAGGCGTAAGCGTCACCCACCATTCCTTGACGAACTACCTTTGCTGGTCATCGAACTCCTACCCTGCCGCGCAGGGAACCACGCTGGTTCACTCCCCCGTTTCCTTCGATCTGACGGTTACAGCCCTTTACACCACGCTTGTGGTGGGGGGACGAGTCGAACTCGCTGAGATCGACCAGGTGGTCCGACAGCGGGACTCCGGCCCTGCCGGCGGAGTGACCTTCCTCAAGGGCACTCCCTCCCATCTCCCTCTTCTTGTCTCCAACCCCTCGGCGTCAATACCTAGCGACACATTGATTCTTGGCGGCGAGGCCCTGAGGGGAGAAATGCTGCGGGATTGGCGCTCTTCCCATCCCGACGCCACCATCGTGAATGCCTACGGGCCGACCGAACTAACCGTCAACTGCACCGAGTTCAGAATAAACCCTCGAGACGATGTGCCAGACGGGCCGATCCCCATTGGTCGTCCTTTCTGGAATACGCAGGTTTTTGTGTTGGACGGTCGGTTGGGTGTGGTTCCGCCGGGTGTGGTGGGTGAGTTGTATGTGGCGGGGGCGGGGCTGGGGCTGTCTCTTTTAAACATCTCC
>NZ_LAVK01000425.1 GCF_001083795.1 Streptomyces sp. SBT349
CACCCGGCCCGACCGGCCCGTCCGCAGGAGAGCTGCCCGATGAGCCTCGTGACGATCACCTCGTTCGGCTACCTCCACGCCCCACCACCGCCCGCGCACCTCACGCTCGACCTCCGCGCGCACTTCCGCGACCCCCACGTTCAGCCCGTGTTGAGGGAGTTGACCGCGGTCGATCGGGCGGTGCGGGATGTCGTGCTCGCCACCCCCGGCGTCGCCGACCTCCTCGACGCCGCCGTGGGTCTCGTGAACGCCTACCTCCTCGGCCCCGGCGCCGGTGACCTCACCATCGCCGTGGGCTGCGCGGGCGGACGCCATCGCGCCCCTGCCGTCGCCATGGCCGTCGCCCGAGCCCTTCGCGGCCATGGCACGCCGGTCGACCTCCGCCACCGCGACCTGCACCGGCCCGTCGTCCACCGCTGAACGCCTCCGACCAGCGGTGTGGTGCGGCTCGTCCGCGACCGCTGACGCCCGGTCACAAAGTGGTCACGGTGCGCCGATAACTCGCGCCCATAGCGACACGAAGCGACATCATCGGGGCTCCCCCACGTTACGTGCCCGCACGAACCCAGAGGGGGAATCCCATGACCGATCAGTCCGGCTGGCCCACCATGCAGCGCCCCGGCGACATGCCGCCGCACGCCCAGGCCACCCATGCAGTCCCCGCCGCACGCCCCGTGCCGCCCACCCCGCCTCGCAGCCAGCGCACGACGATCCTCACCCACGCCGCCGTCGGCATCGTCTGCCTCATCGTCGGCGCCGGCATCGGGGCCGCCGGAGGAAGCGCCGAGGAGGAGGCCAACGCCAACGCCGAGCCGTCCGCGTCCGCGCCGGAGGAAGAAGCGCCCGCGGCCGACGAGCCCGAGGCGGAAGCGGCGCCGGCCGAAGAGGCCGCACCCGAACCCGAACCGGAGCCGGAGCCCGAGCCGGAAGGGCCCGCCGAATCGCTCTCCGACGGCGTCCACCTCGTCGGCGAGGACATCGCCCCGGGCGAGTACGCCACCGACGGCCCGGACCCCGACGGCGTATGGCCCCTGTGCTACTGGTCCCGCAACAGCGACTCCAGCGGCGAGTTGGGGGCGATCATCGCCAACGAGAACATCGAGGGCCCCGGCCGGGTCACGGTCAACGACGGCGAGTACCTGGAGACGTCCGGCGGATGCGAGTGGAGCCTCGCGTAGCCCGTGGCGGCCCGCCTCGACCACGAGGCGGGCCACCGAGGCCGAACAGGGCCCGTCGTCATGCCTCCCACGGCCAGGACGCGTCCCGGCCCCGGCCGAGCAGATCGATCATCGTGAACAGCTTGTCGCTGAACCCGGCGATCTCGTAGCGGTTCGGGCGCCCGACGTCGATCGATGCCCGCGCATAGCCGGAGGTGTTCACGCCGAACATCGGCACCTCGGGCGGGATCGCCTCCGACACCGACACCCCCGCGCCTTCGTGCGCGCCGTGGCCCGGGTACCGAAACGCCTGCATGTCCGAGACGATCACCACCCGGTCGTGCCCGGCGTACGCCGCACGCAGCGCGGCCACGGTCTGCGTGCCGTGCCCGACCTCGCCGATCCGGGAGCAGAACGCCTCGGCCTGCCGCAGCACGCTCCCATCGGGCGTCAGCGGGTGCCGGAAGGTGCTGTTCGCATAGCCGACCAGGTCGACGTCGCAGCCGCGCGCCGCGAGCGCGACGGCGAACAGCGCCCCGACGTCGACGTGCCGCACCTGGCTCCTGGCCGACACCCGGCCACCCATCGAGGCCGACGTGTCCACCAGGACCAGGGTGCGGCCCGGCAGGGCCGGGATGTTCTCGGTCGAGGCGGCGAGCGCCCGCTCCAGCCCGTGGCCCCACCGCAGCGACGGTGCCGCCCGGTACGCCGACAGGAACCGGTACGGGAACTGCCGCGACCGCCGGACCTCCGCCGGGTCGGCGAGCCGCGCGGTCACCCGCTCGGCCACGGCGTCCGGCACCCCGGCCTCGTCGACGTTCCGCAGGTTCCGTGTCAGCGCCATCAGCCCCATGTGGGGGATGACCGCGCTCCACGCGGCGGCGTCCATCGGCCCCAGGCCGGACAGCTCCTCCCACGTCATACCCGCCGCGGCGAGCCGCGCCGGATCGCTCAGGAACCACGCGCGCCGCTCCGCCTCCGGCATGGCCTTGGCCGCCTGGTACGCGGAGACGAGCGGCAGACGGTCGGTCACCCGCACCGCGTCCCGCTTCCACCGCCGGTCCGCGAGGAAGTCGAACAGGTCCGCCTGCCACGGCCCGGCCGGGACGGGCTTCGCCAGCGCCACGACGTCGGCCATGCGCCAGGCCGAGCCCACGCCGTCGTACTTCAGCGCGGCCCGCTCGGTGTACAGGCGTGCCACCGCGTCCGCGACACCACGCTGCACACCGCCCGGCAGCGTGGTCCCGCCCGTGCGCTGCTTCCAGTACGCGATGAACTCCGCGGGCTCGTCCGCGCGCAGCATCGCCGAGGCGACCGTCGCCCGCACGGTGACCCGCGCCGTCCGGTCGGTGCCCTCCCGGCGGGCGAGCGCGGACTCGGCCACCATGACGATCGCGGCCGAGCGCATGTTCATCCGGCCCCGCAGGTACGGCACGAACCGGGCCACCCAGTCCGGGTCCGCACGCGTGGCCGCGTGCACGAGCTGCCGGAACCGGGCGTCGCGGTCACCCGCCGCCTCGTAGAACGTGTCCTCCCCGACCATGTTGACCGCGGCGAAGAGGAAAAGGTCGCTCTTCACGTCTCGCGTGAAGGCGGCGCCGCCCTCGAATGTGGCGGTCTTCCCGGTCGTGGTCAAAGGAGACGCCGGAGTCATCCGCGGTGCAGTGAACTTACCCATGAGTCGGCCCCCGTACGGAAGAAAGTCTTTCCCGGGTCGACGGACAGAACTGCCGGCGCCGCGAGTACCTTTCGCGCGGGGAGATGCCTGCCGATTCAGGCATAGGCCCGAGAGGTGGGCCTATCAGGAGTTGAACCCATGAAGTATCCTCGCGCTGCGCTTCGCGGCGCCTGTGCAGTTGTCGACCCGGCCACGAGACGACCGGGCGGGAGCCGGCCGACGTCACACGGGAGGGAGCGAGTACCAGACGCACGAAGACACGTAGCGCTCTGCCCGATTGAGCTACGCCGGCCCTTCCGGACCGGCGACGGGACTCGAACCCGCAACCACTCGATCCTGAATCGAAGTAACTCCGCGCTGCGCTTCGCGCCCCCCGTTATGACGTTGACCGAACTACCGATGCGCGAGTGCCCGGCGCCCGAGGTGTTGGATTCCTTGAAAGGGAAGAAGTAACCCCGGACTTCGCTTCGCGACGACCCCAATCATATCGAGCACCCGGTCGGCCGCAACGCGATAAATCCCCTGCCGACAACGGTGATTCGGCTCTGTCGCCGTTCCGTGACCCGACCTGCACCGAATCGTCGGCGTCCGCCCCGTAGATTCCCCGCATCGAACGGGATCGGGGGACATGACATGACGGTGCCGCCGAAAGAGGCCGGCGAGGGCTGGCTGCTGCTGGCGACGACCACCGACGTCCTGCTCATGGTGGGAGGCGGAATCGCCGGCGCGCGGGCGCTCGCGCCGGACGACCTCGATGTCGCGGGGTACCTGCTGCTCGGCGTCGGCTGCGCGTTGGCCACCTCCTTCATCAGCCACGTGCTCGGCATGTGGCTGCTGCGCGGGAGCGTCGGCAAGCTGCTGTGGGGGCTGCGGGTGGTCCGGGCGAGCGACGGCGGACGGCCCGGGTTCTGGCGGGCCGTGGGCCGATGGCTGGTCGGCTACGTGCTCTTCGCGCTGATGCTGCTGCTGGAGGACGGCGGCGGCGTGGGAGAGGCGTGCGGCCTGCGCACCGTGCGCCGGCGGCACCTGCGTCGTTAGGCCGCTACGGCTCCTCCGAGGAAGCGCGGCAACGGCCCCGGTGGGGAGCGCCGGTGGCCTCAATCGACGCTGTACGTGGTGGTGAAGGCCAGGAGGTCGTGCGCCGGGGTGAGGTCGATCGGGACGGTGCGCCCCGGGAGGGCGCCGTGCACGCGGGCGTCCGGGAGATAGGTGCGCACCAGGTCCTCGGTGGGGTGGCGCACCAGGGTGGTGCCGGCGGCGAGGTAGAGGACGTGCGCCCCCGGGCCCGGCCGGGTGAGGGCCAGCACGCAGGCGCGCGCCGCGTCGCGCAGGTCGAGGTAGGACCACAGCGTGCGGGCGCCCCCGGACGGGTCGGCGTCCATGCGGCGGGCGGTGTCACCGAGGTTGCCGTCCACGTACCCCAGGTGCGGGAAGCGCAGCGCCGTCGTCGTCATCCCGTACCGGCGGGTGGCCATGGCGGCGGTCGCCTCGTCGGCCTGCTTGGACAGGGCGTAGGGGTCGGCGACCATCAGCGGCGTCGCCGTGTCGAGCGGCAGATACGCGGGCGTCTGGAACTCGGGGGAGAACGCCGTTCCCAGGATCGACAGGCTGCTCGCCAGCTCGGCCTGCCGGACGCCGCGCCGTCCGGCCGCGTCGAGGACGGTGAAGGTGGCGAGGCTGTTGCCGCCGAAGACCTCCTCCGGGGTGCCGAGCGTGGGCGCGGGGATGGCGGCGAGGTGCACGACCCCGTCCGCATCGGCGAGCGCCTCGGCCACGGCGTCCGGATCACCGGCCGAAGCGGTCACGAAGCGATCCCAACCGGGCTCGAAGCGGCGGGCGTTGTCCGGCTCGTGCAGCTCGCGGTCCAGGCCGGTCACGGCGACCCCGAGGGAGGTCAGGGCGAGGGTGGTCTCGCGGCCCAGATGGCCCGAGGCGCCGGTGACGAGGACCCTGTTCGGGAGGTCGCCGTTCGGGGGGTGGTTCATCGTGTGCATCGTTCCATTCGAGCAGACTGCCGTCATGGCACATGTCCCGGCTCGGCTCGACGGAGCCCCCGCCACCGTTCAGGACCTCCAGGCGCTGGCCCTCGTCAACTACGGCCACTTCACGACCATGCGGGTCGAGAGCGGCGGGGTGCGCGGGCTGTCCCTGCACCTCGACCGCCTCGTCTCGGACTGCCGCGCCGTCTTCGGCGCGGACCTGGACCGGGACAGGGTGCGCGGGTCGCTCGGCCGGGCCCTGCGCGGGGCGCGGGCGCCGCTGATCGCCCGGGTCACCGTCTTCGACCCGGCGCTCGGCCTCGCCGCCCCCGAGGCCGCCGGGGAACCCCACGTCCTGGTGACCACCCGCCCCCCCGGGCCCCCCGCCCCCCCCGGCACGGCCCGGCGCCCCCGGCTGCGGACCACCCCCGAGGCCCAGCCCGTGGCCTTCTCCGGGGCAACCCTGCGGGCCCCCCGCCCCGCCGCCCCCGCGGGCACCCGCCCCACCATGGGACTCGACCCGGGCCTGCGCACCGGCGTGAAGGTCGCCGTCGTCGACTCCACCGGCAAGGTCGCGGCGACGGACACGATCTACCCGCACGCCCCGGCGCG
>NZ_LAVK01000426.1 GCF_001083795.1 Streptomyces sp. SBT349
GGGCGGTGGCGACGGCCGTCATGAGGCGCTCCCTTCGCCGAACGGGTTGCGGGTGCCGAGGAGTTCGGTGAGCGCGGACCGGATGGCGGCGACGCCCTCGGCGGGGGTGACCGAGCCCATGGCGGCGGCGGACAGGTGCACGCCGACATCGGTCTGCACGCGCGAGGAGGTGCCGCAGAACCAGGCGGGCGGGTCGAAGGCGGCGATGTCCATGGCGCCCCGGTACTCGGACTGCGGCTCCATCGCCAGGTAGGCGGGGTCCTCCAACACCGGGAGATACGCCGGGACATGACTGGCCTCGGCCCAGGAGATGCTGTTGCGCACCAGCCAGGAGATCAGCGTGTGGGCGGCCTCGTCGGCGGTGCCGCCCCGGCCGCCCTGGTGGGGCAGGACCAGGAGGTGCGACTCGGCCTGGGTGGCGGGCTGCCCGAAGAGGGTGGGGTAGGGCGTGGCGCCGAACTCGATCCCGGCGGTGGCGAAGTCGACGACCAGCCAGTTGCCGAAGAAGATGAAGCCGCCGCCGTTGACCAGATAGCCGACGAGGTCCTGCCCGGGGATGGCGTACTCGTCGGCGACCAGGCGGGCCATGAACGCGAGCACCTCCTCGGCGCGGTCGTCGTCCAGGGTGATCTCGGTGCCCCCGTCGTCGAGGATGGTGCCGCCGGTCTGGGCGTAGAGGCCGACGAAGGTCCACCAGCACTCGCCGGGCATCAGCGCGTTCCAGCCCAGCGGGGACTGCCCGATGACCTCGCGCACGGCGTCGAGGGCGGCGAAGAACGCCTCGGTGCCCTCGATCGGGATCAGCCGCCCGTCGCCGTCGAGCAGCCCGGCCGTCTCGCAGGCCGGGCGGTTGTAGTAGAGGACGGAGGGGTGGATGTCGAGCGGCAGGCCGTACAACTGGCCGTCGATGGTGGCCCGTTCCCACAGCGTGGGGTTGAAGTCCTCCTGGAGAACGCCGTTCTCCCGCAGCAGGTCGGTGTCGAGGGGGTCGAGGAGGCGGCCGGGCGCGAAGCCCGCGAGGCGGCCCAGGTGCAGGACCCCGACGTCGGGGGCGCGCCCGCCGGCGCCCGCCATGGCCAGCTTGGTGTAGTAACGGTCGCCCCAGGCGAGGGTGGTGTCCTCGACCTCGATGCCGGGGTGCTCGTCGCGGAAGCGCTCCAGCATGGCGCGCATGTTGGCGCCGTCGCCGCCGCTGAAGAGGTTCCAGAACTGGATCCTGTTGCCGCCGCCGGCGAGCGAGGCGGGTGAGCCGCAGGCGGCCGTCCCGCCGAGCGCGGTCAGCGCGCCCAGCGCGGCGGTGGAGCGCAGCAGGGTGCGGCGGCTGGGTCGGTGCAGAAAGGGGCTCGGGCTCATCCCCGCGTCTCTCGTTCGGAATATCGAATGCCGGTCGTATCTCCGGACGGGAAACGTATGGGGGCGCCCCTCACGAGGTCAACAGTTACGACAGCACTCCCCGGAAAGTTCTCGGGGAGCGCTGTCGTGCGGCTGCCGCGCGCCTACTGCCCGGCGATGCCGGTGTGCGCGACGCCGCGCACGATCTGCCGCTGGAAGAAGACGAAGACGATCAGCAGCGGCAGCCCGCCGATGATCACCGACGCCATCACCTGGGCGTAGCGGACGCCGTAGGTGGACTGGACGTTGACGAGGCCGACGGGCAGCGTCATCGCGTTGGGGTCGGTGGTGACGAGGAACGGCCACAGGAAGTTGTTCCAGGTCTGGATGAACGTGAAGATCGCCACGGCCGCCAGCACCGGCCGGGACAGCGGCATCACGATCTGCCAGAACACCCGCCAGCGCCCGGCGCCGTCCACATAGGCGGCCTCCTCCAGCTCGCGGGGCAGCCCCTCGAAGAACTTCACGAGGATGAACACCATCGCGGGCGTCGCGATCTGCGGCAGGATCACGCCCCAGTAGGTGTCCACCAGGTTGAGCGCGACCATCTCCGCGAACAGCGGCGCGATGAGCACCTGCGGGGGGACCATGATCCCGGCCATCACCAGGCCGTAGAGCAGCTTGCGGCCCCGGAACTCGGTGCGGCTGAACCCGTAGGCGGCCATGGCCGTCAGCACGACGGTGAGCAGCGTGGTCATCGAGGCGATGTAGGCGGTGTTGAGCATCCAGCGGGTCAGGTCGCCCGACTCCCACACCTGCTCGTAGGCGTGGAACGTGATCCGCGAGCCGAGCCAGTTCAGCCCGGTGTCGGTGGTCTCGTCCTCCGGCTTGAGCGAGGTGGCCAGCGCCCAGGCCAGCGGCAGCACCCACAGCACGGCGAGCACCAGCGCGCCGGCCAGCAGGGCCACGCGCCCCCGGGTCCAGCGCGCCTTCCGCCCGCCCCCGTCCTCCTCGTCCCCCGGCCTGATGGCCCGTCCCACCGCACGCACGGCGGTCATTGCACTGGTCATGAGTTCTCCTCCCGCGAACGGCGGGTCAGCCGCAGGTGGATGAGCGAGACGATCACGATCAGCGCGAAGAAGATGTACGAGATCGCCGAGGCGTAACCGATCCGGTAACCGGTGAACCCGGTCTGGTAGACGTACTGGAGGATCGGCCGGGTCGAGTCGTCGGGGCCGCCGCCGGTCATGATGTACACCTGGTCGAAGATCTTCAGCGAGTGGAGCAGCTGAAGCACCAGCACCACGCCCGTCGTCCTGCTGAGCATCGGCAGGGTGATCGTGCGCAGCCGCTGCCAGGAACCGGCCCCGTCGATCTCCGCCGCCTCGTAGAGGTGCCGGGGGATGGCCTGGAGCGCGGCGAGGTAGAGCAGGAAGTTGAAGCCGACCGTCCACCACACGGTGGTGATGACGATCGACAGCATCGCGTAGCGGGTGTCGGTCAGCCAGCCGATCTCCGGCTGGAGCCCGAAGGCCGCGAGCAGCTGGTCCGCGAAGCCGAAGTCGGACGGGTAGATCACCCACAGCCAGAGCAGGCAGACCACGCCGGACGGCAGCAGGAACGGCGCGAACCAGCTCAGCCGCCACAGCCAGCTGACGAACCGCAGGTGGTGGGCGAGCAGCGCCAGCACCAGGGAGATCACGACCAGCGGCACGGTGGACAGCAGCGTGAACCAGACCGTGTTCCACAGCGAGGACCACACGTCCGGGTCCTTGAGCGCCTCGGCGTAGTTGTCCAGGCCGATGAAGTCCGACTGGGTGCCGGCGATGTCGTCGTTCCCCAGGCTCATCCTGACGCCCCAGATCAGCGGGACGACCAGGAAGGCGGCGTAGACCAGGAGGAAGGGGCCGGTGAACGCGAGCCCGTGCTCGCTCCAGTGGCGGCGTATGCCGCGCGGCGGCGCCGGCGGGCGGGACGGCGGGGCCACGGACCCACCGACACCGCCGCGCGGCTGCCGGGCTGTCGTCGTCATGTGCTCTCCCCGAACGGGCTTGGCGTGTCAAGAAGGTCCTGGAGCCGGGACCGCGCCTCCTCCAGGGCGTTCTGTGGGGAGCGCGAGCCGGTGAGGACGCCGGAGAAGACGGCGCCGAGCTCCAGCCACATCGAGGAGGCCGAGCCGGCGAACCAGGCCGGCGGGTCGAGGGCCACGTCGTCGATCACCGAGCGGTACGAGGACTGCGGTCGCATGGCCAGATAGTCCGGCTCCTCCAGCGTGGGCAGATAGGCCGGGACATGGCCGCCGGCCGCCCAGTCGACGGAGTTCTTCAGCATCCAGGCCACGAACTCGTGGGCGGCCTCGTTGGCCCGCCCGCCACGGCCGTCCTGGTTGGGCAGCACGAACGAGTGGCAGTCGGCCTGGGCGGCGCCGCTGCCGAAGACGTTGGGCACCCGGGCCATGGAGAACGGCAGCCCGGTGTTGGTGAAGGTCGAGACCTCCCACTCCCCGTTGAGGAAGAACCCGGTCTCCCCGGCCGAGAACACGCCGACCGTGCCCTGGTAGTCGACGCGCGGCACGATCAGCCCCTCGTCGCCGAGCATCCGCATGTACTCCAGGACGTCCAGCATCTTGGCGTCGTCGATGGTGATCGTCGCCCCGTCGTCACTGAGCAGCGTGCCGCCGGTCTGGGCGTAGAACGTGGAGAAGATCCGCCAGGGGCCGACCGTGTCCGCGCCGAGCGTCTCGATCACCAGCCCCGGCTGCCCGGTGACCTCGCCCGCCGCCCGTATCGCCGCGGTGAACTCCTCGCGCCCCTCGATCGGTCGGATCACGCCGTCGCCGTCGAGCAGCCCGGCCCGTTCGCACACGTCGGTGTTGTAGTAGAGGACGATCGGGTGCGTGTCCAGCGGCACCGCGTACTGCTCGCCCTCGACGGCGCCGCGCGCCCACAGGTTCTCGGGGAAGTCGGCGGGCGTGACCCCGAACTCGGCCAGCAGGTCCAGGTCGAACGGGTTCAGCAGCCGCCCGGGGGCGAACCCGGTGAGCCGCGCCATGTGGAGCACGGCGACCTCGGGGGCCCGGCCGCCCGCGCCCGCCATGCCGAGCTTCGTGTAGTAGGGGGCGCCCCACTCCAGGGTGGCGTCCTCCAGATAGGTGTCGGGGTGGCTCTGCCGGAACGCGTCCAGCATCGCGGCCATGTTGACGCCGTCGCCACCCCCGAAGAGGTGCCAATAGCGCAGCTGGGTCCGGCCCGAGCCCCCTGGGCTCGGCGCGGAACACCCGGCCGCGCCCGCGGCGGCGAGCGCCCCGAGACCCGCGAAGGAGCCGAGCAGCCTGCGGCGGCTCGGGCCCGGAGGTGGCAGGGATGATCGATTCATGCGGCCCGTCCTCGTGATTCGTAATCCCGAACGGGGATCGGAGTTACGAACGAGAACGTAGGTGCGGGGCATGCCCGGGTCAACGGTTGTGCGGAGACCTGAGAAACTTTTCAGGCCAAGGGCGCGGCCCGCCCCGGGATCAGACCGCCGGATCGGCCAGGTTCACGATCATCTTCCCGGTGTTCACGCCGCGCAGCATGCCGATGAACGCGTCCACCGCCGACTCGATGCCCTCCACCACCGTCTCGCGGTACCGGAGTTCGCCCGAGGCGAGCCAGCCCGCGACCTCCTCGGTGAACCGCGGGAGCAGCGCCGCGTGGTCCGCGACGAGCATGCCCTCCAGGCGGAGCCTCTTGCCCACCGCCACCGCGAGGTTGCGGGGCGCGGCGGGCGGATCGGCGTCGTTGTACTGCCCGATCATTCCGCACAGCACGGCCCGCCCGTGCGTCTTCAGCGCGGAGAGCGCGGCCTCCAGGTGATCGCCGCCGACGTTGTCGAAGTACAGGTCGATGCCCTCGGGGGCGGCGGCGGCCACCTGCTCGGCCACCGGCCCGTCGCGGTAGTTGAACGCCGCGTCGAAGCCGTACTCCTCGATGAGCAGCCGGACCTTCTCCTCCGAGCCCGCGCTGCCGATCACCCGCGCCGCGCCCTTGATGCGCGCGATCTGCCCGGCCCGGCCGCCCGCGCCCGCCGCCCCCGAGACGAAGACCA
>NZ_LAVK01000427.1 GCF_001083795.1 Streptomyces sp. SBT349
CCCCCGCCCCCGCCCCCGATCAGCCGGTATCGGACGGCCGCGAGGGTCGTCGGCAGCACGCGCCGCATCGACCCGGTGATCTTGCTGCGGGTGGTGGGGCGCCCGGCGTCGAGCAGGCGCCGCAACAGGGCCGCGAGCCGCTCCGGATCGGGGGGCCGCCTCTCGCCCGCCACCTCGCGGAACCAGCACTCGGTGGCCAGGCGCGCCAACCGCGCGCCGACCCAGGCGCCGGTGCGGTGCGCGCCGTCCGGTGCGCGCCACGCCGCTCCCGCCCCCGAGCCGCCCGAACCGTCGAACACCGCGATCAGCCCTTGGCGCGTTTCCCCGTGGTGCGCGGCCAGTGCCTCGGCGTCCTCGCCATGCCCGTAGACCCGCTCGGTCCACACGGTGAAACCGGCGAACCCCTCCGCCTCGCTCACCCATGCGCCATGCGGCGAAGGCGCGTTCGGCGGCTCGGCGGGCACGGGCGGAAGCTCCCTCTCCATCCCCCGCTGCATCTCCCGACTCCCCCTCAGCCATCCACCTCTGCGGGCAGTATTCCCCTGCCCACTGACGCTTGTCGAGCGCGCACGCCCCCCGGGCACGGGCCCGGGGGGCGGGGGTCTCACGCCTCGGAACGAGCCGCGGCCGGTCAGGAGTTGACCACTCCCGCGATCCATTCCTCGTGGTAGGGCACCGACACGAGGACGTCGGGCTCGTCGGCGCAGCCGGAGCCCACGCCGCGGCTGACGGTTCCGACCAGTTCCCAGCGGTCGTTCACCCACTGGAGCACCGGCGAGCCGGAGTCGCCGCCGCACAGGCCGCTCTCCACCTCCGGGCTGGTGCAGATATCCCCCTCGGCGATATCCCACTCACCGCCGACGACGCACTGCTCCCCGGGCACGACCGTGCTCTCCAACTGCCGTAGCCCGGTGGGCAGTTCGGGACCGCCGTTCACCGTGTAGCCCCAGCCGACGAACCGCACGCCGCTGCCGACCTCCGCCTCCGCCCCGGCGACGGGCAGCGTGCCGGCCCCGACGGCGGTGTCGAGGCGCATGAGGGCCAGGTCGCCCACGTTCCGCTCGACGTCGCCGAACCAGTCGGGGTGGATGACGATCTCCTCGACCCCGGCCGTCTCGCCGCCCGCCGTGCGGTCCAGTGACCCGACGCGCACGGCGAACAGCGCGGCGTCGTACACGGCGCCGGTGTCGCGGTCGGAGACGCAGTGAGCCGCGGTCAGCACCCACTCCGGGTCGATCAGCGTCCCGCCACAGGTGAACGACGAGACGCCGGTGTCGCGCAACCGGTCGATCGCCGTCATGAACGGATACTCTTCGGTCGCCTCGCCGCCACCGATGATCGTCGGCGTCACCGAGTCGGCCGCGAGCGACCGTCCAGCGTTGACGATCATGCTTCACGGAGGGTCCTCAACGTGGTGGTGTCGCGGGGATTGACGCCCTCAGATGGAGATCGATAACGTTTTTCCATCAATCTAATACGTATTAGAAGGAGTTGGAGCGATGCCCGCCCCCCTCGACCGAAGAACGCTCGTGCTCGGCGTGGCCACCGCGGCGGGCGCCACGGCCCTCGGCCAGACCACCGCGCAAGCCGCCGCCCAGCCCGCCACGCAGGCCACCTCCCAGACCACCGCGCAAGCCGCGCCCGCCGCCGCCCGCGCGGACCGGGGCCGTTACTCCGAGTCCACGGTCTTCACCGCGGGCGAGGCCGGTCTCGAGGTCTTCCACGTCTTCGGCCTGACCGTCACCCGCCGCGGCACCGTCCTGGCCTTCGCCGAGGGCCGGATCACCCAGCACGACGCCGACCCGCACCACCTCGTCTGCCGCCGCTCCACCGACGGCGGGCGCAGCTGGGGCGAGCTGCGCTATGTGCGCCGCTCCGACGGCACCCAGTCGTTCATCAACCCGACCCCGCTGCTCGACGGGGACACCGGCAGGCTCTTCCTCTTCTACGCGGAGTGCTTCCGCGACGAGGGCAACACCGGGGGCTCGCCGGACCGTTCGCGGCTGTATGTCATCGACAGCGAGGACGAGGGCCGCTCCTGGTCCGAGCCCACCGAGCTGACCTCGCTCTTCGACGGCAACCCGCACGCCTGGACCCTCCACATGCCGGGCCCGGGCCACGGCATCCGGCTCGACGACGGCCGCCTGATACTCCAGACATGGCACCGCAGGGCCATCGCGTACCCGGTCGCCGAGCGCCGCTACGGCGTCTCCGTCGTCCACAGCGACGACCACGGCCGCACCTGGCACCACGGCGGCGCGGTCCCGCTCGACGGCGCCTACCCGGTCAACGAGTCGCGCCTGCTCCAGCGCCCCGACGGCTCGCTGGCGCTGCTGGGCCGCTACGCCTCGGGCGGCACCCACCCGCGGATCGTCTCGGTGAGCGGCGACCGCGGCGCGACCTGGTCGACGCCGGTACTGGACGCGGCCGTTCGCCCCGTCAACGCGGTGGACACCGGCATCGCGCGCATCAGCGGCGGGCCGGGCGGTGCCGGGGAGACCTCCGGCGGCGGGCACGGAACGAGCCGCGTGGTCTTCACCCGCCCCGACTCGACCCAGCGGCGCAACCTCACGATCTCCCTCTCCTATGACGAGGGCATGACCTGGCCGCACAGCCGCGTCATCACCGAGGGCCCCGCCTCCTACTCCGACGCGATCGCCCTCCCCGACGGCCGCGTCGGCGTGCTGTTCGGCCGCGACCACGCGGAGGGCGTCTCCACCAGCTTCTCCGGCAAGGTCGCCTTCGCCACCCTCGACCTGGAGTGGCTCACCTCGGAGCACCACGGCTCCCGGACCCCCTCCGGCTACGACGTGGACGCCCTCCCCCTCACCACGGGCGGCGACGCCACCGTCGAGGTGGTGGAGGACCCGCACGCGGCGGGGGGACGCCGCGCCGAGCTCGCGGGCACCGACTACGGCGCGTATCTGGAGGTGACGATCGACGTCCCGCGCGGCGACACCTACGACGTGTACGCCCGCTTCCGCCACCTGCCGGGCGGCGGAACGGTCGCGGTCACGATCGACGGCGAGGGCGTGGGCGGCCCGCTCGACACCTCGACCCTGGACGTCCGCTCCTTCAAGACCGAGCACCTCGGCCGCATCCGCCTCCACGGGGGCCGCCGCAGGGTGCGTTTCACCGTGGTCGACAAGCACGTCAACGCCACGGCGCTGCGGCTGAGCCCCGACCTGATCACGCTGGCGCCCTCCTGAGCCACGCACGGTGTTTTCCGCCGATTTCTGGGCACTCGCCACTCTCGTCACCTTCGTCACCCTGCCCACCCTGCGCACCGTGCCACGCCGCCGGTGGGCCGTGCACCCCGTGGAAGGAGCCGCGCGATGCCCGAGCAGCAGACCGTTCCGGAGAAGGACCTCGGCATCGGCCTGACCAAGGCCAACCACGTCGGCATCGCCGTGCGCGACCTCGACCGGTCGATCGCCTTCTACCGCGCGCTCACCGGGCGGGAGCCGTTCGTGCGCGACCGCATGGCGGGCATCGAGCCCATGTACGGCGCCCGGCTCACCGGGCGCGTACGGCCGGGCGGCGCCATGCTGCGGTACGCCACGGTCCAGCTGACCAACATCAACATCGACATCATCCAGTTCGAGGAGCCCACCCCGGGAACGGCCGAGGCGGGCCCCTCGGACGCGGGGGCGATGCACCTCTGCTTCGAGGTGGGCGACCTCGACGCCGTCTACGACCGGATGACGGCCGCGGGCATCGCGTTCGACGCCCCGCCGTTCACCTTCGACGAGGACAACGCCCCCAAGGCGGTCGGCACCCAGGTCGCCTACTTCTCCGACCCCGACGGCGTGAGCCTCGAACTGATCAGCCCCGCCGGCTCGTTCTCCCGTTGAAGCCCGGGAGCCGGGCCACCGGCGCCGCCGCGCCGACGCGCCAGTGCCAGCAGGTCAGGCCCACCGCGGCCGCCGCCCAGACCAGCCCGAGCCACTGATAGGCCTCGTAGCCCGCGCAGTTGTGCACGGCGATCACGCTGTGCTCCGCCAGCTTCCGGCACGAGGCCGGCGTGCCGACCACGGCCTGCGTCGGCCAGCCGCACACCATGACCGCGATCAGCCCGCCCACCGCGCCGAACGCCCCGGCGGCGGCCCCGCGCCCCCACCGGTCCCCGGCATCCCGGGGCACCGGCCGGTAGAACGCCGCCATCTGCGACGCCTGCGCCACACCGAGCGCGAGACTCAACCAGTCGAAACGCCCATCGCCCAGCGACAGCGTGATCACCGTCGCCACGACGGACGACCACAGCGCCGTGTGATCGGCCCTGAACCGCTCGGACATACCGCGACAGTAGCCCCGCGGGCGACCATGGCCGACCATACGGAGAACTATCCACCGTAAAGAGCTATCGCTCCCACCGATACCGCGAGACGGGCGCGGGGGACCACATCCAGCCCAACTCGCCCGGCCCGCAAGAATCTTGTGCCGACTTATTGCCCTTCAATGGTCCAGATGGCATGGTCTAGACCTAGCGGAGAGTGAAGGTCGTTGACAGCAGGCTACGTTGATCGACCACACGGTCCACCGCCTTCACCACCCCCCATCTCGCCGCCGGGGCTCGCGCCGGACCTCCAGCCCCGCACGACCCCCACCGGCGGCACAAGGCAGGAGTTGTCATGCACAAGAAAACCAAGCTGGCCGCCGTGATCGGCGCCGCCATCGCCCCGCTCATCGCGGTGAGCCTCCCCGCCTCCACGGCGAGCGCCCACGGTTACATCAACTCACCGGCGAGCCGACAGGCCCAGTGCGCCGCCCGCGTCGTCTCCTGCGGCTCCATCCAGTACGAGCCGCAGAGCGTGGAGGGCCCGAAGGGCCAGCGCAACTGCCACGGCGGCGTGGCCCGTTTCGCCGAACTGAACGACGACAGCAAGGGCTGGCAGCGCCACAACGTCGGCGTCTCCACCACCTTCCGCTGGACGCTGACCGTCCAGCACCGCACCAGCACCTGGCAGTACTACGTCGGCAACACCCTGGTCGACGAGTTCGACGATCAAGGCGCCATCCCCGGCACGACCGTGACCCACAACGTCGACTTCGGCAATATCCGCGGCAACCAGAAGGTCCTCGCCGTCTGGAACATCGCGGACACCGGCAACGCCTTCTACGCCTGCGTCGACGTCAACATCCGCTGACGCGTTCCGCGAACGTACCGCGGCTGCGGAGTTCCGGCGGGCGGGGAGTCGCGGCGGCCCATGGCCGACGCGAATGCCTTCCCAGAGCGTCGGTCCGGACGCTCAAAGACAGGCGGCGCGATCCCTCCCCGCGCGCCGGATGTACAGCGCCACGCTCGAAGAAGTGCACCGACCCTGCCACGCGCGCCGACGAGTGGGAACGCCGCGGACCGGGCACCCGAAAGCCCACCCCGGCAAGTACC
>NZ_LAVK01000428.1 GCF_001083795.1 Streptomyces sp. SBT349
GAGGGGGACGGCCGGTCGGGCTCGGGTCATGGCGGGTGTCCCCTCGTTCGCTCCGACAGGTCCGTCCCGCCATCGTCGGCGGCGGCCCGGCCGGGGCGCACCCCGGGCCGCGTCAACCGGGTGAGGGCCGCCCCGGGCTGAGCCAGCGCCCGCGCAGCGAGATGAGCACGACCGCGGCGACCACGAGCAGGAGCAACGAGACGGCGGTGGCGCCCGCCGGGTCCTCCTGGAGGAGCAGGTAGACCTTCAGCGGCAGCGTCTGGGTGGTGCCCGGCAGGTTCCCCGCGAAGGTGATGGTCGCGCCGAACTCGCCCAGCGCCCGTGCCCAGCAGAGCGCCGCGCCCGCGGCCAGCGCGGGGCCGACCATCGGCAGGGTGACCAGGCGCAGGGTCGTCAGCGGGCCCGCGCCCATGGTGGCGGCGGCCTCCTCGTAGTGCGGTTCGAGCCCCGTCAGCGCTCCTTCGAGGCTGATGACGAGGAAGGGCATCGACACGAAGACGGCCGCGACCACGGCGCCCGAGGTGGAGAACGGCAGGGAGACGCCGAGGGATTCGAGCGGACCGCCCAGCAGGCCGCGGCGCCCGACGCCCTGGAGGAGCGCGACGCCGGCCACGGTCGGCGGCAGGACCATGGGCAGCAGCACGAGGCAGCGCACCAGGGTCTTGCCGCGGAACTCGGTGCGGGCCAGCAGCCACGCCAGCGGCACCCCGAACAGCACCGATATCACCAGCGCCCAGCCGGAGACCAGCAGGGACAGGCGCAGGGACTCGGTGACCGCCGGGTCGGTGAGCCGGTCGCCCAGGTCGGTCCACGGGGCGTCGGCGACGATGCCCAGCAGGGGCGCGAGCAGGAACGCGACCCCGAGCAGGGCGGGAACGGCCAGGGTCAGCGGTGGCCTGTGGGTCATGGGGCGAGGAACCCCGCGTCCGACAGCAGCGCCTGGGCCTCGTCGCCGCCGAGCCAGGCGACGAAGTCCGCGGCCTCCTCGGGGCTGCCCGCGCCGTCCAGGGGGGCGGCCGGGTAGGCGGCCTGCGTGTTCTGCTCGGGCGGGATGGGCACGGCCAGAACGCCGTCCCCGGCGGCGGTGGCGTCGGTGACGTAGACCAGTCCGGCGTCCGCCTCGCCGAGCTGCACCTTGCTGAGGACGGCCCTGACGTTGGGCTCCTCGGAGACCGGGGTGACGGAGACGCCCTCGCGGTCGAGGATCTCGCGGCCGTAGCGGCCCGCGGGCACCTCGGAGGTGGCCAGCACCAGCCGCAGCCCCTCCGCGTCCAGGTCGTCCAGGGCGTCCACGCCCGCGGGGTTGTCCGGCGGGGTGACGATGGTCAGCTCGTTGCGGGCGATGACGCTGCTCTCGCCCGTCTCGCCCTCGACTCCCGCCATGGACTCGGCGTCGGCGGTCACCAGCACGTCGGCGGGCACGCCCTGCCCGACCTGGGCGGCGAGCTCCTGGGAGCCCGCGAAGGAGAAGCGGACGGTGATCCCCGGGTTGGCCTCCTCGTAGGCGGCGCCCGCCTCGGTGAACACGTCCGTCAGGGAGGCGGCGGCCAGCACCGTCAGCGTGGTGCCGCCCTCCCCCGAGCTCCCGCCGTCCCCGCCGTCCGGGCCGCAGGCGGCGGCCAGCGGCAGGAGCAGCAGCGCGGCGGCGGCCCGCCGCAGTGACGCCGGCCTTGTCCTCGTTCCCATGTACCCGTCCTCTTCACCCTCGGTCGATGTGCACGTTGGTGGCCTTCACCCGGGCCACGGCCTCCATGCCGACGGCCAGGCCCAGTTCCTCGACGGCCTCCCGGGTGAGGAGCGAGACCAGCCGGTGCGGGCCCGCCTGGATCTCGACCTGGGCGGCGACGTCGCCGAGCGTGACCGCGGTGACGATGCCGGGAAACGCGTTGCGGGCGGTGGTGTACGGCTCGCCGTGGTCGGCGGAGCCGGCCGGGGGCGTCTCGGCGGCCAGGGCGGCGGCGAACGCGGCGAGATCCCGCCCCTCCACCAGCCGCCTGCCCGTCTCGTCGCGCCGGGTGGGCAGCCGCCCGGCGTCCGCCCAGCGGCGGACGGTGTCGGGGCTGACCCCGAGCAGCCTGGCCGCCCGACCCATGCCGTAGGTCCGCATGTGCGGGACCTTAGGGGCGTACGGCTCGCAGACGCAAGGGTGTTGGGGCCCGCGGGTTCGCGGCCGGGCCTGGGCGCGCCCGCGCGCGGGCGCGCCCCGCGCCCGCCCCTAGAGCGCTTCCTTGCGGCTGAGCTGGGTGAACGCCAGCCAGCCGGGCAGCACCGGCAGCCAGAAGGTCATCAGCCGGAAGAGCACCACCGCGCCCAGGGCCGAGCTGTCCGGGACGCCGAACGCGACGAGCGCGCCGGTGAGGGCGATCTCGATGGCGCCGATGCCGCCGGGGGTCGGGGCGGCGGAGCCCAGGGCGTTGCCCGCGAGGAAGACCACCGCGAGGGTGGGGTAGTGCACGTCCTCGCCGAACGCCCGCAGGCTGGCGTCGAGGCACAGGATGAACGCCAGCGTCATCAGCAGCATCCCGCCTATGCCGGAGAGCAGCTTCTTCGGCTGCTGCACCACGTCCAGCATGCGCGGCACCACGCCGGCGAAGAGGCTGCGGACCCGGTCCAGGATCGCCTTGCGCAGGTTGGGCACCGCGGTCACGATCAGCACGGCGACGGCGACGGTCAGCAGGCCCGCGATGACCGTGCGGGAGGGGGAGAGCGTCGGGGTGCGCTCGGTGCCGGTCAGATAGCCGAACAGCAGCAGCAGCCCGATGTGGGCGGCGGCGCCGAAGAGCTGGGAGGCGCCCACGCTGGCCACCGCGTGCCCGGGGCGCAGGCCCTGGCGTTGCAGATAGCGGGCGTTGAGCGCGGCGCCGCCGATCGCGGCGGGGGCGACCAGTTTCACGAACGAGCCCGCGACCTGGGCCACCACCGTCCGCAGGTACGGCACCTTCTCGGGCACGAAGCCCAGCAGGCTCAGCGCGGCGGCGAAGTACGTCAGCGTCGAGAACCCCGCGGCGACCAGCACCCAGCCCCAGTTGGCGTTCTCCCAGACCCGCTGGAACTCCGGCTGGATCAGCTGGGAGAGCAGGAAGTAGGCGGCGAAGACGGCGGCGATGATGCTGACCAGCGTGCGCGGCCTGATCCGCTCGATGCGGGCCGGCTCTATGGGCGCCTGCGGCCGGATCAGCAGCACCTGCTGACGGATGAGGGAGAGCAGGTCGGGCTCCCTCGCGTTGTCCAGGGCCTCCTCCATCACCCGCTTCTCCGCCTGCTTGGCGGCCTTGACCGTCCTGCGGTCGGCGTCCTCCGGCAGGCTGCCGCGCGCCTCGCGGTAGGTGCGGGCGGCGTCGAGCACCACCTGCCGCTCGCGCTGGGACCGTTCGCGCGACAGCTGCCGCAGCGCCGTCCTGGTGGTGCGGCTCAGCGCGATGGGCTGGAGCAGCGGCAGGCTGGCGGCCACCGCGTCGGGGCCGATCACCGTGACGGCCGCGGCCACGGCCCGTTCCGCGCCGACGCGCAGGCCGAAGGTGGTGAGCAGCTGCGCGACGTCCATCCGCAGCAGCAGGTCGCCCGCGGCGATCTCGCCCGCGCGCAGCTCGGTCAGGTACACCTCGCCGTCCCGGTCGACCAGCAGCGAGCCGCCGTCCAGCCTGCGGTGGGCGATGCGGCGCGACTGGAGGATCGTCAGCTGCCCCCAGGCCGCCTCCATCAGCGCATCGGTGACCTCGTCGTCGGGCAGCGCGTCCAGGTCCCGGCCGCCGATGTGCTCGTAGACGAGCATCACCGCGTCGGGGCCGAGCTCGGAGGTGGCGATCAGCTTGGGGGCGCGCACGCCGGCGGCGCCGGCGGCGTACGCCATCAGCGCCTCCTGTTCGAGCACCTGGCGCAGCGACGGCAGGCTCCGGCGCTGGGTGATGCCGCGCAGCGCGAGCCGCCGCCACAGGCGGTAGAAGAAGCCCCGGGCCTGCTGCGTCCGGTCCATCACGGTCACGTCGAGCGGCGGGCCCGACTCCAGGGTGACCAGGTAGCGGCGGGTCGGCTCCGACCGGTCGCCGCGGTCCTTGCCGTCGCCCTCCTGATCGCCGAGCCGCTCGGCGCGCAGCGCGCTGACCGGCCGGAAGCCGACATGGCGCAGGCCCGCGAGGAGCTGCTGGCCGGTGGCGCGGACGTTGGGCGAGCCGACGGCGTAGAGCGTGCCGTAGGCGATGGTCCAGCCGATGAGGACCGTGACCACGATGGAGAACGGGGTGGTGTACCCCGCGACCAGCATCGAGGTGGCCTCCAGCAGCAGCACCGCCCACATGGCCAGGCGCCAGCGGGGGCGGTGGTTCATGCCGACGGCCGTGGCGTAGGCGATGACGGGCGCCAGGTAGCCGTGGACCGGCTCGGTCAGGACGTCGCCCGGGGCCGTTCTGGTCAGCGCGTTCTGCACGGACTCCGGGGACATCCTCGCCACCCAGAGGCTGAACGAGAGCGACACCCCGTGGGCGAGGACCGCGGCCAGCACGCCGTCGGCGATGCGCAGCCCGTCCCGTTTGACGAGGCGTTCGATGGCGAACGCGACCGGGATGACGAGGACGGCGACGCTGGAGGCGAACCCGGCCAGGTCGATCAGCAGGGACGGCGCCTGCCCGGCGCCCTTGTCGACGTCCTGCTCGATGCCCTCGGTGGTGCCGATCGCGAACGTCGCCAGCGCCACCACCAGGGCGATGCCGGCCAGCCCGATGAGCATCCGCAGCAGGTCGCCGGGGCGGTGCACCCGGGCGGCCAGGATCGGCTCGTCGACCTCAAGACGGTCGGAGCGGGTGGGATCCGCGCGCAGCAGGGCCTCGAACGGCGCCTCCGGGTCCGGGTCCGGCTCCTCCGGTCCCGGCGCCGGGCGCTCGTCCGCTCGCTGTGCCCGCTCTTCTTCGCCCCGTATCACTGGCCGCTTCCCCGGGATTCTCCTCGCGCTGGAACCTCCGACCAGCCCACCCCCGTGCTGGGACGATAGTGGCACGAGAGACGGCCGCGGGTGTCGGGTCCGTGAGATACGGCACGATGGTCGTCATGGCAGACCGCACGGAGAACGGCGTCCACCGGCTGCCCGGGTACGCCGACCGGGTCCTCACCGAGGTCGAACGGATCCCGCCGGGGCGCGTCCTCACCTACGGAGACGTCGCGCGCCTGCTCGGCGAGGGCGGGCCCCGTCAGGTGGGCCGGGTGCTGTCCCACTACGGCGGCGCGGTGCCCTGGTGGCGCGTGGTGCGCGCGGACGGGCGGGTGCTGCCGGGTCACGAGTCGCGCGCGCTGGAGCACTACCGGGCGGAGGGCACCCCGTTGCGCGCCGGCGCGGACCCCGGCGCGACCCCCCGCATCGACATGCGGCGCGCGGTCTGGGACGCGGGCGACG
>NZ_LAVK01000429.1 GCF_001083795.1 Streptomyces sp. SBT349
TTCCTCGACCACGCGCCCGCCCGGGTGCGGGCCCGCCTGTACCGGTACCGCTTCACCACCTGGCACGAGCTGCGCACCACCCGCGCCTGGTGGCACCGCACCCCGGTCGGCGACCACCTTCCCCCCACCCCTTACCACCCCTGAGCGAGCACCACCCCGCATGCGGTATGGTTCTGATGCACGGAGCGGGGGCAAAGCCCCTGATCACACCGGCACCGGGACGTGGCGCAGTTTGGTAGCGCACTTGACTGGGGGTCAAGGGGTCGTGGGTTCAAATCCCGCCGTCCCGACAGAGAAGTAGCAGGTCAGGGGCCCTTCGCCATCGCGGCGAAGGGCCCCTGGATCGTTCCGAGTGACTAACTGGGTGACTACGGCGGTCCGTCTGGCCCGAAGATCTGGTCCATGGTCACCGCTCCGGTCTGGATCACAGGGCGGATCTGTTTCCGGTAGACGCTTTCCGTCACGGACGTACTGGAGTGTCCGACCAACCGGGAGATCTCCTCAAGCGGAACCCCCTTGTCGGAGAGCAGCGACACGAAGCTGACCCGCAGCTCTCGGGACGTCCACGCGTGGGGGTTGATGCCGGGCGCTCCGGCGATGGCGCGGCGCAGGGCCCGCCGGACGTTGTGAGCGTCCAGCTCGGTGCCCACCCCGGAGGTGAAGACAAGGCCGCTCTCCTGCCACCGCTTGCCCGCCGCCCCGCGTTGCTCCTCCTGCCGCTCCCGATGCCGTCTGAGGGCTTCCACGCACCGCCCCGGGAGCGCCAGCGTCCGCCGCGACTTCCGCGTCTTCGTGTCACCACCGGATCGCACGGACCGCCATACCGCGATGTGTGGGGGGATGGGCGGGTCTGCGTCCGGTTGCCCGTCCAGGTCCACGTGAGCCCACGTGAGCGGGCGTAGTTCCTCGGTACGGCCACCCGTGAGCAGCGACACGACGACGTAGGCGTGCAGCGGGTCGTCCTCAACCGCAGTCAGGATCGCTTCGGCCTGCGCGAGAGTGAGGGACTTGGACGGCCGTCCCAGTTGCCCGGTCGGCACCGAGCACAGCTCGATGACGTTCCGCTTCACCTTGTCCCTGGCCATGGCGCGTTTGATCGCTCGATTGAGGCAGGAGTGGAGCAGCCGCAGCGTCCGTGTGCTCAGCGTCTTGGCCTTGGTCGCCAACCACTTGTCGACGTCCTCCGCGCTCAGGTCGCGGAGCTTGCGCCTGCCCAATGCGGGCACCACGTGTGTGGTGCAGAGCGTGCGGTAGTTGGCCACGGTGCCGGCATCCCTGCCTGCCAGGCCGTACGTCAGCCAGTCGGTCACCGCGTTCTCCACGGTGTAGCCGGTCGGAGCGATGGCCAGGCCATCGTCGTAGTCGCGGAGGACTTCCTTCAGCTTCGCCTTGGCCTCAGTCTTGGTCCGCCCGCTTCCACGCTTCACGATGCGTTTGCCGGCGCCGTCATACCCGAGGCTGGCCGTGGCGATCCACCGCTGTCGCGTGGCATCCCAGTGCAGACCGCCGTCTCCCCTGCTGCGCCGCTTGCTCATCGGCCCGCCCCCGCTTCCTGTTCGAGCAGCGAGACGTACTCGCGGATGGCGGACGCGGGGATCCGGCAGGCACGCCCCTCGTGCACGGTGCGCAGACGGCCGGCGCGGATCAGCTCATAGACGACCGTCCGGCTGAGGTTGAGCACCCGGACAGCGTCGGCGACCCGATACAGGGCGGGCTCCTCGCTGACGAGCGTCACCGCGTCCCCCCGTTGTCCGCGCCGGGACCGGACAGCCGCTCAGCCCGTGTCCGGTTGCCCTCTCGCTGTTCTCCCACGTCAGAGGACGTGACCGGACAGTCGGACAGCCCGGACAGCTCGGACACCTCCTGATCCCTGGTGTCCGGGTCGGAGTAGTACCGGCCTGCCGTGTCCTTCGCGAGCTGCCCATCCGCGGCCATGCGCGAGCAGGTACGGCGGATCGTGTCGGCATCGACCCCCGGGAACTCAGCCGCGATGTCCTTGGGCTTGGCTCCGGGGTTGGCGCGGACGTATCGGAGGATCACGGCGCGGGTGTCGCCGATGGTGTGGTCGGTGGCGGGCCCTTCGAGGAGCTGCCAGGCGCCGGCTTCCGAGTGGAAGCGAAGGGCGTATTCGGCTTCGTCCACGTCGCGGCCGGTGACGTGCAGCACGCCGTCCGCCTGGCCGCGGGCCCGCTTCAGAACGAGCGTGGCGTCCGCTGCTCCGGCCAGGCCGTTGGTGCCGGAGACCTCGGTGAGGAAGTCGTCCGAGGCTGCCTTGCGGACGTGGTGGACGAGGACGACGGCGATGCCGTAGTGGTCGGCGATGCGCTTGGCGTGCCCCACCGCGGCGTAGTCCGCGTCGTAGGCGGACGCCCCCGGGTTGGAGGGTCCGCGCATCTTGGCGAACACGTCGATGACGACCAGCCGGGCTCCCTCGTTGCGCTCGATCCACTGCGCGATGGCCTCTCCCCCGCCCTGGGGAAGCGGCGGGCATGCCGTGGCCAGCGTGAGCCTGCCGGGTGCGGGGCTCCCTCCGAGCATCTTGCCCATGCGGGTCTGGAGACGGCGGGCGGTGTCCTCCAGCGCGAGGTAGAGCACCGGCCCGCCGTCCACCGGCACGGTGTCCATGGCCTTGCCCCCCGCGGCCACGGCCAGGGCCAGCCCTAGCGACAGCCAGGACTTTCCGACCTTGGGCGGGCCCGCGAGCAGGTTGACGCCCTCGGAGATGATCCCGGGGACGGCCCACTTCGGGTCGGGGAAGGTCGTGGCCATCAGCTCATCCGCGGTCCACGCGGTGCGGATGCGCTGCTGCGCGGGCTGGATGGCGTGCGGCTCGGTGGGCACGGAGTGCAGGTGCGGCCGGTCAGGCTCGGGCGTGGCGTTCATGCGGCGGCCTCCATATCGAAGGCGAGCTGTCGGGGGCGCGGTGCCGCTATCGCGGCCAGGACTCGCTTGCGCCAGAGGAAGGCGTAGTGGGGGCAGTTGGCGCAGTTCTTGTGTGTCGTGCAGCCGGGCAAGGGCGGGCGGCGGCGCGCCTCGTAGGACCACGCCAGGGAGTCCGCGGACGCCAGGTCGGTGCCGCATTCGGCAAGGCCGCGGACCTTGAACCCGAACCCGTGCAGGGCGTAGCCGCGCCCGGCCAGGGCCGCGACGATGTCCGCAGCCTCGCCCGTGGCCTGCCGGCGGCAGACCGAGCCCAGGCCGACGACCGGCTCCGCGGCGAGGTCGATCCCGGCGCGCTCGTACCGGTCGGCGCAGTCCTCGTAGTCCTGCCTGCGCCAGCCCTGAACGGCCGGGATGATCCTCAGTGCGGGGTCGATGGCTTTGAGGTCCAGGTAGTTGCCCACGGTGCGGGCCAGGTGCTCGGTCAGCGGCAGCCCGGTCTTGGCGAGGATCCAGGGCTCACACATCCAGTCCTGAGGCGCTGCCCAGGCCATCCGGCCGATCTCCTGCGTGTAGCGGGCCACGGCGGCGGCGTACTGCCGCGGCGGCACCGTCCACGCCCCGTGCATCGACAGTTCGGTGAACCCGCCGGAATCCAGCGCCCACGGGGCAGCGGCCCGCGGCAGGGTGCGGCGCCCGGTCAGGCGCCTGTGGGAGACGAACAGCGGCACACCGGCCGTCGCGAGCCAGGCGGGGTGATGGGTCCCGAGGTAGAAGGAGGTCATGCCGCCTCCTCCAGTCGCACGGTGCGCGGACGGCGGGCCCCGGCGCGCAGTCCCGACGCGATGGTGCGGGGAATCTCCCTCGGGGTCTGGCCGACCTGTTCGGCCGCGGCGCTCAGGTAGGTGTAGACGTCCGTCTCGGACAGCTCCCCGCCCGCGACGAGCTGTCCGAGGGCGACGGCCGCGCGGTAGAGGTCCTGGTTGTGCTCGTCGTCGGCGGACGACGTGACGCGCTCGATCTCCGCTTCGACGGCGGTCTTGAGGTAGGCGCCGTGCCGGTCGGTGGCCTTCAGCGCCACCGTCACGGGCCGCTGCGGGGGCAGCGGCGGCGGGGTCAGCAGTGCGGCCAGCCACGGCGGCAGGGGCGCCGGTGAGGCGCCGTGGACCACCGTGTAGGGCTGGCCGTTGACGCTGCTGCCCGCGGCGACCACGTAGCCGCCGGCGGCGCGGGTGTCGACCTTCCAGCCGAGCTTCCCGCCGGTGTTGCGCAGCTCCACATCGTGCGGTGCGGTGAAGTACAGGTGCTGTCCGCCGCGGCCGGTGCGGACGGTGAACGTGTCGGTGGGGAAGGGCTGGCCGTGCCGCTCGCACAGAGCGGCGAACACGTCCATGCCGTCCGTCACGCCCTCCTCGATGCTCTCGGGGGGCGGGGTGTCGTCCAGGTGCTTGGGGGTGTCCAGGTCGATGACGACCAACCGCGAGGGGCCACACGCGATACCGACGTTGTAGGGAGCGTGGGCCCAACACCGCACGATGCGGGCGGGGTCGGTCGTGGCCCGCTCCTCCCAGCGGGAAACGGCCGGCGGCTTGTCGCCGGGGGCCAGCGGGAAGACGGCGAATCCGCGTTCGGTGGCCGTCCGTGCGGCGATGGCAAGCGCAGACAGTCTGCGATGCGTCATGCTGGATGTCTCCTGTTCTCACTCAGGGCAGGGAACGGGCGGCGGACTGTCCTTGGCCGGGAGTCCGCCGCTCCGGCATCACTGGGGGTTGTGGTCGGTCTGGCGTGTGGCCAGGAGTTCGGTGAGGGTGCCCCCGAGGATGTTGAGGCGGTGTTCGATGGCGTGCCAGGATTCGGGGTCGATGGACATCAGGGCGTGGACGGCGGCGGCGGTGTCGCCGCGGCGGTGGGCGTCGATGGCGTCGCGGAGTTCGCCGGCGGCCATGAGGGTGATGCGGCCGTGGGTGGTCATCAGCGTCCCCTCAGCCGATGCCGGAGATGGCGTCGGTCAGGGAGGCGACGGTCTCGTTGATGCTCTCGGCGGCGTCGGTGTCGGCGAGGTAGAAGCCGAGCAGTGCGCACGCGATGGCGGCGCCGACGCCTACGGCCTTGAACCTCAGCAGGGCCAGAACGAGCAGGCTGAAGACGAGGACGAGGGAGACGGTCACGGTCATGGGTCAGGTCCCTTCTTCGAGGTCGCGCAGGCGGTTGAGGATCTGTGCGCGTTCGGCCTCGCCCCGTTGCCGGGCGGCGTGGAGGAGATCGGGGTCTACGGCGGATTCGAGGGCGGTCCGCACCTCGTTGGTGAGCTGGGTGGGGCTCATGGCCTCGGCCTGAACGGTCTGCTGCATGTGCTCGCCACGGCGGTCGGTGGCCTTCTGGGGTGCGGAGGGCAGGCGGTAGCGGGTGATCTGCGCGGCGGTCACGCCAAGCCGTGCGAACGTCGGCGGCGCGGCTCCCAGGTCGAGGGCGAAGGCGGTGATGTC